>JASHOY010000111.1 GCA_030038435.1 Acidobacteriaceae bacterium | reverse complement strand
TCAGGCGCCCCTTCTGCTCAGCGATGGCACTCCCGCCACCATGGAGCACGCCTTCCAGACCGTCAACCTCCAGAATCCCGCCCTGAACTCCGGCGAAGGGCTGGATCTCTATGGAAGGCAGTACAATTACCAGACTCCGTACGTGCAAACTCAGAACTTTATGGTCCAGGACCAGTTCACAAATCACGATTCCATTCAAGCCGGATATGTCGGCACCGAGGGCCGTCATCTGGATAACCTGGGTTATAACAACTCAAATAGCGAGATACTGCCGGTCGGAGTAAACCCCAACGTGGCTCCCTATCTTCCCTTCCCAGACTTTGGACCAAACGCAACTTATGAGACCACAAACGCCACCAGCAGCTATAACTCGCTGCAGGTGACTTATGAGCATCAGATGAGCGATGGCTTGTATCTTCTCGGCAATTACACCTGGGGAAA
Source organism: Acidobacteriaceae bacterium (assembly GCA_030038435.1). Taxonomy (GTDB): domain Bacteria; phylum Acidobacteriota; class Terriglobia; order Terriglobales; family Acidobacteriaceae; genus Telmatobacter. The sequence goes on along the minus strand of JASHOY010000111.1, from coordinate 3,316 downwards.
GTGCATGACCGACCAGCACACCCAGGCGGAACAGAACCAGCAATACCGCGCCGAGTGGCTCAAGGGATTCGGAATTGCGCCCGACTACGCGCTTTGTGACACCGATGCCCCCAACCTGGTTCACCTGGCGGCCAGTTACAACCTGCCCTTCGGCCATGGCCGCATCTTCGGGAATAACTCCAGCAAGGCAATGGATCTCCTGCTCGGCGGATGGATCGTCAATGGCATTTACAGCTTCCAGAGCGGGCAGCCATTTACAGTCACTTGCCCCAAGTCAACCACCTCTGACTTCGGCTGTTTTGCCGATCTCACCGGACAGTCCCTTTACTCCGGTCCGCATAACTATACGCAATGGCTGAATCCCAATGCCTTTGCCCAGCCACCCGCGGCCACAGCCATCGGCCAGGCTGACTACGCACCCTTGGGAGGCGGCCAGATGCAAGCCCGTGGTCCGCACTGGAATAACTTCGACTCATCGGTGCTCAAGAACTTCCAGGTCACGGAATCGGTTCGCGTCCAGTTCCGCGCCGAAGCTTTCAACACCACCAACACACCGCCCTTCGCACAACCAGGGCAATTGAACTTCACCACCACAGATTTCAGCAACATCAGCAGCACCACTAACAGCAACCAGAACTTCGGCGCCCGCACCCTGCAATTCGCGTTGAAGCTCTTCTACTGATGCTCAAAGAGCCTGAGCGGCGCTTCCTGAGGCTTCGGCGCGCCGCTCAGGCTCTTGCTTTTTTATCGTTGACGAGAAAGAATCTGAGCCAATGCCCGCTCGCTCCGCGCCCTCCTCATGCGCTGTCAACCCCGTCGGCTCCAGAATTTTCGCAAGCGCTTGAAAACAATGCGCAACTTTCTGCCGCCGCCTTGCCGATTAATTCCTGCTTTCCGCTACGCTTACACCATGCACAACCGGCTGACCAAAGACGCCCGCTTTTTGCGCGGATTTCAGTTAACCCCATGCTCTCAGTTGGTCGCCTTGAACCATCTAATAAATAGTTTGTTTTCAAACACTTGTAAGAAAAACTCCCTGCAACCTGCCTGTTTTCATACACTTATAAAAACGCTAGTTTACAACTTGCCTGTTTTCATACACTTGTGTTTTGCCCCCCCCCATACCCCCCCACCCCTGCCATCCCCTTCAAAACCTCCCGGACAGCCGCGTTCGCCCTCGGGAAATGGGAGGGGAATTGCAACTTTTTTCGCGGTCGCTCGGCGCATTCGCCACGGCTCGTTCCGGTCTGCGCCTACAGCATTGCTGACCGTTTTTCGCCAAGGATTGGAGCATTTGTGCATCGTCTGAAACGTTCCTGCTTCTCGCTCTGGCTTTTACCGGCACTGCTCGTCTGCATGGAAGCTCTGCCGGCCGCCGCCCAGTCTGCGCCGCAGCCAGACCTGGTTCTTCACGGCACTGTCCGTGGATCGCAGAACCACTCTTACATCAAAGTTCCATTTCGCGTGCCCGCCGGCGTCGAGCGTGTGACACTCACCTTCGCATACACGGAAAAAGATCAGCACACGGCGCTCGATCTCGGCGTGCTTGATCCGAAGGAACTGCGCTGCTGGGCTGGAGGAAATAAGTCGGTCCTCACCATAGCATTGTCCGATGCCACGCCATCCTGTTTGCCGGGAACCATTCCCGCTGGAACCTGGAATGTGCTCATCGGCGTCCCCAACATCCGGCCGCAGGTCATATCGCACTATACCGCGCAGCTTTACTTCACGCGCACAGGCTTGGTGGCCGACTACCCCGAAGTCCTGCGCGAGCCGCTCCGCGATGGCCCGGCCTGGTTTCGCGGCGACCTGCACATGCACACCGCCAACAGCGATGGCCAGTGCCCCAGCCAGACTGGAAAGATGGTGCCATGCCCGGTCTTCGTCACCGTGGATGCGGCGGCGCGCAGAGGCCTCGACTTTATCGCCATCACTGACCACAACGCCACCTCGCAATACGACGCCATGCGCGAACTGCAGCCCTATTTCGACAAAGTGCTGCTCATTCCCGGCCGCGAAATCACAACGTTTTACGGCCACCTGAATTTCCTCGGCACAACCGACTATCTCAACTTCCGCTTGGGCAGCCCCAGCGTTCCCAACGTCAACGATCTGCTGCGCCGTGCCCATAAACTCGGTGCGCTGGTTTCCATCAATCATCCTCGCGACCCCAGCGGAGAAATCTGCATGGGCTGCGGCTGGACCCCAAACCCGCCTGCAGACATGCATCTGCTCGACGCCATTGAAGCCGTAAACAGCGGCAGCGAGATTCCCGCCTTCTCAGGAATTCCCTTCTGGGAACATCAGCTCGATCTCGGTTACAGATTGACTGCCATCGGCGGCAGCGACAACCACCGGCCCATGCGGCCGCTCGATCAACTCGGCTCGGTGGGCAGTCCAACCACCGTCGTCTATGCAGAGAACCTTTCCACCCCGGCAATTCTTGCCGGAATTCGCTCCGGACGCGTCTTTATCGACCTCGCAGGATCGAGCAACCGCATGCTGGAATTCACCGCCGCGTGCAATGGCCGCGAAGCCCACATGGGCGGCCTGCTGCAGGCTTCGAAAGGATCGCAGGTTTTATTCGACGTCCAGACCGCGGCTGACGCGGGCGGCCGCGCAGAGCTGGTGGAAGATGGAAAGCCGATTCATTCCACCGTGCTTGCCGGTGGAACCGGTGCAAGTGCCTCGCTGCACGCTTCCTGGATCAGCGATGGCCGGCGCCACTGGTTTCTCGTCCAGGTGGTTGGCGCCGACGGAAAACTTTGGCTGCTGGGCAATCCCGTCTATGTGAACTGGGCGCAACAGACAGCATCGGGTTCAAGCTAGGGCCTGTTAACACTATTGGGGTGGATGGCGTTGCGAGTGTAAATTCGGCCAGACGAGAGGACGGCCGAAGGCTGTGGCAGGCCCCACCGTCGAGGCCGGCAACGAAGTATGGCCGAATTTACGCCGCAACCCGAAGGGACGGGGCCAGATTTTCCGATTTCGTTGTCGCTCGTCGCTCCAGGGATCGACCACAGCACGCTCCTCGCTTCTAGAACTCGGCAAATCTGGCTCCCGTCGCCGCCATCCCAATAGTGTTAACAGGCCCTAGTTCTCCGCGCACCGCCCAAAGTTTCGACTCGCCAGCGAACCCCACAATCCAGCGGCATGCTGCGGCTGACTGTAGTCTTCACCGTATGCGCCACAGCGAATTAACTTGAATTCGCGTCCCCTGCTTAATGATCCTTGGCTGGCTTCAAATTGTCTCGCCAAATGAGGAATTGGAGCCGCGGCTAGACGTGAGCCGCTCCGTAAGTAGCAGAATTGCGAT
>JASHOY010000110.1 GCA_030038435.1 Acidobacteriaceae bacterium | reverse complement strand
CATCGATGGTGCCCACGGGAAGATTGCCCAGATTCTTCTGGCTGCGCGGTTTGGTTTTGGCGTTGAAGACGGCATACGTGCCTGTGGTCTTCAACTCGCGGATATTGGCCCAGGGAATCGTCAGGTCGCCCAGCGGATCGCTGTGGAAGACCACCTTGCCACCGGACTCGCTCACCAGCTTGCCGTGCAGGGTGTCGCCGTTGCTCAGCACCAGCACGTCGGGCGCCGGCGCGGGCTTTTTGTCCGCCGCGGCGCAAGGCAGCGCCATGCAGGCCGCGAGAGCGGCGGTCAAAGTTGCGGCTGCGAGAAGCCGGCGGGTGCGCGTGGCGGATTGGCAAGGGAAACGAAGGCGCATAGATTTGTGCGTTGGCCCTTTCGGTGGGATCTTTGTTGCGGTGGCCGGCGGGGGAACCGCGCCGTCACGAGGGTTTGATGCCGCCTCTGGAGCGTGGGGAGTGACGAGAATATCGATTCTCGTCTATCATTTCAAAAAAACTTCAGATTTCAAACGGATTGCTGGCGCCAAACTGGAATTGGGGGCTGCCATGGCCCTGTTCCGCAAGCGTCTGGGATTGGGGAAGCCATGCCAAAAACCGTCACATATGCACAATGGTCGCTTGAGCCTTATTGCATTGGCGTGAAACTGCGCCTGCTGCGGACCCAGAAGCGTCTCACGCTGTCGCGTCTTGCCGCCGAGACCGGGCTTTCGACGGCGCTGCTCTCGAAGCTCGAGACCGACCGCATGGTTCCCACACTGGCCACGCTGGCTACCATTTGCCGCGTCTATGGCGTGGGCATGAGCTACTTTTTTTCAGAACCGGCCAGGCACGCGCTCTCGATCACCCGCAAGGCCCATCTGGAGGCTGCCAGCCGCGGCGCGGATTCAGTGCGGATTACTCCCCTGAACGTGCCGGGACGGGGCACGCGGCTCGTGGCCCAGGCCATCGAGTTCCCGGCCGGAGGCGCCACGGTGTCTATGGATAACCTGCGCGAGACGAGCGCGGTGGTCTACGTTCTGGAAGGCCGGCTGCAGCTCGACGCCGGCTCGCTCACCGAGGTGCTCGACGCCGGCGACTGCGCGGCCATCGAGAGCCAGATGACGATGGCCTGGAGCGCTGCCGGCAAATACAGGTGCCGGGTGCTGGCAATCTTTCCCAGCGCCGAGAAGGCCGAGGCCTGAAGGGCGCGGCTTCGGCTGGGGCGCTGCCGGGAGGATTTTCCGGGCTTACAGTCCGAAACAGATAACGTTTTGCTTGCGGGGGCGCGAGTCTGTAGGATGGTTGGGAACTCGGCGGACCCACTCCATGCGACCCAACACTCCTTTGATGAAGGCCACGCTGACCGGCGCGCTCGGCGGGCTCGTTTTCGGCTTCGAAACACTCTGAGCGCCACCTCAGGAGGCAGCGAATGCGGAATATGGTTCTTGCGATGGTCCTGACGATCATTGCCGGAGGGCTGAATGGAAGTTTCGCCGTTCCGACAAAATACGCCAGGCAATGGAAGTGGGAAAACATCTGGTCGGTTTGGGGCGTGTGGGGGATGCTGATTTTACCCTGGGCGCTGGCTTTCGCTACTGTTCCCCACGCGATCGCCCTCTATGGTCATACGCCGGCGGACCAATGGATGCTGCTCATTTTGTTTGGAGCCGGTTTCGGCCTGGCTCAGATTTTCTTTGGGTTGGGCATCGCGGCGCTGGGCATCGCTTTGAATTTTGCCATCGCGATCGGCATTTCCACGGCGTTCGGGTCTATCGTGCCGTTCCTATCCCAGCACGCCGAGAAGGTCCGCACGCGGGAAGGCTTTTTCTTCTTTGCCGGCATCTTTTTGATGCTGGCGGGCATTGTGGTCTCGGCCGCTGCCGGATTGCAAAAGGAGCGGCAGCTTCGGTTGAGGAGCGCCGTTGCGGCGGGCGCGCCGGGAAAAAAAATGGGCTTTGCCGCGGGTCTGATCCTCTGCATTCTGGCGGGACTGGGCTCTCCGTTGAACAACTTTGGCGCGGCCTTCTGCACGCCCATGATTCAAAAGGCGGTCGCCATGGGCGCCAGCACCACGAACGAGTACAACGTGATTTGGGCGCCGTTCCTCACGGCCTCGCTGGTCCCTTATCTGATTTATTGTGGCTATCTTTGGCGCAAGAACCGGAGTTTTCACCTTTTTGGGGCTCCGAAATCGGCAATCAATTGGGGGTACGGATTCATTATGGCGGCCTTATGGATGGGCAGCACGGCAATCTACGGGGTGGCCATGTCTCGGATCGGGAATATGGGGCCGGTTTTAGGCTGGCCGCTGTTCATGTCGGTTATCATCCTGGCTTCCAGCGGATGGGGTTTCATGACAGGAGAGTGGAAAGGGGCCGGCTTGAAGGCGGTGAACATCATGGTCGTCGCGATTGCACTCCTTATCATGGGCTTTTGCACGCTGGCTTATAGCGGCACTCTCGGCTAGGGCCATACGAACGTGGCGCCGCACTCTTTGGCTCGAAAGGAATTGCAAGGTCCGTCAGTCAATCCGCATGATTCCTGCGAAGGTTGGGCCAGGTTCTTTCAGAGGGCAATTCCATTTGGAATCCGCACCTCGACGAAATGCAGAGGAGGTCGATCGTTTCGGCGGAAATGAGCGTAGCGGGGGCTAAAGCCCATCGTCTTTTTGCGGATTCTGCGGCCCGACTAAAGTCGTGCCCTGTTACGAGACCCCGAAAACGCCAGTCTTTCGTCGGGATCGATAGCCCTTTGCCATTCATTTCCAGTCAGTGGCTCCCAATGCGATTGCCCTGCGAGGCGGCCGTTCTTTCATTGACTCCACCTCCCGATTCGGTTATTCTGTAAGCCTTGCGCGGTGTTGCGCCTGGGGTCTGTGCGTAGGCGCTATGACCCGGCCGGTGGCCTTCTGTTGGGGGCTTCGGCACAGGCCTTCGGCAGCCGGCCGAGGAACTTGCACGAGCCGGTTGAGCCTTTGCCCAGAGTGGGGTCAGCTCCCGCAATCCTCACGCGAACAGTTTTGTTTGCCAGTGGGTAGAATTTGGGACCCATGCGCGTTTTGCGCGGGTCAATGCGCATTGCGCTTGAGTTTTTTAGAGATTGTGAGGCCGCGGCCGGCGGCGTTTGAAAAAAAAGAAAAGCCGGACCGGCCCTCGATGGCTGGAGCTGGAAGGCAGGAGAGAGATGGGCACCTTTGTTCCGAGCGGCAAGGAGATTGTCCGCAAATGGTATGTAGTGGACGCGAGCGGCCAGACGCTGGGCCGGCTGGCCACCAGGGCCGCCAGCATCCTGAGCGGCAAGCTGAACCCGCAGTACGTGCCGTACATCGACACCGGCGACCACGTCATCGTGATCAACGCCGAGAAGGTTCGGCTGACCGGGCTGAAGAGCGATAAGAAGGTCTATCGCCGCTATACGGGCTTCCCTGGCGGGCTGCGCGAGGAGTCGTATACGCGGCTGATCGCCCGGCGCCCGGAGAAGGTGCTGGAAGAGGCGATCAAGGGGATGCTGCCCAAGACCAAGCTGGGACGGGCGATGGGCAGCAAGCTCAAGGTCTACCGCGGCGACAAGCATCCGCACCAGGCGCAGACGCCTGTGGCGCTGTAAGAGCAGGGATCGGGTTTCAGGGGTCGCGGGGGTCAGGCACCGAAGCCGGAACGGAATTAGCGGGGCGCATGACGCCCGCGGAGAGAGCGAGAATGGCGGATCTGGTTCAGTATTACGGCACGGGGCGGCGCAAGTCGGCTGTCGCGCGGGTTTTTCTGCGCCCCGGCACGGGCGAGTGGAAGGTCAACGGCAAGGGCTTCGACGAGCACTTCGTGACCGAGCAGCAGCGCGTCTCGGCCAAGCGGTCGCTGGCGGTCGCCGAGTCGGCTTCGAGCTTCGACGTTGTGGTCACCGTGAGCGGGGGCGGCGTGGCCGCGCAGGCCGATGCGGTGAAGATGGGCGCGGCGCGCGCCCTGATCGAGTTCAACCCCGAGCTGCGCAAGACGCTGAAGGCCGAGGGCCTGCTGACGCGCGACGCGCGGGTGAAGGAACGCAAGAAGTACGGGCAGAAGGGCGCCCGCAAGCGGTTCCAGTTCAGCAAGCGATAGTTGTCAGTGATCAGTTGCCAGTGATCAGTTATTCCGCGATTACGCTGCCAGTAGCCGGTCGAGACCAACTGACCACCGTTCACTGACCACTGACCACTGTTTACCAAATCCCCGCAATAGCGGGTTCAATCCGGGCAAGACGAAGGTCAGTCCGGATGCAATCCACGAAGGAGGCCCTTTGGCCACTATCACCATGAAGGAGCTGCTCGAAGCGGGAGTCCACTTTGGGCATCAGACCAAGCGCTGGAACCCGAAGATGAAGGAGTACATCTTCGGCGAGCGCAACGGCATTTACATCATCGACCTGCAAAAGACGCTGAAGCTCTTCAAGGACGCGTCGAAGTTCGTCACCGATCTCTGCTCGCAGGGCAGGACCATCCTGTTTGTGGGCACCAAGCGCCAGGCGCAGGACGCGGTTGCCGAAGAGGCCACGCGCGCCGGCATGCCGTACATCAACCAGCGCTGGCTGGGCGGGCTGCTGACCAACTGGGTGACGGTGCAGAAGAGTGTGAAGCGTCTGCAGGAGCTGGATGAGATGGCGGTGGACGGCCGTTACGACCTTCTGACCAAGAAGGAGGTCATTCGCCTCGAGCGCGAGCGCAAGCACCTTCAGGCCAACCTGGCAGGCATCAAGACCATGAAGCGTCTTCCCGACGCGCTCTTCGTGGTGGACTCGAACAACGAGGCCATCGCGGTGAAGGAAGCGCGGAAGCTGGGCATCCCCGTGGTGGCCGTTGTGGATAC
>JASHOY010000109.1 GCA_030038435.1 Acidobacteriaceae bacterium | reverse complement strand
GTCGGCCTGCGTGCCGGGGATGCAGACCGTATCTTCAACGCATTCGTCACCACCAAGCCCCAGGGCACTGGCTTGGGGCTTTCCATTACCCGTTCGATTATCGAATCGCACGGCGGCCGGATCTGGGCCCGCGCGAACTCCGGACCAGGAGCAACGTTTGAATTTACGCTGCCCGGAAAAATGGCGCTATCACCATGACTCCCCCTGACGCCCCTCTGGTCTTTGTCGTTGACGATGATGCCCGCATGCGCGGAGCGATGATGCGCCTGCTCGAATCAGTGTGTCTGCGCGCAGAGTCGTTTGCCACGCCACAGGATTTTCTGCGGCGCAAACTCCCCGACGGCCCCAGTTGCCTGATTCTGGATGTGCGCCTGCCGGAAATGAGCGGACTCGACGTTCAGCGCAGGTTGATCGAAGCCGGCATTCAGATTCCGGTCATTTTCATTACTGGACACGGAGACATCCCGATGACCGTGAAGGCCATGAAATCCGGGGCAGTGGAATTTCTCACCAAGCCGTTTCGGGACCAGGATCTGCTCGATGCGATACAACAGGCCATCGAGCAGCAGACCGCAACGCGGCAGCTGCAAAATGAAATCCAGGAATTGAAAGAACGCTATGAGACCTTAACTGCTCGCGAACGTGAAGTGATGGGGCTCCTCGTTTCCGGCATGCTTACGAAGCAGATCGCCTCCAGACTCGGAACGAGCGAAATTACAGCGCAGGTCCACCGCGGCCAGGTAATGCGTAAGATGCACGCAAACTCTCCCGCTGAACTGGGAAGGATCGCAGAACGATTGAAACTTCCGGAGATCAACTGACGAAGTATCCCTCCTAAAGGGCACATCCGCTTCTTCTATCACCGCGTCCTTATATATTCCTATCTGCCGCCTCATGACAAGTCATAATTGCGCTGCGCGAACCGCCCACTAGAATTGTGCGTGCATGAAGAAAGGTACGCAGGCAAACCTGGTCGCAGTTGTCGAGGACGACGAATCCTACCGGCTAGCACTGCAACGTTTGTTGAAATCGGAAGGTTTCTCTGTGCAATCGTTCTCGTGCGCCGAAGACTTTCTGGACTCCGGCCGGCAATGCGAGACGGGATGCCTTATCGCCGACATCCGCATGCCCGGCATGTCAGGGTTGGATCTCCAGGCGCGGTTGAATGCCGATCATTGCCGCATTCCGATCATTTTTATCACCGCGCATGGCGATGAAAAACTACGACTGCTGGCGATGCGAGAAGGAGCGGTGAATTTTCTCGCAAAACCATTTGATTGCGCAATTCTTCTCGAAGACGTCCGCGTCGCTTTGGAACGCGAAGATTAAGTCTTGGTTGGGAGGCCCGTTCGAGAAGGAGCTAGGCGGCAGTGACGGCGCGGCTGAAGGACCGGGGGGAATGGGACATCATTACCGCCGCTCCGTCTTCGCAACACCAGTGCCTGGAGATTCAGTTATCTTGTGCATTTCGACTGCTAGCGACGTTGGAGGAAACTCCTCTGAGGTCTTGATGTGAAGGGAATTTTAATTGCAGCGGTGGTTAGTCTGATTGCAACGAGTGCGCAGGCTCTCGATCCGACGAGGGCCATTTCTCAATATGCCCACACAGCGTGGCGCAATCGGGACGGGTACTTCGCCAGCGCGCCCTCCGCAATTACCCAAACAAAAGATGGCTACATTTGGATAGGTACAATCGCTGGTCTATTGCGATTTGACGGCGTACGGTTCATTCCCTGGAGACCCCCTGAAGATGGGCCGGCACTGCCGACAGCAACCGTTATCTCGCTGCTCGCTGCAAGAGACGGCAGCCTGTGGATAGGAACAGCATGGGATCTCGCGCACTGGTCAAACCGAACGCTCACCAATTATTCTGAGGCACCTGGACACATTAACTCGATTCAGGAGGACGAGGAAGGCCACATCTGGATAGCTCGGACCCGCGTTAGCGACGGAAAGGGCCCCATCTGTGAAGTTGTTGGCTCGAAGCTGCAATGTTACGGAAAAGCCTCTGGCATCGAAGAAGCTCAGGGGCAGGCATTGGCCATCGCCCCATCAGGGCGGTTGTGGATAGGAAGCGACGGTGCGTTGACTCGTTGGTCACCCCGCTCCGCGCAGATATTCCTTCCATTCGACTCTTCGCAATCTGTGCGCGCAAGCGCCGATGCGCTCGCAACTGGCAAGGATGGGACGGTATGGGTAGGATTCTTTGGATCGGGCCATGGGTTGGGCCTGCAGCATTTTGAGAGAAATGTGTGGCAGCCAGTGACGATTGGCGCCTTCCATGGGGCATCCCTCAAGGTATCTTCGCTCTTCATCGATAGTACGAACAGTCTGTGGGTCGGAACCTACTCCCGCGGGATCTATCGCGTTCGCAATAACGATGTAGAACACTTTGATACCACGGATGGCTTATCCGGCGACCTTGTGAGGGGATTTTTTGAGGATCATGAGCATAACCTGTGGGTGGCAACGTCTACCGGAATCGATTGTTTCCGCGATTTGCCAGTCGTTAGCTTTTCCAAAAGAGAAGGGCTTACTGCTGACAATGCACAATCTGTTTATGCCGGAGAAAGGGGAACCGTATGGGTTGGGAATGTGGGCGGGCTTGATTCGATCCGCGATTGCGTGGTTTCGTCCATCCGTAGGCATCAGGGCTTCCCTGGCGCACAGGTCACAGCGCTGTTGATGGACCGCAAGGAACGCCTGTGGGTGGGAATCGATGACGGTTTATACCTCTATCAGAATGGACGTTTTCGCCCTGTTCTGGACAAGAATGGAAAAGCCAGCGACCTGGTGACGCAGTTGGCGGAAGACGTAGACGGCAGCGTCTGGGCAGCCGAGCAAGGGCCGACGAAAAGGTTGTTGCACATTCGCGGCGAAGTAATCTCAGATGAGTATCCGGCGAGATCTATTCGCGGAGTAGTGGCGGACCCTCGGGGAGGGGTCTGGGCGAATCTCGGCAATGCGATTGTTCACAGACAGAATGGCGTTGAGAAACTCCTTGAGATGCCACAAGGGATGCATTTCGATTTTATTTCAGATATTATTTCCGACCGCCAGGGCGCAGTTTGGGCCTCGATCCGGCAGGGAGTACTGCGGTTTGACGGTCACAACACAGAGTTGCTTGGAGCGGGTAATGGGTTGCCCTGCGCTTCGCATGGCAGCTCGATCTTCGACAGGCAGGGATCACTCTGGTTGACTCAGAAGTGCGGCATCGTCAGGATAGACCGGAAGAGTCTTCGAAATTGGATGCAACATCCCGATGCCAAGGTATCCGCTCTTCTGCTGGACGTGTACGACGGAGTCCAGGTAGGTCTTTTCGATTTTCAGCCTTCTATCTCCCTCGGAAAAGATGGACGGCTCTGGTTTGTGAATGGATCTGAAGTTCAGATGCTCGACCCGGAGCATCTTCACGTCAACAGGTTAGCGCCTCCGGTGCATATCGAGCAGCTGATTGCCGACCACAAGGATGTTCCGGTCAGTTCTTCAATTCGCCTTCCTCCACTCACTCGGAATATCGAAATTGATTACACGGCGCTGAGTTTTGTAATGCCGCGGCGCGTCCGATTTCGTTACAAACTTGAAGGACACGACAAGGACTGGCAGGATGGTGGGACTCGCCGTTCGGCGTTCTATACCAACCTTGCACCGGGTTCTTACAAGTTTCAGGTAACGGCCTGCAACAACAGCGACGTTTGGAACCGCCAGGGCGCCACGCTGCGTTTTTTGATTTTGCCGGCGTGGTATCAAACCATCTGGTTCCGTGTGTTTGCCTTCCTGGCCCTGGCGTTGCTGGGTTATGCCTTCTATCTGTTGCGCATGCGCCAGTATGCGGCAGCAATGAGAGCGCGATTCAGTGAACGGGTAGATGAACGCTTACGAATCGCGCGAGAACTACACGACACGCTGCTACAGAGCTTCCATGGCCTGATGTTTCAGTTTCAGGCGGCTCGTAATCTGCTGCCGCGAAGGACCGGCTCGGCGATGCAAGCATTGGATGAAGCGCTTCTCGCGGCGGAGCTGGCGCTTGCGGAAGGTCGTGATGCCATCCGCGACCTGCGGCCGGAGGCAGTGGCACAACGCGATCTTGCGGAGTTGCTCACGACTGTCGGGCAGGAATCGGTAAAGGCGGGTGCGGCGGATGGGAATCTTCCCAGCTTTCGTGTAATTGTTGAGGGCAAGCCACGGAAGCTTTCCCCAACGCTCCAATGTGAAACCTATCGGATAGCCAGCGAAGTGATTCGGAACGCCTTTAATCACGCGCTTGCCAGCAATATCGAGGTCGAAATCCGCTACGATGAACATCAATTGCGATTGAGGATCCGAGACGATGGAAAGGGGATTGATCTCAAGGATGTAGAAGTCAATGGACGCCCCGGACATTGGGGCTTGCCAGGAATAAGGGAACGAGCTGAGCGTATTGGATCGCATCTGGAAGTCTGGAGCGAAGCAGGGGCCGGCACGGAAGTAGAGCTCAGAGTTCCGGCCGCGTTGGCCTATGAAAAGCAGATGAGCAGCCGGCGATTCCCGCTGCTCCATCGGGGAGGAAGCAATGGCATACGGCCCTGAAATAATTCGCATTCTCGCAGTGGACGATCATCCCCTTCTACGCAAGGGCATAGCGGCTCTCGTGGGTGGGGAACCTGACATGAAGTTGGTTGCGGAGGCCTCGAATGGTGAAGAAGCTGATGAGAAGTTCCGGTTGCACTGTCCCGATGTAACCCTGATGGACCTTCAGCTCCCCGGTGTCAACGGAATGGAAGCGATCATTCGCATTCTGAATGACTTCCCGCAAGCGCGCATCATTGTACTTACTACGTATACCGGTGATGTGCATGTGGCACGCGCGCTTCGGGCTGGCGCGAAGGCCTACATACTCAAAGGGCATGTGCATCGAGAGCTCCTGGAAACCATTCGCGTGGTGCATGCAGGGAGAAAGAGAATACCTCCGGATATCGCCACCGAACTCGCGGAGCACGTGGCAGACGACGAGCTGAGTTTCCGGGAGATTGAAGTCTTGAGGTTGATTGCTGGTGGTAATTCCAACAAGGTGATCGCGGACCAACTGAAGATCGGCGAGTCTACAGTCAAGAGCCACGTAACCAACATCCTGGCCAAGCTTAGCGCACATGATCGTGCACATGCCGTCACGATCGGGCTAAAGCGCGGCCTCATTGCGATTTGATCCCCCAAAAGTCGGACCGTCGACCTCGACCATTTGATGTTTCGCGAGCTGTAGAATTCGATGTACCTTTGGCTGGGTGACATTCTTGCAGCGCCTCTTTACGACGTTCGCCGGCGGCTGGGCAGGCTTCGGACTTCTTGCTCAGAGACTGGTGATAGGTATCGCTCTGCTTCACGGCTCGATGGCGCTGTTCAAGGCAACAGAGAATACGGCAGGTATCGTCCCGCAAGCACTCGCAGGCGTGCTGGCAGTCTTCTTCTTATTAGGCTTGTGGACTCCGGTTGCAGGAATGCTGATTGCCACTGTCGAGATATGGATCGCCCTGATATATCCGGACGATTTGGCCGCGGCGCTCCTGATAGCTTCGTTCAGCATGACGTTGGCCATGATCGGGCCCGGAGCATTTTCGATCGACGCGAAGCTCTTCGGAAGGAAACATATCGTCAGTTGAAAGCTCTGGTTCTCTTTGCCAGCGCTTCTTCAAAGGTCGGATCCCTGGATTACTCCGAACAGCGGTCACACTTCACCGTATCCGTAAGTGTGCCTTTCAACAGACCTAGTGCAGAGCGATTTTGTTGGTAAACAGACGGCTCATTGATTCAGGACCTAGATCCTAATAGAAAAGGCATCGGAAAGCTTCAAAGAGGCTATTACGTGCACTTCATGATGATATCGAGGAGGAAAACAAACATGGCCACTACTGTGACAAGCTACGCCGAAGAGCATGCGATAAATCTGAGATCCATAGAGAGCGACACAATAGAAGAGTCCTATCTTGAAAACAGAGTTCGTGTCGACTTCGAAGAAATTGTCGGCGACAGTTCAACTCTCATCGCAGCATTGAAAATGGTATCCGTCGTCGCGCCGACGGACTCGAATGTAGTGATCATGGGTGAGACGGGAACAGGCAAGGAACTCATTGCACGCGCCATTCACCGCCTAAGCGGACGCAGGCAATGTGCGTTTGTGAAATTGAATTGCGCCGCAATCCCGCTTGGACTTCTTGAGAGTGAACTGTTCGGACACGAAAAAGGGGCATTCACGGGCGCGATTGCGCAAAAACTGGGGCGATTTGAACTTGCGAACAAAGGTACCCTCTTTCTCGACGAAGTTGGCGACATCCCACTGGAACTTCAGGCGAAGCTGCTGCGCGTCCTGCAGGAGCAGGAATTTGAGCGTCTTGGCGGAAACTACACGCATAAGGTTGACGTTCGCCTCGTCGCGGCCACGCACCGTGACTTAGCTGCCATGGTCAAACAAGGCGGTTTCCGCGAAGATCTCTATTATAGGCTGAAAGTGTTCCCGATTTATGTTCCCCCGTTACGGCAAAGGGCCGAGGACATTCCTAAACTGGTCTGGCATTTCACCAAGGCCTACGCACGAAAGATGAACAAGACGATCGAAGAGATACCTTCAGCAACGATGGATGCGCTTGCGAAGTACCAATGGCCAGGCAATGTTCGGGAGCTGCAGAACCTTATTGAACGAGCAGTAATACTCTCGTCACACACAGTATTGCGCGCTCCAATTGAGGAATTGGAACCCTTCAGCGCTCACAGACGGACTAATCTGCCGATATCGGGTCTGGAAGAACTGGAGCGGGACCATATCTTGCATGTCCTCGAAACAAGCAATTGGGTGGTGGGCGGCCACAATGGCGCGGCAGAACGCCTAGGAATCAAGCGGACAACGCTGCTTTACAAAATGCGCAGGCTTCGGATCATCCGCCCTACTTCTCCTCTCGAAAGTGGCGCTTTTCTCGGGCCAGCCTGCCGAGATTAATGATACCTGTGATTGGGGCAATGCTGGAAGGCGCTGACGTGGAAAGTGCGACTGCATTTGCAGCCTTAAGAAGACCTGGTCTGGGAATAGGTGGTTCAGAGAAAGGGGCGCTAACGAAATGGCTGAGGGATTCCGGGATGGAGGAGTGGAATACGGGAAACGCCATACACTTGATAACAACACGCTGGAGACTCTATCCCAGCGTAATCCGGCCGATAGACTTAGTGCCGATCATAGTGCAAAGCTGACGCCGGCCAGCAGACAGCGCATTCTAATGGTCGATGACGAGATTGTCGGCACTACGGTGCGCCGAGAGATTCTGAAGGAACTGGATACTCGGTTGTTCTCTGTCATTGCCCACTGGCAGCTCTCTATTTCGACTTCTCCAGTTTTGATCTCGCCATTCTCGATTATCAGATGCCAGAGCTGAATGGACGGGAGTTGCTTCTGCGGATGCAGGCGTCGGGAGCGAGATTCCTATTTTTCTGCTCACGGGTTGCGTGGAGATGCTTTCATATCAAGATCGCGTTTTGTTTGCGCGGTGCCTCGACAAAAGTATGCCTATCCGCCACATGCTGGAAGCCATCAGAGTATTCTTAGATCCCGATCAGACTCCTGACTATGACGGGTGAATCGACGCGAAGTCAATGCATCGCTATACTAACTCCTGCCTCCCGAACCACTTTAAGTCAACAGGCAGGTCGTGACCTTAGAAGACTCACAGCGAACGCGGACAAAGCACGGATGAAAAGAGCAAATGCGACGTCGTTCAATGACGGCCTGCCCGATGGTCATCGCTGGTCTCATCCGATTCTTCTGATGGCGGTTGTAGTGTCTGAGCCTCGTCAGTGTCGGGTGTTAGTCGCAGGTCCGTCACACGCGGTAAGCAAATCCACCATTTGCTCGAACGGACTTAACAGTCGGCAGAAGAACTACATAAACCAAGGTCGCGGCGGTGTGAATCGGGCACATCTTTGATGGCACGTCGGTTGCATTCGTTAATTGCAACCGGGGCGAGCTCACCCTTTGAATCCACGTAGTGATGCTCGCATCATAGACCCCTTCATCCGTGGCAGACGACACAAAGCCAGAGTGTCGCAGGTTGCCGCAAGACGTTCACCAGACGAAAAAAGCCCATGCAGTGATCGGGATCAGGTATCGATAAGCTCGATCGTGGCCTTCAGGCGGTAATCCATCGCGCGGATCTTTCGCGCCAGGATCGCGGTCGAGAAATATCGCATTCTTGCCGAACTGAGATGAATCGAAGGAAATCCATCATGAATGATCTGAACCACGCCATTCCACTCGGCGCGCAAAGCCTGGATGAAGAGTTTGTGCGAGATGACGAATTGATATCGGCCGCTCGAGTCGGTTCGCCCGATGCATTCGAGGAACTCTACGCGATGTACTCCCGTCGACTCTACAAAACCATAATTGCCATCACAAAAAGTCCTGAAGACGCGGAGGATGCGCTGCAAGATGCTTTTCTGCGGGCATATCTTGGGATCGGCACGTTTGAGGGGAGATCAAGTATTTATTCCTGGCTAACGCGGATCGGGATTAACTCAGCATTGATGATTCTTCGCAGGCGGCGTAATCGTCCAGAGGTACTGTTCGAGGCACCGACTGACGGCCGCGGAGACGGCTCTTGGTTTGAATTTAAGGACACTGCGCCCAGCCCCGAAGAAATCTGCGATTTGCGTCAGCAAAGAACTAGGATACTGCGTGCGATCGACAGGCTCGATCCGACGCTGCGAACGCCAATGCAAATTCGGGTGACGCAAGGTTGGTCCATCAAGCAGATCGGAAGAGCAATGAACATCTCTGAAGTTGCCGTCAAGACTCGCCTGCATCGTGCCCGTCGACGACTTCTGACCGTGAGAGATGTGAAACATTAGAGGGCAGAGACTTCGGAAAACCGGACCTCGCATGCACTGGTGCGCGGGGTATCTCAGACAAATGCTATTTCCGGCGGAAGAAGGCAGAATAGAAACCATGCGGTTCAAGACCAATATTCCCCGACGGCAGTTCTGTCTTGCCCCGATGCGTCTATTGTTGCAGGCTTCAGTCTGCATCTTGAGACGCAAACGAGAAGCGCTTGCGTGTGCCATGATCTTGCCTGGTTTGTGCGCACCAGCTCTGGGGGCTTCTACAAATGTGATGCCTTGGAACTCCGGCCTGACCGAATTAAATCAGGGGTGGCTCGAACACAATGGTGACCGGATCGAGTGGTCTCGCCCGAACTTCAATGACGATACCTGGGATGCTGTGGACCTTGAGGATCTTGGCCCCTCTCAACCGGGTTGGCATTGGTATCGGCATCACGTCAGCTTGGGACCAGGTCAACCTGAACTGCGTTTGCTAATCTCCGGAGGTTTGGGTACCTACGAGTTGTATGTTAACGGAATCCGGATGCCGGGTTCGATTCTCCGACCGTGCTTGTGGGTAGGCCGTCCCGTAGAGGCGGTTTTCCCTTTACGCGATTCCAGCGGCTCCTTTGAAATTGCCCTGAGGACACGAATCCCAGCTGGCTATGCGGCTTGGCATTTGGCCCAATTCACGAACGTGACTGTAGGGCTTCCCACCGCCATCGAATATGAGAGGCAGGCGCTCAAGAGCCAGCGCCTTTACGGGCTTGCGCCCTCGATTTGCATCAACTTCCTGCTTTGCCTTGCGGGTTTAAGTGCCCTCGGTCTTTACACGATACAACGCCCCGAGCAGGAATATATGTTTCTCGGGCTATATCTTTTGCTCGGTGGGATCTCCGGCGGCCTTGCCATGCTCCAAGCCACGGGACTCGTACCGCTATCTGCGAACTTCCTGATCGCTGATCCATTAATTTATGTATGCGTGATCGCTCAAATCGAGTTTACATACAATTTTGCCGGCCAGCGTATTGGCCGGATCTGGCGAATCTACGAGATATCTCTTCTTCTGCCTTTGGCGCTTGCAGCTCTTACCTGGATTGGCTGGTTTGGAAGCGATGCTTACGTGCTGATCGAGGCGGCCGCAACAGCTCCGGTGGGACTGCTGTTATCAGCCCTGCTATTCCTTTGGTATCGACGAGGCAATCCCGAGGCCGCGTGGCTTATTCTCCCCAGCCTCGCTCCCGCTGTTTCAAACGCTCTGTTCGATCTTGGAACGGCTTCGATCACCCTGAGCTGGCCCGCATTCAATTTCCTGGTGGAACCGATCCAGTTGGGCCCCATTGGACTGCAACTGGTCGACGTCGGGTCCGCAGTGTATCTGTTCTCCATTGCGGTTGTGATGTTTTTCCGCTTCAGCCGCGTGAGTCACGAGCAGGCTCGAGTCGCGGCTGAATTGGCCGCCGCTCGCGAAATCCAGGGTCGCCTCGTTCCGCCTGTTCTCCCATTTCACCCGAATTACACGTTTGAAGCAGCTTATCTTCCCGCCCTGGAAGTGGGTGGAGACTTCTATCAGATTCTTCCTCACGCAGACGGGTCGATCGTGGTTGTGATCGGAGACGTCAGCGGCAAGGGGTTGAAAGCAGCAATGACAGGCGCCTTTGCAATTGGTGCGCTCCATGCGCTGGCGGCTGAAATCTCGGATCCACCAGAACTTCTCAGCCGGTTGAACCGCGAGGTCCTTCACGGACAAGATAGCGGTTTTATCACTTGTCTTTGCGTCAAGCTCAATCCTGACGGTCAGATGACGATTTCCAACGCAGGTCATTTGCCTCCTTACAAAAATGGCCAGGAACTGACAGTCGAAGGCGGACCCCCGCTGGGCTTGTTCCCCGATCTTCTTTATTCAGAATCGCAGTTTGAAATCAATTGTGGTGACAGTCTTACCTTCCTATCCGATGGAGTTGTTGAGGCGAGAGGTCCGAATGACGAGTTGTTTGGATTTGAGCGAACACAGGCAGTCAGCAGTCGTTCTGCCCATGACATCGCCGCAATTGCGCAGCAATTCGGTCAGGAAGACGACATCACCGTCGTGAAGCTAAAACATACTCCACTCCAGTTGAGCGCTGTGGGGCATAGCATCATGAGCTCAGGCTGCATCGGGATGAACGTCCTCGGCGCACAAGCCTTTGAAAATCCGGTCAACGTGTAGTTCTGTAACCTTTCACGTTTTTCGGAATCCTAGCTGTAGAACTGGGACCCCCATTTTCCGGGAGCCTGTTTCGCGTTACTCCGAGGCGTCTTTATCTGCTTTCGGGTGAGATGTCCGTTTAATGGAAAAGGCACTGCCAGGTGCAAGTTGAAACGACGTGAGAGGGTGAAATGACGAACACGCGCAAACACGTTTTGATCCTTGGCGGCGGTTTCGGCGGGCTCTACACCGCTCTCGGCCTGGAAAGAGCACTTGCCCGTCACCATGACATAGACGTTACATTAGTGAATAAGCAGAACTTCTCGCTTTTCACCCCTATGCTGCATGAGGTTGCCGCAAGCGACCTGGATATGACACATATCGTAAACCCGGTTCGAAAGCTTTTAAGCCGGGTGCGCTTTTTCCATGGTGAGGTGGAGCACATAGATCTTTCGCAGAAACGGGTGACCGTGGTGCATGGACCAGAGCGCCACCTTCACGTACTTGGTTACGACCACCTCGTTCTCGCGCTTGGGTCAACCACAAACTTTTTCGGCTTGCCGCAACTTGAACATCGAGCCCTGACCATGAAATCGCTGAGCGATGCAGCTCGTTTAAGAAATCAACTGATCGACATGCTGGAGGAAGCGGATTTTGAGTGTTCGACCAATTCGCGACCCAGTTTGTTGACTGTTGTTGTGGTGGGAGGAGGCTTTGCCGGCACTGAGACAGTGGCAGCCGTGAACGATTTTCTGCATGAATCGGTCCGGCTCTATCCGCACCTCACGACAAACATGCTCCGAGTAATTCTGGTTCACCCAGGAGAAGTAATCCTTCCGGAACTAGGTTCCAAATTGGGCGCATATGCTCAGAAGAAGCTGACAGAGCGCAAAGTAGAGATTCGAGTCAACGCCAGGGTCGTGCGTGTTGACGAGGAGGCAGTAGAACTGAGCGACGGCTTTCGCATACCCGCGACCACAGTGATCTGGACCGCGGGAACATCCCCAAACCCTCTTATTGCCGCGCTGCCATGCAAATTGGAGCGCGGCCGCATCGTCACCGACGAGTACCTGGAAATTCGCGGTTGGCCGGGGGTATGGGCGTTGGGCGACTGCGCATCGATTACGGACGCTATTACTGGCCGGCCGTATCCTCCAACTGCTCAACATGCCTTGCGCCAAGGTAAAACTGTTGCGGGTAACGTGATCGCCGCAATTCGCGGCGAGAAAAGGAGTCCGTTCTCATTTTCAACGCTAGGTCTTTTGGCGGCAATCGGCCGAAGAGCTGGCGTCGCGAACATTCTTGGAATCAACTTCTCCGGATTTGCTGCATGGTTCCTTTGGCGATCTATTTACTTGATGAAGTTGCCTCGTTTTGAGAGAAAGGTTCGAGTGGCCCTGGATTGGACGCTTGATTTGCTTTTCGGGAAGGACCTGGTTCGCCTCGCGGATTCTCGGCCGCTCGCTGTTCGGGAGATTCAGGAAGACACAACCGCGCTTGTCGCGCCCGAGTAGCAAGCTTCTGTCGATCTTCAACAAACTTTGTACGTAACCACGCAGTGCCAGGATGAATCTGAAATGGCGGACGCGGATTTCAGGTCTTTGTTGCGGATAAGGTGCATGGCATGCAAACTCTACGGGACGTTCTAATCCAGGCGGGAAAACAAGGCGTCGCAATCGGTCACTTCAACGTCCCCGACCTTGTTGTGTTGAGAGCAGTCTTTGGCGCAGCGCGGGAGCTGGATGCGCCGGTAATTGTCGGCGCATCCGAAGGCGAACGAAGTTTTATGGGAGTTTGCCAGATCGCGGCGCTGGTAAAGAGCCTGCGAGAAGAATTCGACTTCCCAATCTTTCTCAATGCAGACCACACACATTCCCTCGCTAGCGCAGCGGAGGCGGCTAAGTCAGGCTTTGATTCTATCGTCTTCGATCTTTCAGCCTTGCCACTCGAACAAAATGTTCGCCAGACCCGGGAAGCGGTATCCGCGCTCAAGGAAATTCATCCGTCCATCCTGGTGGAAGGCGAAATCGGCGACATCGGCAGCGGCTCGCCGGCAAGCCGGATGAAGTCGTTCCCTATACGATCCACCCTCCGGTCGTCGAAGCCGTTCGAGAACTGGTCCAGTCGCGGCTGGCGCTCTTCAGCAATTCGAGTGTGGCTGCTTAGCCTTGAGATCGCGTCGTGAGGAAGTGCCTTAGAAGGGAGTCGTACTGAAACCCGCTACGTGTATTTGAGCTTGATTGAAATTCAGTATCGCCAAGGAGATTGTGAATGACAACCAATAATTTGACAGCGCTGATCACCGGAGGAACGAGCGGAATCGGTCGTGCGACGGCTATTAAACTGGCGCATTTGGGTATCCACGTTTTGGTCGTGGGCCGCAATCCTGAGCGCGGCAAAAAAGCCGTCGACGAAATTCATGCCGCAGGTGGCAAAGCGGATTTTATTTCTTCGGACCTTAAAGATGCCGCGAGTGCACGGGCCGTGGCGCAAAGAACACTCGAACTCGGCAAAGGGCACGTGGATATTCTCATCAACAATGCAGGGATCTTTCCGTTCGGCCCAACGCACGAAATGACCGAAGAAGACTTCGATCGTGTTTTTTCTGTCAACGTAAAGGCGCCGTTTTTCCTGGTGGCGCAACTTGCTCCGCTGATGGCCAAAAGAGGCAAAGGAGCAATTGTGAATGTGTCGACCATGGTCGCAGATTATGGCGCACTTGGAATGAGCCTCTATGGTTCGAGCAAGGCCGCAATCAATCTATTAACCAAAAGCTGGGCCGCTGAATACGGAGCAAGTGGCATTCGGGTAAACGCTGTGAGTCCCGGACCCACCCGTACCGAGGGTACCGAGGCCATGGGCGAGGGGCTTGAACGGCTGGCTTCGCAGGCGCCCGCGGGTCGTCCGGCTACAGCTGATGAGATCGCTGAAGCGATCGTCTTCCTGGCGACGGACCGCGCCAGCTTCATTCATGGCGCAATTCTCGCCGTGGACGGAGGGCGCACTGCTGTTTGACAAAATCTGCTGAGGTCTGGTGATGACGCGCCGGCCGTGGCATTACCCGGTCAGCACTTGTCCTTCGCGAACCTTCTACAAAGGAAAGCATGACGGACGGGAGACGGCGAAACACATATAGAAGAAATGAAGCTTACGATGCGGGCGATTGCGGGATTAATTGGCTGCTCCGAGATTCTGAGCATGTCACCCAACCGGAATAGTCGAACAAGAGTCGTCGAGCTCGATTCGCAGGCTGCCGATGATCAGCATCGCGCGAATTGAGGTGTGCCTGCCGCCATCTGAAGCTAGATATCGGTGAATTCCGCAAAGTCCAGCCACCCACCTTGACGGTAAGTCGTTAGCCCTGATCCTGTGGAGGGGAAGTCAAGAGAAAAACCATCCCCTTCTCCCTTGTCAGGGGAGCGTGTTTGACTTGCATCCAGCCCGACTTCGATTGCGCTGGAGCTGTCAGCGATTTCAGGGCGACCAAGGGAATTGCGAACTTTGTTTGCTCAGTTTCATGCGGTGATGGTGGACGCCCTCGGCTCGTGAAGCTATGCAAGCAGAAGTGCTGGCATAAGATAACTGCCAAGCATGACTCTGTCATCTTTACTGCCTTCTTTCAATAAGGCATTTCGGCGGGGATTGCATACCAGGACCTCGTGGACATGCGGCCTCAGCAGATCGTACAGCCAGGACGACCAAGTCCCCTCTTCCAAAGTCACATGTAGCTCTCCCCATATTCCATGGAGGAACTCCAACAGAGTACTCGCCTTGGTCTCCGGGATTGATTCGATGACAAGCTTGCCGGCGATTTTGCGAACGGCAACTTGGCGCGTCTGACCGTCAACGCGGATTTCAGGCACTACCAGTCGTGGTGCAACTCGAACTGATGGGCCTGATGATCCGGGAAGACCCAGTGATGCCTGTGAACGCGATGGTTCAGGCCGATCTGGTCGATCTGCGGTTGATGATTTTCTCGATAGTCTCATCCGAGATTCGGACGCCGCGGCCCACCTTGACGTATGGGATGGTCCGGCGATAAATCCAGGACCGCAGACACTTGATGCTGACTCCGAGTTGCTCGGCGGCCTGAGCAAGTCTACGATGGCGCTCATGGCAGCGCGGTACGGTCACTTCTCTTTGAACGATCTCCGGGACGCAGTTGAGAACATCAGCAACGGCAAAATTGAAGCGAGGTCCCCGGTATTTTCCCCGGTATCGGACGAGAGCTTGGAAGCGAAGCGGCCTAACTGATTGATTTGATTGGTGGACGCGGTAGGAATCGAACCTACAACCTGTCGGTTAAGAGCCGAATTGTGGTAATTGCTGTCTGCGAGGAGTGTGTCGGAAATAGATTCGCTTCGCAGCTGATATGAATTTGGAGGCAACGCTATCGGTTTACGATGCAGGTATGGGCAAGAGCTTTTTAGTCAACGCGGTGGACCAAACGCTGCTCTTCCCTCCGTCGCTGCATAACCGGCTTTCGGAAGGGCATCTGGCGCGGTTTTTGGTGGACGTGGTGGCGGAGCTGGACCTGCGCGGGGTCTAGGCTTCTTACGAGGAAAAAGATGGACGCGGGCAGTCGGCTTACGCGCCGGAGATGATAGTGCGAGTGCTTTCGTGCGGCTATGCGACGGGGGTATACAGCTCGCGCAAAATCGAAGCACGGACCTATGAGGATGTGGCATTCCGTTATCTGTCGGCAGACCGGCATCCGGATCACGATACCTTTGCGGAGTTTCGCAAGCGTCATCTGGAGGCGCTGGCGGGGCTCTTCGGGCAGGCGCGGTTGTTGCGCGAGAAGGCGGGGGCCGGTGAAGCTGGGCATGTGGCCATCGACGGGACCAAGATCAAGGCCAACGCCAGCAAGCACAAGGTGATGAGGGGCTGAACTTGGGCGCTGCTGCCCCTTCCCATGCCGTCACAAAGCCTTCCAGCAAGGGAATAGGAGT
The DNA here is from genome assembly GCA_030038435.1 of Acidobacteriaceae bacterium. GTDB lineage: Bacteria > Acidobacteriota > Terriglobia > Terriglobales > Acidobacteriaceae > Telmatobacter. The sequence goes on along the minus strand of JASHOY010000109.1, from coordinate 17,869 downwards.
CTGCTTCTCATCTATAATGGAGTAGCACTGTCCGGCGAGAACTGCGCATGGCTAACCGGCGCTGCTCGCAGGCCGGAGATCACGCCTGATGGGCCTCCCGCGCAAAGAGAGCAAGGTTTATTCATGATTCGTTTCCTGCAAGCTGACAGCCGCTTCGTCAAAGTAATGTTCGTGCTTATCATTGCCGCCTGCTCGGTAGGCATGGTGATTTACCTGATCCCGGGTCTTTACAGCCTGGGCACGCCATCGGCGGGCACTTATGCCGTTATTTATCCGCACTGGTACAGCCGCATTTTTTCCTCCGGCGCCACCGTCACCGAGCAGCAGGTGGAGACCGCAGCACAGCAGGACATTGAGGCGCGCGCTCCGCAATATGCCAACAACCAGGCCATCCTGAAGTATTTTCAGGAGCAGGTTGGTGCGCAACTCGTTGAGCAGCGGGTGCTGATGCAGGTGGCGGATCAGCTTGGCGTGCGCGTCACCGACGATGACGTGCGCAACTTCCTGCAGTCGGGGGAATTCGGCGAGATGTTCTTTCCCAATGGCCAGTTCATCGGCCAAGATGCTTATGCCAACATGGTGGCCACGCGCTGGAACATGTCGGTGCCGCAGTTCGAAGGCGAAATCAAGACTGAGATTGCTATTCGCCGCCTGGAAGCGCTGATCACCGCGCCGGTAACGGTAAGCGAGCAGGCGGTGCGCGCCGCCTACATGAAGCAGAATCTCAAGATCAAATTCGACTACGCGGTGCTATCGGCCGACACCCTTCGCAATCAGATCAATCCCTCTGACGGCCAGTTGGAGGCTTACTTCAAGCAGAACGCCGCGCGCTATGCGACGGCGGTGCCCGAACAGCGCACCATAAGCTATTTCTCGTTCACTACCGACGACCTGCCCGGCGGTGTCCCCCAACCCTCTCAGCAGCAGATCGAGCAGTATTACAACGACCATCAAAGCGAATACATGGTGCCTGAAGAGGTGGATTCGCGGCACATTCTCATTTCCGTGGCCAGCAGCGCTACCGACGCGCAGATCGCGGCAGCCAAAGCCAAGGCCGAGTCAATCCTGAAGCAGCTTAAGGCGGGAGCCAACTTCGCCGCCATGGCGAAAAAATACTCCGATGATCCGGGCAGCAAGGACAAAGGCGGCGAACTCGGTTTTGTGCAGCGCGGAACCATGGTTCCATCTTTCGACAACGCCATCTTCACGCAGCCCATCGGTGCATTGACTATCGTGCGCAGCCAATACGGTTTCCATATTGTGCAGGTGGAAGCCCGGAAACCGGCGCACGAACAGCCGCTCAATCAGGTGCTTCCGGAGATTCAGGCCACGCTGATTCAGCAGCAGACGGCGGCCGCGGAAAGCAGTTATGCGCAGCTGCTAACCAGCGAGGCTGACAAGAACGGCCTCGCCAAGACCGCCGCGGCGCATCATCTGCAAGTGGTCACCACGGCGCCTCTGGGCCGCCAGGGCACCATTTCAGCGCTGCCCGACAGCTCCCAGCTTTTGAGCAAAGCGTTTACCACCAGTCCGGGCAATCCGCCGCAGTCTGCCACCACCGGCGAGGGCTATGCGATCTTCCAGGTACAGAAGGTAATCCCCGCGCACGCGCCCACTTTTGCCGAATGGAAAGCCAATGTGTTGTCCGATTATCGCGATCAGCAGCTACCCGGGTTGATTGATGTGAAGACCAGGGAGCTTGCCGGCAAGGCGCAGTCCATGAATGATCTGGCCAAAGCGGCCAAAGCGATGGGTGCGAAGCTGGAGACCAGCGATTTGGTCACCGCCGCGAACCAGGTGCCTGATATCGGCCAACTCGGACAGGTGGCGCCGCAACTCTTTATGTTGAACGTGGGCAACGTCAGTGGACCCATCGATACCACTTCCGCGGGCATCGTGGCCAAGATTGTCGACAAGCAGCAGCCGACACCTGCGGAATTAGCGAAGAATCTTGACCAGACCCGCGACTCCATGCTGCATCAGAAGCGCGACCAGGCGTTCGACATTTTTGTCAGCAACGTGATGAACAATTATCGCCAGCGTGGCCTCATCCGCATGGGCAAACAGCCGGGTCAGGAAGATCAAGGCATGTGAGGCGAAGGACAACGAAGTGAGCAAAGCGGCCCGCTTCGATGGAGAAGCGGGTCATTTTGCGTTTGCGCAAGGCGTTGCTCACCGCAGACCGGTGGTCTGCACGGCAAAGCCTGTTGCCGGCTGCAATTCCGGCTCCGCATCGCGATCTGGCTCGATGGTCACGCCGCCCGACTTTGCCGGAGCCACGGTCGTGTTCCAGCCATCCAGGTCAATCACTGCATTCTGTCCTTGAAAATCGCTTAACGCAGCATGAATGACGATGGTTTTGGTCTCGCCGGGAAGTAGTGAAATGTAATCGTCGCTGTAAAAGGCGGGAAGCACACGCTCGCCCGAGTCCTGCCGCAACTGCACGTGCGCCATCAATGCAATCTGCTGCGTGGGATTGTGCAGAGTCACGGTAATGACGCGCTCGCCGCCCGAGTCCCTCTGTTTTGCATGCAGATCGAGAGTGACCATGGGCATCTTCTGTAAATCCTGATAATCGTCAGGCTGCGCCGGGAGCGCGCGCCAGTAGAAGTTCTTCGAGATGGCGCTGCCGTCGGTTGCGCGGAGGGTGAGATCGATGAAATGAACCTGGGTGAGAGTTGTCGGAAATTTCACCTCCCCGAGGTTTGTGGCGGATTCTGCCGGTGCATTCACGGGCACATCGTATTGGGCAGCCTGCGAGCCATCGAGATTGTAGATGGCAACGTGCGCCGTGGCGCCGCTAAGCGGCCGGGGCAGATTGTTAATCACCTGCAGCTCGTCATCCGCCTGGTTAAACTGGATGTGAACCATCTCCGACGCGTGCATTACGGCGAAATAGGAAGCGAACGGCTCCAGGTAATAGTCGTAAATCTGCCAGACAAAGCTGGGTTGAGCGGGATTGCTCATCCATGTGATGACCGCGGTGGCGGGACTGAACAGCAATGCATTTCGACCCTCGTACATGGCGCGGAAGGCCTCGTAGTCGGCCATCTGCGCCTTGCGCACAAAATCGGCCAGGTTGCGGAAGGGGCCGTAGCGGTCGGCAATCTCCGCAGGGAACTTGTCGGCGCCGGAGTTGCCGCGGGCAAAATCATGTTCGGCCCAGTCATCATTGATCGAGTTCCAATCTTTCGCGGGCATCATGGCGTGAATCGATTCCAAGGTGGGAACCGACACACTGCCGGTTTCGGTTTTGAAAAAATCATCGGTTACACGGTAGTAATCGCGGGGAACGCGCCAGTAATAAGGCCCGTGCGAGCGCACGCCATGGCCGCTAGTCGAGCTGGGCTGATAGAGCCGCGTGGGATCGAGCTCGGCGAGCATTTTGCGCAGTGGCTGATCGAGTTCCGGCGGCGGGTCGCCCTCGTTGCGGGCGCACCACAGCGCAATCGAGGGATGATTGCGGAAGCGCAGTATCTTGTCGCGCACGTTGGCTAGATAGGTGGCGACGTCATCGGGATCGGGGCCGTCATTGGGATTGGGCTGGAAGAACTCGTCCCACACCAGGATGCCGTACTTGTCGCACAACTCGTAGAAATCTTCGCTGGTGCTTTGGCCCACCCAGTTGCGAATCAGATTGAGATGCGCCAGCTGGTGGAGATGGATCTGAGCGTCAAGGCGCGCGCGTGGCTCGCGCTTCAGCGCCTCGTCGAGGCCCCAGTCGCCGCCGCGAATGAATATGGGAACGCCATTGACGGATATGGTAAGCGTGTTCGAACCGGGAACCGTGTAAGTGATCTTGCGAATCCCGAAGGTCACATTCTGCTGGTCGGATATGTCGCTGCCGATTTTGAAGCTGAAGTGCAGCGAGTAAAGATTCTGCGGCCCGTAGCCATTCGGCCACCACAGCCGCGGATTCGCAATGTGCAGGACCGGCGTGTTTTGCGCATCGAAGCTGACGTGTTGGGTGGCATGGGGCGCCAGCTCCACGGTTTTGGTAAACCTGATTTTGCCGATCTCGCCATCGAGTTCACCCTGCTCGGGCTGGGACATTACATTTTCGAGTGTCGCCTGCACGGTGAGCTCCGCGGAATCGGTGCGCGGCAGCGGTAGGTCGGTTACGACGAATGGATTGTTGATGGTTACCGGCCCGGTTGCGGAGAGATACACCTTCTGCCAGATGCCGGTGTCGCGGTCGGGAATGGTGGGCAGCCAGTCCCAGCCGATGGTGGAGAGAAACGTGGGTCCGTCGATGGAACTCAGGCCCCCATTGGGTCCGATGCCCAAGCGGACCGTGTGTAGATGCGGTGCGCCCGGATGCGGTTGCGGCGAGACCAGCACGGCCACGACGGCATCGCTTCCTGGAGTGACGTGGGAGGTGATGTCGAAGACGCCGCGGATAAACGCGCCGCGAATCGTTCCCGCCTTTGCGCCGTTCACCCAGACGTCGGCGGAAAAATTGATTCCGTCAAAGTTCAGCCATACACGCTGGCCTTGATAGGACCTGGGAATGGCGATGGTGGTGCGGTACCAGTAGGATTCGTATGCCAGCCCGTCGGGAATGACTTCCTGTCGGATATTCTCGCCGTAAAGCGGCTCGGGAAAGACATGGTTGTCAACCAATGTGGTCAACGCCGTTCCCGGCACCGTAGCTGCGTACCATCCGCTCGCATCGAAACCAGAGGATGCGATTTGGGCAGCGCTTTGCGGCACCTTGTTGGCAAACTGCATCTGCCAGCCCGTGTCGAGGTCAACGGAGTGTGGCGCCTGGCAGTCAGCGGGATGCGCCGCGGCGAAGACGATGAGCGTACATACAACTTGAGCAATGAGGGCGTGGCCAATTAGCTTTTTCAACAGTTGCTCTCTCAGTTTCGTTTCGTTAAAACCGCCTGGTGAGCGGATCACAGGGATTATAGCTGCTCCATTGAAGTGAACATAAACGCGAAAGCGCGGCAAACGTCGATAATTAGATATGCAATTCCAGCGGTCATCGGGAATCTTACAGCACATTACATCGTTGGCGTCGCCGGGCGGAATCGGAGACCTGGGCCCTGCTGCCTATGAGTTTGTAGATTTTCTTGCGCGCGCAAAACAACACGTCTGGCAGGTTTTGCCCCTCGGGCCGACGGCTTTCGGCAATTCCCCTTATGCGGCATCTTCGGCGTTTGCAGGCAACCCGGCGCTGATCAGCGTGGAATTGCTTGCGGGATGGGGCTGGATCGCGCCGGAACGTATCGCAAACCTTGCCGCGCCCGGCAGCGCGGTTGATTTCGGCGCTGTCGAAGAGGGGAAGATTCCCCTGCTTCACGAAGCCGCTGCCGGGTTCCTCCGCCGCGGCGGGAAAGATGCTGCTTTTGCGGATCAGTGGAGCGCCTTCCAAGAGTTTTGCCGCGTGCAAGCGGGATGGCTGGACGATTACGCCCTCTTTACCCAGCTCTGCCGCGAATTCGGAACCGCCGCGTGGGGCCAATGGCCTGCGCCGCTGCGCCGCCGCGAGCCGCAAGCAATCGCCGAAGCGGCTGCGGTTCACGCCGAAGCGCTCGGCCGGATTAAAGCCTTGCAATTCGCGTTCGCGCGGCAGTGGCAAATGCTGCGCAACGCCGCGGCAGAACACGCGATTCGCGTCGTCGGAGATGTGGCCATTTTCGTGAATATGGATTCGGCCGACGTCTGGGTTCACCCCGGGTTGTTCGAACTGGATGAGGAACTCAAGCCGCTTCGCGTGGCGGGCGTTCCGCCAGATTACTTTTCTGCCACCGGTCAACGCTGGGGCAATCCACTTTATCGCTGGGACGTGCTCGAATCGCGAGACTTCGACTGGTGGGTCGACCGCATCCGCCGCGCCGTGGAGCTATACGATGTAGTGCGCCTCGACCATTTTCGAGGCTTCGAGGCATACTGGGCGATTCCCGCCGCCGAGGAAACGGCCGTGAATGGCGAATGGGTGAAGGCGCCTGGCCTCAAGCTTTTTCATGCGCTGGAAACCGTCCTTGGCCCCCTGCCGTTGGTGGCCGAGGACCTGGGTTTGATTACGCCGGAAGTGGAAACGCTGCGACTGGAACTGGGAGTGCCGGGCATGAAGGTAGTGCAATTCGGCTTCGGCGACAAGAGCGCGCACATTCATCTCCCGCACCGGATGGAGCCGGCCACCGTGGCCTATACCGGAACCCACGACAACGATACCACGCAGGGCTGGTGGCGCACCGCCGGTGAAGGCGAACGCGCGGCTGTGGAGGCCTATGTAGGCCCAGTCAAAGATCGCCCGGTTTGGCCGCTGGTCCGCGCCGTTGAGGCCAGTGCAGCGCAAGTGGTTGTGGTGCCGGCGCAGGATGTCCTCGAGCTCGGTTCGGAAGCGCGCATGAATACGCCCGCCGTTGCCGATGGCAATTGGAGCTGGCGTGCGCCCGCGGGCTGCTGGACATCCGAACTGGCGGATCGGCTTGCGGCGCTGATCGAGGTTACGGATCGCGACAACGACCCACTGTGAAGACGTAATCCAGATTGGTTTCTCCGACTCCGTCGATACCGTCAGCCCGGCGCCGCTTCGATAGTCAGGACGGGCTGTAAGATCGTGTCCCGTATGAGTTCGGCCACGGGGATGCCAAAGCGCCGGATCAGGTTGAGATTGGCCGAATCAGTCAATAAAAAAGTGCCGTTTTGGGCGCGCCTCGGAACCCTTTTGGGATCAGGCACGGAATGGAATTGAGTGTAGTCAATGGTAACCGGAATCTTGCCAAACGACGCGTGACAGGCGGGGTCGATATGGCATCGTAAAGTGCAGCGAAGGAAGGGAGGCCGCGATTGCACGGAGTTGACCTGTACTGGTTTTTTCCCGTCGTGAAAGGCGCCTTTTTCGGGCTGTTGGCAATGGCGCTGCACGAAGTCGGTCATCTCTGCGCAGCATTGGGAGTGGGCCTGAGGGTGAAGCGCGTGGGCCTGGGATGGAAAGGGATGTACACGGTGCGGGAAGCAGGACCGCCGGGCAAAAACGTGGTGGTCTCTGCGGCCGGCCCGGCGGCAAATCTTCTGCTGATTGCGTTCTGGGCCTGGTCACCGATCTTCGGCCTGGCCAACCTGTGTTGTGGAGTTTGCAATCTGCTACCCATTCCGGGCTCAGATGGCGAACGCATCCTTGGACTTTTGCGCGAGTCATCCAAGTCGAATTCACTGAACCCGGCGCTGTACCCATTATCGGGAGCGGGTGCAATTTCGCCGGAGAGAATTAGCTCAGATCGCCGCGAAAAATCCGTGGATCCAGCCGCCTAGCAAGGCGGGGAAGCAGCCCAGAACAAGAACGCCGGCGGCCACTGCGAGCAATACCAGCAGCGTGACAGGATGCACGCCGAGGGGCGATTCATCCACGGCCGGCATCACGTAGGCGCGCTTCAACACCTGCAAATAGTAGTAGAGCGAGACGGCGCTGAAGGCAACCGCCAGGGCGACGACCGCGAAGGGGACGACTCCGCGCGAAACCTGGAGCACTGCCGCGAAGAGGTTGAATTTGGCCCAGAAGCCGACCAGTGGTGGGATACCCGCCAGCGAGAGGAAGAGAATGAGCAGCACTGCAGCGAGCAGCGGATTGCGCTTGTGCAGGCCGAGAAAGGCTTCCATGCGGTCGCTGCCGGTGGCGCGCTCGACGATATCGATGACGGCGAATGCCCCGACGGTGGTTAGGCCGTAGGTGAGGACGTAGTAGAGGATGGCTTCGGTGCTGCGCGGGCCGTAGGAAAAGTAGGCGAGGCCGAGCAGGATGTAGCCGGCGTGGGCTACGGCGGAGTAGGCGAGGAGACGGCGGACGCTGCCCTGGACCAGCGCAGCCAGGTTGCCGAGGAACATGGAGGCGACGGCGAGGATGACGAGGATGAGCATCCACGGTTCGGCAAGGCCAAGATAGCGCGAGGAATCTCCAAAGCGGCCGACGACGCGAGTGAACAAAATGCCACGATGGATATTGTCGAAGATATGGAGAAACGCCGTTCCGATGCCGATGAGCAGAGCGAAACTGGCGACCTTGGAAACGGAGGCGATAAATGCAGCGCCCGGCGCCGGCGCGCCTTCATAAGTATCGGGCGCCCAGAGATGGAAGGGAACCGCGGCGACTTTGAAGCCAAGCCCGGCGGTGACCATGACCAAGGCGACGTAAAGCAGTGGAGTGGCGCTGGCAGCGGGGGAGACGGCTGCAGCGAGCGCAATCTCATGCAAGTTGGTTGAGCCAGTTAAGCCGTAGAGATAACTGAAGCCGAAGAGCAGGAACGCCGCCGACATGCCGCCGAACAGGTAGTATTTGATGGCGGATTCGGCGCTTTTGTCGGAGCGCTTGGCAAACGCGGTGAGGATGTAGAGGCCGAGCGAGAGCAGCTCGAGTCCGACGAAGATGACAAGCAGGTCCTGGGCAGCGGAGATGAGCAGGCCGCCGGCCGCGGACATGAGCATGATGGCGACAAATTCGCCGATGTGCAGCGTGAAGCCGGAGTCAATAAGCAGGAGCAGAGTAAGCGCGGTGAGGGCGAGGATGGCGGCTTGCGCGACGCCCGTGTAGCCGCCGACATTTAAGAGCAAAGAGCCGGCGTAGCTGAATCCGCCGGCGGGTTCAAGCTGAATGGCCCAGAGGCCGATGGCGCATCCGGCGACGCCGAGAAGCGCGGCGATGGCGGCTCGCAATTGCAGCGAGGATTTGCGCAGGAAGGCGAGATCGACGACCAGCACCACCAGCGATGCGATTTCCAGCACCGTCTCGGGCAGCGTGGCGCGGAAGAGCTCGGCGTAGTTCATCGCAACCCTCCCGCGAGCATGGTGTGAATGGCCGGCTCAATGGCGCCGAGCAAAATACGCGGATAAAGTCCGACCGCAAGGCTTGTTGCCGCAAGCAGGGTGAAGCCAGCAACTTCAGGCCAGGTGATGGGCTGGAGTGCGTGCGCGTGTTCTCCTTCGAGCACGTGCACGGTAGGCGTTTTGTCGCTGAAGAATGCCTTTTGCAGCGCGCGCCAGGTGTAGGAAATGGCGACCACGATGCCGACGCCGATGGAGATCGTCCACCACGGGTCGGCCTCCCAGGAGCCGATGATCACCTGCAGTTCGGCGATGAAGCCGGAAAAACCGGGCAGTCCCATTGAAGCCGCACCGGCGATGACGAAGGCCCACGCAGCGAACGGCAGGCGCTTGGATAAATGCATGCCTTCGAGGTCGGCAAGCTGACGCGTGTGCGTGCGCTCGTAAACGATGCGGCCGACAATGGCGAAGAGCAGTCCTGCGAGAATGCCGTGCGAGAACATCTGGAAGACGGCGCCGGTGAGTCCGATCTGATTGAGTGTCATCAGGCCGAGGATCACGAGGCCCATGTGGCTGACACTGGAGTAGCCGATGACGAATTTGAAGTCGCTCTGCACCAGGGCGACCAGCGCCCCGTAGACAATGCCAATCATGGCCAGGATGGCGAAGACGTCGCGCCAGGAGCCGATGCCGATAAAGCTGAATCCCCAGGGGTCGAGGCCGTGAGGAAACAGCCCCATGGCCACGCGCAGGCAGCCGTACGCGCCCAGCTTCATGACCACGCCGGCGAGCAGCATAGATGCGGCGGTGGGCGCGGCGACGTGGCCGGTGGGCGCCCAGGTATGGAAGGGCCACATGCCGGCGAGAATGGCGAAGCCGATGAAGACCAGCGGGAAGCACCACATCTGGAAGCTGACGGGAAAGTTGGCGTGCGCAAGTTGAATCAGACCGGTGGAATGGCTGCCTGAAGTGGCGTAGGCGGCGAGCAAGCCGATGAGCACCATGGCCGATCCGACGAAGGAGTAGAGCGCCAGCTTCATGGCGCCGTACTCGCGGCGCGTCGAACCCCAGATGGCAATGAGGAAATATTTGGGGACGATGGCGATTTCGTAGAAGACGAAGAGCAGGAAGAAATCGAAGCTGAGGAAGACGCCGAAGACACCACCGATGAGTGCGAGGTAGAAGGCGAAGAACTGATTGGTGCGGTGCTCGATATTCCAACTGAAGAGCACGCCGGCCACCGCGGCGAGGCCGGTGAGCAGCACCAGCACGCGGCTGATGCCGTCGGCGGCGAGCATGTAGTGAATGCCCATCGAGGGCACCCACGGCGCGTCAACAAGGATGTAAAGCCCGTGACCCCAACCGTTGATGAAGCCGAAAAGCGCCAATACCAGTGCAGCGATTGAGAAGGCCAGCGCCAAAAAGCGCGCCGCGTCCGTCTTGCCCCTGGGCAACAGCGCCTCGACGAGCGCTCCGGCAAACGAGAGATAGATTGTCCAGGCCAACATCAGAATCTCCAGTGCGCCAGAAGGTTGACGACGGTTGGGTTTACGCTGTTCAGGATCAATTGCGGAACAATGCCGAGCAGGATCATGAGACCGATGACGGGTGCAAGTGCCAAACGCTCGCTATGGTGCAGGTCAGGGAACTCCTTCCAATGTTCGGGGACCGGGCCGCTGAAGACTTTCTGGATCACGGTGAGCAGAACGGTTGCAGTGACCAAAAGGCCAAGCACGGAGATGGAGGCTGCTTCCCAATTGAGCGGGAAAACTCCGCGGAAGATGAGAAACTCGCTGACGAAGCTGTTGAGGCCGGGCAGGCCAAGCGAAGAGAACATGGCTATGCCCATCAGCCCCGCCAAGACCGGCGCGGGCCTGCGCAGGCCGCCGAAATCTTCGAGGCCGCGAATGCCGCCGGTGCGTAACTGGATGATAGCGACAAACCAGAAGAGCGCCGCAGCAGTTAGGCCGTGGTTGAACATCTGCAGGATGACGCCGTTGAGGGCGGCGGCCCGATTGGTCTGTGCCGCGATTCCCGCAGCCGGAACGGCGAGCGCGAAGATGGCCAACAGGCAGTAGCCCAGGTGGTTGACCGACGAGTAAGCAAAGATGCGTTTGAGGTCTTTTTGCGCCGCTGCGGCCCATGCGCCCATGACCACGGTGATGACGGCCAGGATGAGCAGCGGCGTGCGCATGGCGTGTATCTGCGGGCCAAAGATCGGCAGCGCGATGCGCAGCAGTCCGTAAACGCCCATCTTCGACATGGCGCCGGTGAGCAGCATGGTGACCGGCGAAGGGGCTTCAGCGTAGGCCGCGGGCAGCCAGGTGTGGAAGGGAATCATCGGCACCTTAACGGCGAAGCCGGCAAGCACGCCCACGGCAAGCCACATCATGACCGGGCCGAGATGCGAGGTCACCACTTCGGCCAGCGCGCCGGATGAGGCCATGGAAGCTAGCTGCGTGAAATCCATGGTGCCGGTGGCCATGAACAGCGCCAGAAAGCAGATAAGCAGGGCCGCCGAGCCCGCCATCGTGTAAATGAAGAACTGCGTGGCCGCCGGGCCGCGGCGCGGGCCGCCCCAGAGTTTGATGAGGAAGAACGCCGGGATCAGGCTCAATTCCCAATAGAGGAACCAGTGGAAGAAATTCAGCGCGGTGAAAGATCCGAAGAGGCCGGTTTCAAGCACCAGGATCAGCGCATAGAAAAGTCCCGGTTGATGATGCACGCGATGCGACGCGTCAATCGACATCAGCGTGACGATCGCCGACAGCACCAGCATGAGCGCGCCCAGCGCGTCCACGCCAAGGTGATATTCGATGCCGATGGAGGGCGCCCAGGCGACACGTTCCACCAGGCCGATGCTGCCGTCGGCGGGCAAGAGAGTCCACACATAAAGCGAACCGGCCAGCGCGATCAACGCCGTGATGAGCGCCACACCGCGTGCGTGCTTGCCCGACCAGAGCGCGATGACCGCGCCTGCCAGGGGTAGCACCGTCAGTGCTGTGAGAAGGTGTCCTCCGATCATGGCCGGCTGCTCCAGATGAGGATGACGACCAGCACCACGAAGCCCAGCGCCAGCAGCCGCAGGTAAGTCTGCACGCGGCCGGTCTGCACGCGCGCCAGCAGCCCGCCGCCGGTAGAAAGCTCTTCGCAGCCCTTGTCGAAGCCGCCGTCGACCCAGAACGTGTCGATCATTCGGTCCAGATGCGCCAAGCCGCGGAAGGCGAGTGCCACGCCGGCCACAATACCACCCCAGACGCGGCGGTCGAGCCAGTCGGCGACGCGCGCCCACCAGCGAAAGAATGCAATCACTGTCACTCCGTAGAACTCGTCAATATAAAGGCGGTCGCGGAACGCGGCCCAGATCCACGGCGCGGCTTTTTCAAGCACGTCGGGCTCTTCAGGCGCCGGTGACTTGTTGCCGTAGAGCCACCACGCCAAACCCAGGCCCAGGAAGACCACGAAAGAAGAGCTGGCCATGAGGGTGAGCAGGTCAACGGAAGCAAAGGCGTGGAAATTGACTACCGCCGGCTGATTGGACAGGAATCCATGGAACCATGTCCAGGCGGGCGTGCCGATGACGCCCAGAGCCATGGCAAAGAACGCAAGCAAGACCATAGGCACAAGCATCACTCGGGGGCTTTCGTGAGCATGGGCGTGCCCGCGCCAGCGGCCGAAGAAAACGTAGGAGACCTGGCGCGTCATGTAGAACGCGGTGAGCAGTGCGCCAAAGACGAGCAGGTCGAAGGGACCTTTGCTGAGGCCCCATCCGTGTGCGGCTTCGAGAATCCCGTCTTTGCTCCAGAAGCCGGAGAAGAGCAGCGGAAATCCGCACAGAGCCAGAGTTCCGATGGCGTAGACGACGAAGGTGATGCGCATCGGCTTCCACAGGCCGCCCATCTGCCGGATGTCCTGCTCCTCGTGGCAGCCATGGATGACGGAGCCAGCGCCCAGGAAGAGGAGCGACTTAAAGAAGGCGTGGGTGATGAGGTGGAACATGCCGACCGCGACGCCGCCTATACCCAGTCCGGCCATCATATAGCCGAGCTGCGAAACCGTGGAGTATGCGAGCACGCGCTTGATGTCGTTCTGCGCGATGGCGATGAGCGCCGCAAAGACCGCGGTGAATGCGCCAGTCCAGGTGACCACTTCGAGAGCGGTGGTAGATCCAAGGTGGGACGCGCCTGCCTGCATTAGCGGGAAGACACGGGCGACGAGATAAACACCGGCAGCGACCATAGTGGCCGCGTGAATCAGCGCGGAGACCGGCGTCGGGCCCTCCATGGCGTCGGGCAGCCAGACGTGCAGCGGGAATTGGCCGCTTTTGCCCACTGCGCCGGCGAAGATGAGCAAACCGATAGCGCCTGCGGCGGTGAGCCCAAGTCCGGCGTGCTGCGAAAGCAGGGTGCCCAGCGCAAAGCCTTCCAGCGAGCCTGCGCCGTGGTTATAGAAGAGCAGCGTGCCGGTATCCGCGAAGAGCCAGACCATGCCGAGGAGAAACAGAACGTCACCGACGCGCGTAGTCATGAAGGCTTTTTTCGCGGCGGCGGCTGCAGAAGGCTTCTGATACCAGAAGCCGATGAGCAAATAGGATGTGAGGCCCACCAATTCCCAGCACATGAAGAGCAGCAGCAGAGAGTTGGAGATGACCAGGCCGAGCATGGCGCCGGCGAAGAGCGCGAGGAAACAGAAAAAGCGGGTGAAGTTTTCGTCGTGGGCCATGTAGCCCGTGGAATAGATGAAGATGAGCAGGCCCACGAAGCTGACCATTACCAGCATGACCGCGGCAAGCGGATCGAGGACCCAGCCCATAGCCACGGCTTCCGTGCCGATGTGGAACCATGCGAAGTTTACCGTCTCACGCACAGCAACGCCGTTTGCCCAATTCGCAACTACATGCGCGAAGGCAAATAACGCCAGCAGAAAAGAGAGGCTCATAGAGCCGATGGCCAGGCCCGCCGACAGCTTGCGGCGCGGCTGCTTGAGCAGCGCGACGATCCCCGCGGCGACTATGGGTAAGGCGGGAATGAGCCACAAGATTCTCACCGCGGCAGACGCAACGCCCGTAAGCTGCGGATGAAAAGCTGCCGCGGCGCCTTCCTGAATCAGCATCCTTTCATCCTTTCATCCTGCTTATCTGGTCAACATCTGTGGTCTGGGCATGGCGATAGATGGAGATGACAAGGCCGAGACCGACTGCCGCTTCGGCCGCCGCTACGGCAATGGAGAAGATGGCGAACATCATGCCGGTGAGCGCTTGAGGGTGCGGCCCGTAGCGCCAGAAGGCGATGAGGTTGAGGTTGGCCGCATTGAGCATCAATTCGATGCCGATCAGCACCAGAATGGCGCTGCGCCGGGTGAGCGCTCCGGCCAGGCCAATGGCGAAGAGCAGCGCAGCAACGATGAGGTAAGCGGTGAGCGGCGTCATCTGTTCCTCGCTTTCTCATGCATGGCTACGATGACCGCGCCGATGGTCGCCGCCGTCAGCAGCACCGCGACGATTTCCAGCGGGAGGACGTAGCGGGTCATCAAGGCGGCGCCAATGTCGCGAACCGATACCGGCGGCGCAGCGCTTTGGTTGGGCAGACCGGGTGCGCTGGCCAGTACGGCCCAGGCGAGAAAGGCGAAGACTGCGGCGGTGACGAGCAGTCCGACAAACCAGGTGCGGCTGTGCGCGCCCTGGTCCGGCGTTTCGGCGCCGCGCGTAAGCATGATGGCGAAGACGACGAGGATAACCACGGCCCCGATGTAGACCAGGATTTGGGCAAAGCCGGCAAACTGTGCGTCCATTGAGAGGAAAAGCAACGCCAGCCCGGCGAATGCAACCGTGAGCGCCAGCGCACAATGAATCGTGTTCTTGAGTAGCACTGCGGCCAGAGCGCCGGCTACGGTCAGGGCCGAAATGAAATAAAACGCGCCGCTCATCAGACGCTCCCCTTACTCGGCATAGCGATACTTCCTCGGGCCGACGTGTTTCAAGGCGAACCCCGCGCGCCCCAGGATGACGTAAGCCGCGATGAGGATCATCGAGCAGACCACCCACTGTTCCCAACCGGGACCGAGAAAACGCCAGATCCCCGTAACGATCAAGTCAAGCAGCGTCATGGGGAGGACGAATTTCCAGGCGAAGTTCATCAGTTGGTCCTGGCGCAGGCGTGGCAAGGTTCCGCGCATCCATATAAAGACGCAGATGAAGATCATCACTTTGGCGAAGAACCAGAACCACGAAGGTACGATGTTGAGGAAGGACAGCGGCGCCGACCATCCGCCGAGGAACAGGGTTGTGGCCAAACCGGAAAGAGAAAACATGGCCAGATACTCGCCAAGAAAGAAGAGTGCAAATTTGAAGCCGGAATATTCGGTGTGATAGCCGCCTATAATCTCCGATTCGCCTTCGGGCAGATCAAAGGGAGTGCGATTGGTCTCCGCGGTGGCCGCCACGCCGAATAGGATGAAGGCGGCAAATCCCCAGGGCGTGAAAACGTACCAGTGGGGAAAAATGCCGGAGTAGCTATTTTGCGCCGCGACAATATCGGGAAGGGAGAGCGATCCGGCGATCATGACCACAGCCGCGGCGGTCAGCAGCATGGGCACTTCATAGCTGATCATTTGCGCCACGCCGCGCATCGCGCCCAACAGGGAATACTTGTTGCGGCTCGACCATCCGGCCATAAAGACCGACAGTTCGGTAGCTGCGCCCATGGCAAAGAAGAAGAGCAGGCCCGCATCCATGTTGACGAGTTCCATGTGGCGGCCGACCGGCAGCACGGCGAAGCCCATGAAGACGGTGACGACGAGAACGAGCGGGGCGAGAAAATGCATCAGGCCGTTGGCGTTGAACGGCACCACATCTTCCTTGACCAGGGCCTTTATGCCATCAGCAACCGGCTGAAGGATTCCGAAAGGCCCCACGCGATTCGGGCCGAGGCGGTTCTGCATGCGGCCCAGGCCTTTGCGTTCGAGCACGGTGGTGAGCGCAAACAGTGCCGGAAAGACGGAGATGATGCCGATGACGCCGAGCACGTCGCCAACCACGGGACGCCACGCGTCAGGAAAGAATGCGGCCACCCAGTGGGTGAAGATTACGAAGATCTGGTCGATGGTCGCGGCCATTGGCTAGTCTTTCCCTCCGGCGGGCGGCACTTTCTGGGGCGAAGCGGCGGTTTCCGCTGAAGCTGCGGTTTTGGCGCCGGAGCCGGTGGCAGCCGGTTTCGGCGCGGCTGCCGCCGCTTTAGCCTTGGCTTCCACCTTGGCTTTTTCTTCGGCCAGGCGCCCGTCCACTTCTGTGGCTTCGGTGGGATGAATCCGGTGGTAGTACTCGTTGGATCGGGCCAGCTTCTCGCGGTCCAGAAGCAGGCCGCCAAAGCGATCGTCGGTGGCCAGTTCGAATTCCGTATTCATCTTGATGGCTTCGAAGGGGCAGACCTCGACGCAGATCTGACAGCTCATGCAGACCGAGACATCGATATCGAAGCGCGCCGGATAGAACTGCTGCTTGCCAACATAATCGGGCTTCTTATCTTTGCTCTTTTCAATAAATATGCACTTGGGCGGGCACTCTTTTTCACAGATCTGGCAGGCCACGCAGCGCATACCCGCCTGCCAATCGGGCCCGTCATACACCAGGAATGGAAAGACACGCGCGTTCTCAGCGGTGGGAATCCGTTCCTCGGGGTACTCTACCGTGGTCAGGCGTTCTTTGGAGACGTAGCTGCCGGCGAAATTTTTCGCCGTTTCGGCCAGCCCCTTCAATATGCCTTCACCTAACAAAACATCCTCCAAGCGGTCAGCAGTCAGTGGTCCTTGACCAGTGAATAAAGAATTGTGATCAGTGGTCAGTGATCGCGGTCATCTGTCTACTTCTCCCAGCACAATGTCGACGCTGCCCAGGATCAACACGACGTCGGCCACATTTTGTCCTACGCACATATCTTCAAGAACGGTCAGGTTGACGAAGCTGGGCGGGCGCACGCGGTAACGGTAGGGATTGGGGCCACCGTCACTGATGAGATAGAAACCAAGTTCGCCCTTGGGCGCTTCAATGCGGCCATATGCTTCGCCCGGTTTGGGGCGGAAGTTGCGAATCTTCGCCTTGGGATCCATGATCGGCCCGGCGGGAATATCCCGGAGGGCCTGCTCGAGAATGTGGATCGACTGGCGCAGTTCGAGCAAGCGAATCATAAAGCGGTCATAGACATCCCAGTGATCGCCCAGCGGCACCTTGAAATCGAAGCGGTCATAGATGCTGTAGTGATCGACCTTGCGAATGTCGTAGTTGACGCCGGAGGCACGCAATAAAGGGCCGGTAACGCCGGCACTGATGGCTAGCTGGGGAGGCAGAACACCAACGCCCTGGGTGCGCGCCATCAGGATTTCATTGGTGACCAGCAGCGCCTCAAACTCGTCGGCGAAGCGGGGCAGTCCCGCTACCACCTTGCGCGCCTCATTCAGCCATGCTTCCGAAGCGTCTACGCGGCAGCCGCCGAAGCGCATATAGTTGACCATCATGCGCGAGCCGGTCAGGCTCTCAAAGAGATCGAGGATCTTTTCGCGTTCGCGGAAGCCGTACATGAGCGGCGTACCGCTGGCGCCCATGTCCTGAATCAGGAATCCCACGGAAAGCGCGTGGTTCTGCACGCGGGTCAGCTCGCCGACAATCACGCGCATATACTCGGCGCGCTCGGGGACCGCCTGGCCGGCCAGTTTCTCGACGGCCAGCGCGTAAGCCCAGTTGTTGGTCATCGAGCAGATGTAGTCGAGCCGGTCGGTGTATGGAATGGAGGCCAAATACGTCTGCCGTTCGCCGAGCTGTTCGTGATTGCGGTGCAGGTAACCGAAGGTGGGCTTAAGGCGCACGATGCGCTCGCCGTCCAGCGTCACATTCATGCGGAAGACGCCGTGCGTCGAAGGATGGTGCGGTCCCATGGAGACTTCGAGCAACTCGCCATCGTCTTCGGGATCGGTCACGATCCGCCCCTCCACGCCGTGGGCCAGGCCGTTCTCTAGACCGGATGCGGAAGCGTTCATCAGGCTGCTCCTTTGCCGCTCGCGGCCTGCTGGTGCGCCCGATGCACCTGGGCCCGCTTCAACACTTCGTCGT
>JASHOY010000108.1 GCA_030038435.1 Acidobacteriaceae bacterium | reverse complement strand
CCCGTCTGTCCCTGCGCCGCATCTTTCTGCGCCTTCTGCGCGCGCTCCATCGCCTTGTCCACCGCCGCCCAAAGCTGTCCGCGCGTGCCCAGCGAATCCAGCGCCCCAGCCTTGATCAGCGACTGAATCACGCGCGAATTCATCACTCGCAGATCGACTTTCTCGCAAAATTCCCAGAAGCTCGAGAACCGCCCGCCCACCTCGGCGCGCGCCTTCAAAATCGAATCGATTGCATTGCCGCCGACGTTCTTCACCGCGGCCAGTCCAAAGCGAATCGCCTCTCCCGACTCCGAAATATGCGGCGTAAACTGCGCTCCGCTCACCTGCACATCGGGCGGTTCCACGCGAATCCCCAGCTCTCTGCACTCGCCGATATACTTCACCACGTTGTCCGGCTTCGAAGTTTCCGAGGTGAGCAGCGCCGCCATGAACTCCACCGGGTAATGCGTCTTCAGATACGCCGTCTGGTAGGCCACCCACGCGTAGGCGGCCGAGTGCGATTTGTTGAATCCATACCCGGAAAACTTCGCCATCTGCTCGAAGATCTCTTCCACCGGGGCCTTGGCGTGTCCCAGTTCCGTCGCGCCTTTCAGGAACCGCTCGCGCTGCTCCGCCATAGCCTGCGCGTTTTTCTTTCCCATCGCGCGCCGCAGCAAATCGGCTTCGCCCAGCGAATAGTTCGCCAGCACGTTGGCAATGCGCATCACCTGTTCCTGGTACACGATCACGCCCAGCGAGTCCTTCAATATTCCTTCCAGCGCCGGCAGCAGATACTCCACCTTCTTGCGTCCCCATTTGCGCTCGATGAAGTCATCGATCATGTCCATGGGCCCCGGCCGGTAAAGTGCATTCAGTTGTGTCAGCTCTTCCACCGTGTCCGGCTTGTACCGCCGCAGAATGTCCCTCATCCCCGACGACTCAAACTGGAACACGCCCGAGGTCAGCGCCGTGTGAAACACTTTTTTGAAGGTCTCCGGATCATCGATCGGGATCATCTCGATGTCCAGCTTTTCGCCGCGCGTCTGCTCGATCAGCTTCACCGCGTCGGTGATCACCGTCAGCGTGGCCAGCCCCAGAAAGTCCATCTTCAGCAGGCCCATCTTCTCCACGGCCAGCATGTCGTAGGCGGTCACAATTTCGTCGTTCTTGGTGCGGTTCACCGGCACCAGCTCGATCAGCGGCCGCGGCGCAATCACCACCGCCGATGCGTGCACGCCCGCGCCGCGCACCAGCCCCTCCAGCTTTTTCGCCGTGTCCAGCAGCTCCTTGATCTGAGCGTCGTTGTCATACGCCTTGCGCAAATCGGGGCTCTCTTCAAGCGCCCGGTCCAGCGTCATGCCCACCGTCGCCGGCACCAGCTTGGCAATCCGGTCTACGTCGCCATAGGGCATATCCATGGCGCGCCCGCAATCCTTGATCGCCGCTTTTGCCGCCATGGTATTGAACGTGATGATCTGCGCCACCTGCTCGCGCCCGTACTTCCGCGTCACATAATCGATCACTTCGCCGCGCCGGTTCATGCAGAAGTCCACGTCGATGTCGGGCATCGATACCCGCTCCGGATTCAGGAAACGCTCGAAAAGCAGCACGTTCTGCATGGGATCGATATTGGTGATCTCCATCGCATAGGCCACCAGCGACCCCGTCGCCGACCCGCGCCCCGGCCCTACCGGAATCCCATGATCCCGCGCGTACTTAATGAAGTCCCACACAATCAGGAAATATCCCGAGTATTTCATCTGCTTGATGATGGCGATCTCGTAATTCAGCCGCGACTCGTACTCTTCGCGCTTCGCGCGCTGCACACCGCGCAACTCCAGTTGCCGCACCGAGGTTTCGAACCGCTTTCTCAGGCCCTCCCGGCACACCTGCTCAAAATAACTGTCGATGGTCTGCCCCTCCGGCACCGCAAATTCCGGGAACGGGCTTTCCACCGCCTTCAGCTTGAAGTTGCAGCGCTCCGAAATTTCCATCGTCCGCGCCATCACCCCAGGAGCATCGGGAAACAGCCGCGCCATCTGCTCGGCGCTCTTCACAAAAAACTGGTCGCTGTCGAAGCGGAACCGGTCGGCATCGTGCATCTTCGCGCCCGTTTGCACGCACAGCATCACGTCGTGCGCGTGCGAGTCTTCGCCACACAGATAATGCGAGTCGTTGGTCAGCACCAGCGGAATCTCCAGCTCCTTTTCGAGGCGAAACAAATCCGCCTGGATGCGTCGCTCATCGGTCAACCCCTGGTCCTGAATTTCCAGGTAAAAATTCCCCCGCCCGAAGATGTCCTGGTACTGCTCGGCCGCGCCTTTGGCCTTCTCGTAGCGCCCGGCCATCAGCTCCTCGCAAAGCTCGCCGCTCAGGCATCCGGAAAACCCGATCAGCCCCTTGGCGTGCTCCGCCAGATACTTTTTGCTCACCCGCGGCTTGCGATAGAAGCCATAAAGCGAAGCCTCCGAGGTGATGCGCACCAGGTTCCTGTACCCCTCCTCGTCCTGGGCCAGCACCAGCAGGTGGTTGTAATCGTCGCCCTGCGCCGGCGCGCGATGATCTTCGTTCTTGCAAACGTAAAGCTCGCATCCCAGGATGGGCTTCACCCCTGCTGCCTTGGCGGCATTGAAAAAGTGCACTGCCCCGAAAATGTTCCCGTGATCCGTCATGGCGACGGACTTCTGCCCCAGTTTCGCCACCCGCTCACAAAGCTTGGTCACGTCGCAAGCCCCATCCAGCAGCGAGTACTCCGTATGCAAATGCAAATGCGTAAATTCAGACATGGCTCTGGTTCAATTTTAGTCGTCGAACGAATTCCGCGCGCGCGGCGAATCCGCCGCACCGTCACGGCAAAATGAGGAAAACCCGGGCCGAAATTCGGCGAGTGGCCCAGGTTTCAGCAACGACAAGAACTAAATCTGGATGCTGGGTGCTGGGTGCCCAAGGTCTCGATTCAGAGACCTGGGAGGGCAGCTTCATGCCACCAGCACCTCTTCCCGCACGAAGTGCAGCCGGATGATCTTCGGGCGCTCCGTCGACTCGTCGAAGTAGCAGTTCACCGCGTCGCGAACCATGGCGCGCAACTCCTCCAGCGTCTCGCCCTGGGTGTGTATTCCATACCCCAGAGCGCTCGCCGCATAACCGCCGTCCGCCTCGTCCTCTCGCACTTCAAAGATGATCTCGCTCATTAAAGGAAAGACCCCCCTTTCAGCACCTTGCTAACATTGGCCGGGTCTGCCTACCCGAACGGCGCGGATGACCGCAAGTCCTGAGGTGCTCGGATGAAGAAAGAGAAAGTCGAACTCGTCCGCGGTAGCGGCAACGTCTTTCGCGATTTCGGCCATTCCAACGCCGGTGCTCAACAGTTGAAAGCAATCCTCGCCGATGAAATCATCAAGATTCTCAACCGTCAGAAGCTGACCGTCCGCGCCGCCCACACCCGCACCGGCATCGCTGCCGACGTCTCCCGCATCCGCAACGCCGATCTCAGCCGCCTCACCCTCGACCGCCTCTTCAACGTCATCAACCGCCTCGGCGTCCGCGTAGACATCCATGTGCTTCTGCGTGCCAACAAGTCCAATCGCCGCGCCCTCAAGGACGGGCCAAATTGACCCCTGCGCGCCGCCGTTCTTGCAGTGATAAGAAGCCCTACGCCTACGCCATCGCCGGCACTGGCGCTGACACCGGCGCCCGCTTCACGGTCAACACCGTGATGTCATCGGCCTGCCCGAAATCCTTGGCCGCCTCCGCCACGTAGAATGCCGACTGGTTGCTCAGGTTGTGCACCCGCTCAAACCCGAACAGTTCTCCGGTTGCTGCGCGCGCTTCCACCACTCCATCCGAGCACATCAGGATCCGGTCGCCGGGGTGCAGATAGAGCCGCGTCTCCGCGTATTCCGTTTCCGGCAGGACCCCCAGCGGCAGGCCGCCGGGCAGCGCCACCTCCTGGCTGTTGAGATAGGGCGGCAAATGGCCTGCATTCGCCACTACCAGCTCGCCATCCGCCCCGAACCACGCCGCCTGGCAGGTGGTAAAGCTTTCGCTCCCCGCCAGCACCCGGTTCAAGCCATTGAGAATCTTGGCCGGGCTCCGCTCCCGCGTTTGTCTTAACGCCCCCATCAGCATCGACACATTCATGGCCGCGGTCAGCCCCTTGCCGGCCACATCGCCGATGACCACCAGCAGCCCGCCGTCACCGGCCGCCTGCACGTGGAAGAAGTCCCCGCCGACCTCCTGCGCCGGCTGATATGCCGAGTCCACCTCGAAGCCCGGCGTTTTCACGTTCTGCTGCGGGATCATCAGCTCTTGCACGCTGCGCGCCGCTGCTAATTCGCTCTTGGCCTGCTCCTGGTCGCGCTGAATGCGCAGGAAGCGCACAAAAATAATGAGCACGATCACGAAAATCCCGACAAAATCCCCAATCGCCGCGAATTGGATGGGGATGGGTCCCGCCTGCCATGTTAGAGACGAACGGATCGGCCGCCCCAGCCAGTCGCTCATGGCAGTGCGGACGATCGGTTCGGCCATGCCCACGATGTCCAGTGCCAGCGCCAGAAGCAGCAGCCCGGCTTCGTAATTGCGCTTGACCGTCGCCGCAATCAGGGTGATGAAGATAAACAGGAACCATCCCACGATCCACAAAGCGCTGGCCACAAGCACAACCGCCAGCGTCACGCCCACTAAAGTGCTGTGGCCCACCAGCAGCAGCATCGGCCCCAGCAGTCCCAGTACCGGCGCCGCATAGCGCAGCGCGCGCGAGTGCCACCGCCGCGGCAGCGCCAGAAAGGCCACCAGAAACTCGAAGTAGAGATAGGCTGAAACCAGCAGCAGCTCCACCACGATGGCCGCATACCACAGGCTGTCCAGATAAGCCGAGCTTCCCGCCAGCTCCACATAGGCAATCGGCGCCTGCAGCAGCTCATGCAGGGCCAGCCACAGGTACTCCGGATGGTCCCTCTGCGTGAAATAAAGCGCCAGAAGGAACAGTCCCAGAATGGCCAGCAGAATCCCGTCCACCAGCCGCGGCAACCGCTCAAACAGCTCCTCCGCCGACCAGTTCGACAGCTCGTTCTCCAGGTCCCTGCGGTTGCCCAGCCGCAGGGTCCGGTTGGCAAAAAAACTTGTATACGAATCGAACCCCAGAGGAATGTAAATGGTTCGCAGCACCAGCGTCAGCGAGGTCTCGTCGGACGCGAGCCCCAGGTCGTATACCCGGGAAATCTGCTGATAGTGCCGTGGATTGGCGCCGTGCGGCCCTTCCGGGTCAACCTGCCTGCCGTTGGCGAAGACATCCACGCCCCAGCCGGGAGTGCCGAAATCCATTGACGTGTTCTGCGAGACCGGCAGTTCGATCAGCAGCGCCAGGGGACCATGATGCGCGGGCAGCTTGATGTGCAGCCGAAACCATGCAAACCGCCGGCCATGAGGAATCTGGGAATCTTCGCTGGGCCGTTCCGGTTCGCTGAGGGGCCTGCGCCCGGGCGGCTGGCCTTCAATGCGCCCGGTTTCCGGCACGCTTTCCATCGATCTTGTCGCGTCCCGTATCGCCCACCCCGAATCATCAAAATCAGGCTGCGCTACCGCCGCCTCTGCCGATATTCCCACCCGCCAGCCCTTGTCCAGCAGCACCGGCGATCCCAGTCCCGTCGCGTCGAAGACCGGATCTGGCGCCGGGTTCGCCGGCGCATGCCTCCGCGCCTGCGCGACGGCCAGCGCCGCCCCGCACAGTAAGCCCGCGGCCGCTTTGAGGATAGCTCCTCGCAAATTGCCTCCCGCTTGCGTGTTTTCCACTTTAATCGAAATGCGGAGCCTGCTCCAAGACACCGGCCAGGAACCTCGTCGCGGCTCTCCAGGGCGCCCTTTCCCGTCGCGCACGGCTTCGGCCCCCACCCCCTGGCGGCAGGCGGAGGCAGGAAAAATTATTCCACGCCGTTGGCAATTCGTTGGATACTAGCGTCTAAGTGATAAAGCGAAGCGGCGCTTGGCGCGGTAGGCGTGAGCGCCGGAGGTGAGGTCATGAGGACCGGGACGAATCTCTTGACGGGAAAGACATGGGCAGGGCTGGCTGTGGCCCTGGGTTTTGCATTTGCCACTGTCACCTGGGCCGCGCCGGGCGTCGCATCCGGCTCCGATGACCCCACCCCCTACTCCACTCCCAGCGTCAATGCGCCCATGGACACCACCCCGCCCAGGACCCTGGCGCAGCAGTCCGCCCCCTGCCCGGCCGCCGAGCAGGCCAAAGCCGACGAGAAAGACAAAAAGGACAAGAAGGATAAGAAGGACAAAAAGGAAGAGTCCATCGACGAAGTCGAGCCCGGGACCACCCCGGTCGGCTGCGACGTTCCCGGCAAAAGCTTCGATCCGGACAAAGTCGTCGGCGTGGGCAGCGACATGATCAAGATCAAGTCCGGCAGCATTGAAGATGTCAGCGCCGTCGGCAACCGCAACATTGGCGGCCGCGGCCTCGGCAACTGGTACTCCGTCGATTCGGAAATCAAGATGGGCAAGCAGTACGCTGATCAGGTCGATAAATCCGCCCGCTTTATCACCGATCCTGTCGTCGACGAATACGTCAACCGCATCGGTCAGAACATCGTCAAGAACTCCGACTGCAAAGTCCCGTTCACCATCAAGGTCATCGATTCCGACGAGATTAACGCCTTCGCCTTGCCCGGCGGTTTCTTCTATGTCAACTCGGGCTTGATTCTTGCCGCCGACGAAGAGGCCGAGCTCGCCGGGGTTATGGCCCACGAAACCGCGCACGTTTGCGCGCACCATGCCGCCCGGGAAATGACGCGTATGAATTACGCCCAGCTCGGCATGGTCCCGCTGATGATCTTCACCGGATACTCGTGGACCGGCTATGGTATCTACGAAGCCGCGCAGCTTGCCATCCCCATTTCGTTCCTGCAGTTCTCCCGGGACTTCGAGGCTCAGGCCGACTACCTCGGCATCCAGTACATGTACCGCGCCGGCTATGACCCGCAGGCCATGATCGACATGTTTGAGAAGATCGAAGCCCTCGAAAAGCGCAAGCCGGGCATACTTGCCAAGGCATTCTCCGATCACCCGCAAACTCCCGATCGCATCCTCCACAGCCAGGAGGAGATTGCGCGCATCCTTCCGCCCAAGGACGAGTACCTGGTTACCACTTCCGAATTCAACGACGTCAAGGCCCGCCTGGCCCGCATCGAAAACCGTCGCCGCCTGGTGGATGCAAATAAGAACAAGAACGCGCCGTCGCTGCGACGCGCCAACGGCAACCCCAACGCCAACACCGGCAGCGGCACCGACACGACGGATCAGCCCACGCTACACCGCCGCGACGACAACAACGGCGGCCAGAACTAACCGCAACAAAATCTCTCCCACCTTCCGTGCCCCATCCTTTTCGCATCTTTTTGCGGAAAGGGTGGGAAAGCACTTGAGCCGTGCGCCGGAGGTTTCGCGCCTTTGAAGCCTAATAGCCGTCCATCGCCATCCGCGGTCGATCTCGTCTTCTGCGCTGCCCCGCGCATGTTTGTCGTCTGCGCGAAAGGACTCCACCAGGCCGCTCCGCCTTTCATCGGTCTCGGTTAGCAACGCAGCAAATCTTGTCTCACCCGCGGCAACCAATATGCCTCCTCCGTGCTCCGCACTCTCGCTATTACCCAGATCGATTCACCCACTCCTCCGGAGAATTAAGAATGCCTCGTGGAGTGACCAACTTCAAAAATCGCTCCCTGGCCTTCAACTACTTACATCGCCTGCCGGCAAACATGCGCTAGAATCATTACCATTTCCGCTCCCCAGGCTAAATATTCAAGGTCCTGCCATGCCCGGACGCTGTTAACCTGAATGTATGAAGTTTGGCGTCCTGGTGTTTCCCGGCTCAAATTGCGATCACGATACACAGCATGTGATTGCAGAGGTCGCTCACCAGCCGGTGACCTTCCTGTGGCACGATTCCGAGGATCTCGATGGGGCCGATGCGATCATTGTCCCTGGCGGTTTCGCCTACGGCGATTACCTCCGCACCGGGGCTATCGCGCGTTTCTCTCCCGTCATGCAGGCGGTCAAGCGCTTCGCTGAATCTGGAGGCCTGGTGCTGGGCATCTGCAACGGGTTTCAGATTCTTACGGAAGCAGGTCTGCTTCCTGGCGCCCTCATGCGCAACTCCGGCCTCAAATACATCTGCAGACAGGTGTATCTTCGTGTTGAAACTGCACAGAGCCCGTTTACGAATCAACTCGCGAAGGGGCAGGTGCTGCGCATGCCCATAGGCCACATGGAAGGCAACTACTTTTGCGAACCCGATCTGCTGCGCAGGCTGGAAACAGAAGATCGCATCGCCTTCCGCTACTGCACGGCTGCAGGCGATATCACGGCGGAAGCGAACCCCAATGGGTCGCTGAGCAACGTTGCGGGCATTCTGAACGAGAAAAGGAATGTGCTGGGCATGATGCCGCACCCCGACAGATCCAGCGAAGTGCTTCTGGGATCGGCGGACGGCTGGAAGGTTTTTGCCTCAATGGTCGATGCTCTGGCAACTTATTGAATCTCCCCGGGTCCAAGCAGAAAGAGAACGTCGCATTGATCGACATCCATCACCATCTGATCTACGGCGTCGATGATGGCGCCCCCAATCTCGAAACCTCACTTGCCATGGCCTATAACGCCGCGGAGGAAGGTGTCACGCATATTGTCTGCACTCCTCACGCCAGCCATGAGTTTCCATATCGCGCCGAGGTCATAGAGTCCCGTCTCGCTGAGCTTCGCGAGCGTCTCGAAGGCGTGCTCGAGCTCAGCCTCGGCTGCGACTTTCACCTCACCGCCGATAACGTTGTCGACGCTGCCTCCCATCCCTTGCGCTATTCGATCGGCGGCAAGGGTTACCTGATGATTGAGTTCCCCGACCTGAACATCGCGCCGCAACTTGAAAACGCTCTTTTCCGCCTGCAATCCGCCGGCTACACGCTGGTGGTTACCCACCCTGAGCGTTATACCGCGGTGCAGCGCAAACCGGAGCTGATCTCCGAGTGGCTGCGCAAGGGCTGCCTCATTCAGGTGACATCCAGCTCCCTCTACGGCCGCTTTGGCAAGGCCGCCGAGGCCCTCTCCAACGAGCTTCTGGAACGTAACTGGATTCATTTTCTGGCCACCGACGCGCATCATCCGGAATGGCGTCCGCCGCATCTTAAAAAGGGCTACGAATATGTCGCGAAAAAGTATGGTGATGAGACCGCGCAGCGGCTCTGCGAATCCAATCCCCGCGCGGCAATCGAAGGCGTCCCGTTGCCTGCACAGCCTGAGCCCAGGGGCCTCATGGAAAACAAGCCCCTTGCCTTCGAGTTAAAACGCTATGCATCCAGCGGCAAAGCCGCCGCGGCCAGGGCCAAAAACGCCAGCCAGGAAGCTGAAAATCCGGTTTTGAAGGGCATCTGGAACCGCCTTTTCGCGCGCTGAGCCCGGGTCTGCCGTCTTTGCGGACGTTGCCGGCTGATCGGGAACTTCATTCCCATGGTCATGACCAATAATGCCGGTTACGTGGTCATTGAGAAGTTGCCGGCCAGCAATGCATCGACGTCAGCGCGCGCCGGCATTGAGGCTTGCGCGCCTTTGCGCGTAACGCAAAGCGCGGCCGCGGCATTGGCGAAGCGAGCGGCAGAGAAGGGATCCAGACCTTCGAGCAGAGCCACCGCGAAGGCGCCATTGAAGCAATCGCCGGCGGCTACGGTGTCGATGGCGTCGACCGCAAACGGCGCGACCCAGCCGGACTTGCCCTCGGCTGTGGCGATATAGGCGCCTTCGGCTCCGCGCTTGAGCGCCACCGCGCTAAGACCGCGATCAAGCAGATGGGATGCGGTCACTTCTGCACTCTGCCCCCCATCGAGATAACACGCGGCTTCAGTCTCATTTGGCGTGAACCATGCCACCTGCGCCCAAACCGCTTCCGGCAGCGCGGCAGCCGGAGCGGGATCGAGCATCACCGGGACTCCCGTCCGCGCGCACAGGCTGAGCACGTGGCTGACGGTTTCTATGGGAATCTC
Organism: Acidobacteriaceae bacterium; assembly: GCA_030038435.1. Classification (GTDB taxonomy): domain Bacteria; phylum Acidobacteriota; class Terriglobia; order Terriglobales; family Acidobacteriaceae; genus Telmatobacter. The sequence goes on along the minus strand of JASHOY010000108.1, from coordinate 12,746 downwards.
AAGCTGGCAGAGAACCATTCCGGCAGAGTTGATGAGATCTGCGTGGCGATCCACGTCCGCAGGCGCCATCTTGCCGTTGGCGCCGGGGACAACCACGATGCTGTTTTCGCCGCTATCGGCAACGAACATCGGCGCCAGCCCGGAGGAGCCGTGCACAACGGCGACGCCGTCCGTGCAGACGCCGGCGCTCTTCAGGTTGTCCACGATCGCCGGTCCATAGACATCGTCGCCGACCATGGCCACGATGTGCACGGGGTAGCCGAGACGAGCCGCCGCCACCGCCTGGTTCGCGCCTTTGCCGCCGGGAGTGGTCTCGAAAGCCGTGCCGATGAGAGTTTCTCCAGTGGCCGGAATGCGCGGCGTCCGCGTAACCAGGTCCATGGTGGCGCTGCCAACAATGACTAGAGGTTTGTCTGATTTGCTCATCATGAAAGCCTCAATAAAGTGGAGCAATGGCCACTGCGCCCAGCCCAAGCAGAAAGAAGACGAACATGCAGACGAGATAGGCACGTGCCTGGCGCGAGGCCCCGGCGAATTCCCGCCAGACAAATACGCCCCAGCATGCGGAAACCATGGTTGCGCCCTGTCCAATGGTGTATGAAACGGCAGGGCCGACAAGGTGCGCGCTGGAGGCAACGAAGTTGGCAAGACCGCCGGTAGACCAGATCGCTCCGCCGAGAACGCCTGCGGCATGCCAGCTAGACGGTGCGCGGCCGTAGCCACTGCCGGCGACAGGCGGTTTGCCATCAAGCGGTTTGGCCATAAGCAAGGGAATGGCCGGGATGCTGGAGAGGACCAGACCGAGGGTGAAAAACAGATTCACTGCGTAAGGGCCCGGCGCCGCGTGTCCCGGCAGGCCCTTCAACGCGCGCGCGACGAAGGGATAGAAGCAGCCCATCAGCAATCCCGCGGCGAGGCTGATGACGATGCCGCGTGTGGAGGCGGCCTTAGCTGCGGCTTCGCGGCGCCGGTATGCGGCGGCGTCGAAAACGATGGCGACGGTCACCAGGGCCACGCCGGCGAAAAGCAGCCAGGGATTGCCTGCCGGGCGAATGAGGTAGCTGGAAACCGCGCCAATGACGAGCGCAAGGCCAATGCCCACGGGCACCGCAACGGCCAGGCCGGCGAGCTCGATGGCGGCGACCAGCAGCAGGTTGGCGACATTAAAGACCACACCACCGCACAGCGCATAAAGAATTGGGACGAGATGCATCTGCGCGGCGTCTACCCATAGCGCCGGCCCATCGTGACCCAGGCTGCCCGCGGTCCATCCCCAGAAAAGCGCACCCACCGCCATGCCCACGGAAAAATCCCAGTAAAAAAGCTGGAAACGATAGTCAGGACACAGCTTGAGCGTATTGGGCCAGGAGCCCCAGCAGAGCATGCTCAAAATCATGAGCACCAGGGCGGCCTCATACGTCTGAGGAAGAAACATCGCCATCCCTCCATGGACGGTCAGACTTGCTGCGAAGAAGGAACGATAAACTATTCCAGCGCCGGTTGTACATGAACTCCGGGCGACTCCAGCGGGGAAAGGGCATTTCTCGGCAGATCAGACAACATCTCAGGGTAAACTCGCATCTATTCTGACGCTTCGGATACAAAAGTTGCGCTAGCCGACGGGGCCGTTCTTGAGTCATTCCCCCAATTGAGTGATGGGACCGTCGCACTTCCTGACAGGAGTTCACGAAATGGACACCACCGTTCAAGAACCTGCCAGCAGGCAGGACGCGGGGACCTTTCTTTCCGAGGGCAACGGGCACGGGCTGCCCGCCGAGGTGCTGTCGGCGATTCTTCAGGGAATGGAAACCATGAAGAATGGCGACTTCAGCGTGCGGCTGCCGGTGGTCTGGACAGGGCTGCCCGGGAAAATTGCCGACCAGTTCAATGAGATTGCCATGGCCAACGAGCGTATGGCTTCGGAACTGAATCGCGTCGGCCAGGCGGTCGGAAAAGAAGGCAGGACGCGGGAGCGCATCCAGTTGGAACGGCGGCGCGGCGCCTGGGGCGAGATGGAAACGTCGGTGAACACCCTGGTGGAAGATTTGCTGCGGCCCACTGCGGAAGTGACGCGCGCCATTGCTGCAGTGGCGCAGGGCAATCTCACCCAAACGGTCCGGCTCGATGTCGACGGGCGTCCGCTCGAGGGGGAGTTCCTGCGCTCAGCAAGCATCGTCAACACCATGATCCAGCAGCTTGGCGTCTTCACTGAAGAAGTGACGCGCGTGGCCCGCGAAGTGGGCACCGAAGGCAAGCTCGGCGGGCAGGCGAGCGTGCCGGGTGTGGCAGGAACCTGGAAAGACCTCACCGATAGCGTGAATTCCATGGCCAGCAACCTTACCGGCCAGGTGAGAAACATCGCCGAGGTGGCCACGGCAGTGGCCAGCGGCGACCTTTCGCGCAAGATCACCGTGGACGTGCGCGGAGAGATCCTGCAGTTGAAAGAAGCCATCAACACCATGGTGGATCAGCTTCGCTCCTTCGCCAGCGAAGTGACGCGCGTGGCGCGCGAGGTGGGCACCGACGGCAAACTGGGCGGCCAGGCCGTGGTGCTGGGTGTGGCCGGCACGTGGAAGGACCTGACCGACAGCGTGAACGCCATGGCCGGCAATTTGACTTCGCAGGTTAGAAACATTGCCGAAGTGACCACGGCTGTGGCCCGCGGCGACTTATCGCGCAAGATCACCGTGGATGTCAAAGGCGAAATCCTGGAGCTGAAAGACACCATCAACACCATGGTCGATCAGCTCAATGCCTTCGCCGGCGAAGTGACGCGTGTAGCCCGCGAAGTCGGTACAGAAGGCCGGCTGGGCGGACAAGCCAATGTGCCCGGTGTAGCCGGCACATGGAAGGACCTGACCGACAGCGTAAACTCCATGGCCGGCAATCTCACCGGCCAGGTGAGAAACATCGCGGAAGTGGCAACGGCGATTGCGCGCGGCGACTTGTCGCGCAAGATCACCGTCGATGTGCGTGGCGAAATCCTGGAACTGAAAGACACCATCAACACCATGGTCGTCCAGCTCAACGCCTTTGCCAGCGAAGTGACGCGCGTGGCCCGTGAAGTGGGTACCGAGGGCAGGCTGGGCGGACAGGCGCAGGTCCCGGGCGTGGCCGGCACCTGGAAAGACCTGACCGACAACGTGAACTCCATGGCCGGTAACCTCACCGGTCAGGTGAGAAACATCGCGGAAGTGGCCACCGCCATCGCCCGCGGTGACTTGTCACGCAAGATCACCGTGGATGTACGCGGCGAAATCCTGCAGTTGAAGGAAGCCATCAACACCATGGTGGATCAGCTTCGCTCCTTCGCCAGCGAAGTGACGCGCGTGGCCCGCGAGGTGGGAACGGACGGCAAGCTGGGCGGCCAGGCGGTAGTCCTGGGCGTGGCCGGCACCTGGAAAGACCTGACCGACAGCGTGAACTCCATGGCCGGCAACCTCACCGGCCAGGTGCGAAACATTGCCGAGGTGGCGACGGCGATTGCCCGCGGCAACTTGTCGCGCAAAATCACCGTCGATGTGAAAGGCGAAATCCTGGAGCTGAAAGACACCATCAACACCATGGTCGATCAGCTCAACGCCTTTGCCAGCGAAGTGACGCGCGTGGCGCGTGAAGTAGGTACGGAAGGCCGGCTCGGCGGGCAGGCAAACGTGCCCGGTGTAGACGGCACCTGGAAAGACCTGACCGACAGTGTGAACTCGATGGCCAGCAACCTGACCGGCCAGGTGAGAAATATTGCCGAGGTGACAACGGCCGTGGCGCGCGGCGACTTGTCGCGCAAGATCACCGTGGACGTGAAGGGCGAAATCCTGGAGCTGAAGAACACCATCAACACCATGGTAGACCAGTTGAACTCGTTCGCCAGCGAAGTAACGCGCGTGGCTCGCGAGGTGGGCACCGACGGCAAGCTGGGCGGCCAGGCGCAGGTGCCGGGCGTGGCCGGCACCTGGAAAGACCTCACCGACAACGTGAATTCCATGGCCAGCAACCTGACCGGCCAGGTGAGAAACATCGCCGAAGTGGCTACCGCCGTGGCCCGCGGAGACCTCTCGCGCAAAATCACCGTCGATGTCAAAGGCGAGATCCTGGAGCTGAAAAACACCATCAACACCATGGCGGATCAGTTGAACGCCTTCGCCAGCGAAGTGACCCGCGTAGCCCGCGAGGTGGGCACCGATGGCAAGCTGGGCGGCCAGGCCAATGTGCCCGGCGCGGCCGGAACGTGGAAAGACCTGACCGGCAACGTGAATCTGCTCGCCGATAACCTCACCAACCAGGTGCGCGCCATTGCGGAAGTGGCGCGCGCCGTGACCAAGGGTGATCTGACGCGATCGATTCAACTCACCGCCCAAGGCGAAGTGGCGGATCTGAAAGACAACATCAACACCATGATCGACAACCTGCGCCTGACCACCGATCGCAACACCGAACAGGACTGGCTGAAGACTAACCTGGCGCGATTCACCAGCATGCTGCAGGGACAGCGCGATCTGGCGACGGTGGGACGCATGCTGCTCTCCGAGCTGTCGCCGCTGGTCAATGCCCAGCAGGGCGTGATCTACCAGATGGAAAGTGATTCCGTCCGGCCCGAGGGAGAGATGGTGCTGCTCTCCGCCTATGCCACAACCCAGGACGGGCATCTGCGCGCCGTGCGACTCGGCGAGGGATTGGTGGGCCAGTGCGCCGCAGAAAAACGCCGCATTCTCATCACCGAATTGCCTGACAGCGCTGCTCCGATCCGGTCGGGATTGTTCGAAGCCAAACCGAGAAACGTGATTGTGCTCCCGGTTCTCTTCGAGGACCGCGTGAAAGCGGTGATCGAGCTGGCCAGCCTGGCTACCTTTACGGCGTCGCACCTCGCCTTCCTCGAGCAGCTCACCTCGAGCATCGGCATCGTGCTTAATTCGATTGAAGCCACCATGCAGACCGAGGGCCTGCTGAAGCAGTCGCAGGAACTGGCCGGCGAACTGCAGGCGCAGCAAAAAGAGCTGCAGCAGACTAACGAACAGTTGGCGCAGAAGGCCCAGGAACTGGCCGAACAGAACACCGAAGTGGAGCGCAAAAACGCGGAAATCGAACAGGCGCGGCGCGCCCTTGAAGAAAAAGCGCGCGAACTGGCGCTGACCTCTAAATACAAGTCGGAATTCCTGGCCAACATGTCTCACGAGCTGCGCACTCCGTTGAACAGCATCCTGGTGCTAGGCCAGCAACTCGCCGAAAACCCCGATGGCAGCCTCAGCGCCAAGCAGGTCGAGTACGCGCGCACCATCCACGGAGCGGGTACCGACCTGCTGAACCTCATCAGCGACATTCTCGATCTTTCCAAAATCGAATCGGGCACGGTCTCCGTGGAAGCCGAAGAGGTATTCTTTGGAACCCTGCTGGATCCAGTCACGCGGCCCTTCCGCCACGAAGCGGATAACCGCAGACTTTCCTTCGAGCTGCAGACCGATCCCCGCGTGGGCCACAGCATAGTGACCGATTCCAAGCGCGTGCAGCAGGTACTCAAGAACCTTTTGTCGAACGCCTTCAAATTCACCGAGCAGGGCAGTGTGCGCTTGCGCGTCTTCAAGGCCCGCGAAGGATGGAGCAAAGATCACCCGGTATTGAGCCGAGCAGCATCTGTGGTCGCCTTCGAAGTCACCGACACCGGCATCGGAATTCCGCCCGAGAAACAGCGCATCATCTTTGAAGCCTTTCAGCAGGCGGATGCCGGGACAAGCAGGAAATTCGGCGGCACCGGTTTGGGGCTGGCTATCAGCCGCGAACTGGCCAGTCTGCTCGGCGGCGAGATTCAGCTCACCAGTGCGCCGGGGCGGGGAAGCACATTTACTCTCTTCCTGCCGCACACCTACGTGGGCTCGGCGACCACTGGCGCCCCCGCCGGCGACAAAAGCGGCGATGCATCGGCGGGCATCCGCTTTGAAAACGAGGAAAGCGCCCCAACCCAGGAGAACCGCATCGAAGACGACCGCCACATCCTGCGGCCCGGCGATCCCGTTCTCCTGATTGCCGAGGGCGACCCGCATTATGCGCGCGTGCTGCGCGACCTGGCGCGGGAGAAGGGATTCAAGCCGCTGATCGCGCCCACTGCCACCGAGGCGCTGAAACTGATAAAAGAGTACAGTGTGGCGGCAATTTCGCTGGATGCGCAAATGCCCGACATGCCCGGATGGGCGGTGCTGAACCAGATAAAGCAGGACGCCTCGATCCGACACATCCCCGTGCAGATGCTCACCCATGAGGACGATCGCAACCATGGACTCTCTCGTGGAGCCTTCAATTTTCTCGCCAAACCGGCGGCAACCGCTGAATTGGACGCGGGGCTCGATCGCATCAAGGATTATTTGCGGCCACGGCGCAAGCGGCTGCTGGTGGTCGAAGACGATCCCGCGGAGCAGTTGAGCACCGAGGCGCTGCTGGAGAGCGGCGATATCGAAATCAAAGCGGCATCGAGCGGCGCCGAGGCTTTGCGCATCCTGATGCAAGGCGCATTCGACTGCGTGGTGCTCGACTTGCGCCTGCCCGATATGTCAGGATTTGAAGTGCTGGAGCGGATGCGCGATACACCGGAACTTAGAGATATTCCGGTGGTGGTGTTCACCGGCCGCGAATTGACACCGGACGAAGACGCGCAGCTTCACGCCCTGGCGCGCAGCGTGGTGGTGAAAAACGTGGAATCCCCGGAGCGGCTGCTGGACGAAACCGCCCTGTTCCTGCATCGTGCCATCGCCGCCCTGCCGGCGGAGAAGCAGCGCATGATCGAGCGCCTGCACCGCTCCGATGAGGCGCTCGCCGGACGCAAGGTGCTGGTCGTCGACGATGATGTGCGCAACATTTTTGCCCTGAGTAGCGTGCTCGAGCGCCGGGGAATGACGGTGCTTTCCGCCGGAACCGGAAGGGAAGCGATTGCCACTATTGAATCGACTCCGGAGCTGGCCATTGTGCTGATGGACATCATGATGCCGGAGATGGATGGTTATGAGACCATGCAGCGTATTCGGCAGAACCGCGCCATGCGCCGGCTGCCCATCATCGCCCTCACCGCCAAGGCAATGAAAGGCGATCGCGAGCGCTGCCTGGAAGCCGGTGCGTCAGAATACCTGGCCAAGCCGGTGAATACGGAGCAACTGCTTTCAGCACTGAGAATGTGGTTGCACCGGTGAGGAAAAAACATGCCGGTCTTCTGTGACGGGAGGTAAGACAGAGGTTACGCTCCAGGTAGAGAAAGCAAGCCGGGAAGGCGATGGAAACGAAGCAACAATCGAGTCTCGGGGAGACAAGTATGACGCCGGACGAGAAAGTCAACATTTTAATGGTCGACGATCAGCCGGCGAAGCTCCTGAGCTATGAGGCGATCCTGTCGGAACTGGGAGAGAACTTGATCAAGGCCAGTTCCGCCACCGAAGCCCTGCGTATTCTCTTGAAAACCGACGTCGCGGTGGTGCTGATGGACGTGAGCATGCCCGACGTGGACGGCTTTGAACTCGCGGATGTGATCCGGCAGCATCCTCGCTTTCAGCGCACCGCCATCATTTTCATCTCCGGCGTGCATCTCACCGATCAGGACAGGATTCGCGGCTATCGCAGCGGCGCGGTGGACTACATTTCCGTCCCCGTCATTCCCGAAGTGCTGCGTGCGAAGATCAGCGTTTTTGTGGACTTGTTTCGCAAAACGCGGCAGTTGGAATCTCTGAACCGCAACCTGGAATATCGCGTGGCGGAACGAACCGAGGAGTTGCGGAAGAGCGAAGCGCAGTTCCGCGTGCGCGCTGAATTGCTCGAGCTGGCGTCGGAAGCCATCATGGTCCGGGACCTCGAGGGCCGGGTCCTGTTCTGGAATGCCGGTGCGGAGAACGTCTACGGATGGCGCCGCGAAGAAGTGATGGGGCGGAAAATACATGAACTGCTGCACACTGTGTTTCCGGTGGCGGCTGAAGAGATTCAAGCCACGCTCGACGCCGGCAAATGGTGGCATGGCAATCTGATTCAGCGTACCAAGGGCGACCGGGAGATCATTGTCGCATGCCGCAAGACCAGGAATCGCGAAGACAATGCCGTGCTCGAGGTGGGCCGCGACATCAGCGCGCAGATTCATGCCGAGCAGGCGCTGCTGGAGGCGGAAAAGCTGGCCGCAATGGGACGCGTCGCCGGCATCATCGCGCATGAGATCAATAATCCGCTGGCCGCCATTACCAATCTCTTTTACCTGCTGCGCATCCACCCCTCGCTTGACGAAAATGCGCGCCAGATCGCGGAGATGGCCGAGCAGCAGTTGGAGAGAGTCAGTCACATCACGCGGCAAACGCTGAGTTTTTATCGCGAATCCAAGCAGCCCATCGCCGTTCCGGTGACGGACTTGCTCGAAGAGGTTCTGGCCCTGCAGGAGAGCACGCTCAAAAACAGCGGAATCGAAGTGAAGAAGGATTACATCTCTTCCTGCGTCGTCAAAGGCTTTCCCGCCGAACTGCGCCAGGTGTTTCTGAATCTGATCGGCAACGCGGTGCAGGCCATGCACGCCGGCGGCACGCTGGGGGTGTGCGTACGCGAAGCCACGGACTGGGCTCGTGAACCGTTGCGCGGCACCGCGGTTTCCATCATCGATACCGGCGCCGGCATTCACCCCGACGACATAGAGAAAATCTTCCAGCCCTTTTTCAGCACCAAATCGACCAAGGGCACCGGCCTCGGACTTTGGATCAGCAAGGGCATCGTGCAAAAATACGACGGACGAATTTCATTTCGCACTTGTCGTTCTCGTGGCTTCAGCGCCACATGCTTCCGCGTATTCCTGCCGGGAATGGGCGCGTCGCCGGCGAACGGCAAAGCAGCCGCGGAAAAAGAAACTGACCCAGCAGCAGAAGCGCGCAGCTACGCATGAGCAGGCTCGTAGCGTGAGACGGTGCCAGAAATTGCCGAGCTATAATCGACTTGAACAGATCGCGTTCCCCACTGCGCCGGAGGTGCTCAAGCAGCCGGCGTGCATCAGCGAATTGTCCCATCGAAAGTCAGCATCCCCCTGTTTGAATGCACGTGAAGAAGCACATCAGAAAGCTGTGGACCATGCAACGCCAGCGGGCATTTTCCCCAATCCGAGGTTGTCTGTGTTTGCTGGCCGGCTGGTTCCTGGTTTCGCTGCCTGCGCTGGCTGATACACGCTTCGTCTCCACCAACACCTTCCTGCCCGAATCCACGCCTGCTCGCGACATCTACTATCTGGCCTTGTTCGCGCTCACCGTGACCGGCAGTGTCTTCGTGGTGGTGGCCGCGCTGCTCTTCTATGCGACCTTCAAGTTTCGCGCCAGAAAAACCGATCCCGACCACGAGCCTGCGCAGGTCTACGGCAGCACGCAGGTGGAGCTGGCCTGGACGGTGATCCCGATCATCATTATTGTGGTGCTGTTTCTCACCACCTCGCGCATCATTTTCGCCATTCAGGATGCGCCCCAGCCCAAAGACGACCTGAAAGTGACGGTGGTCGGCCACCAGTTCTGGTGGGAATTTCGCTACCCGGAATACGGCATTGTGACCGCCAATGAATTGCACGTTCCGCTCAGCACCGATCAGCATCCCGACACGACCTATCTGACCCTGCTGTCTGCGGACGTCGATCACAGCTTCTGGGTCCCTGAGCTGGCAGGCAAAACAGATTTGATTCCCAACCATCCCAACGAAATGTGGATGGACCCGCAGAAAGCCGGCATCTATTACGGCCAATGCGCGCAGTTCTGCGGAGTGGAGCACTCGAAGATGCTGATTCGCGTCTATGTCGACACCCCGGCGCAGTTCCAGTCCTGGGTCCAGAATCAGCAGAAGCCGGCAGTCGACGATCCCAGCGTCGCAGCGGGAAAGAATATCTTCATGACCGAAGCCTGCGTCAACTGCCATACCATCACCGGCACGCAGGCCAAGGGCACCTACGGCCCCGATCTCACCCATTTGATGAGCCGGGACACCATCGCCTCCGGTTCCGTGCAGAACACGCCGGCTGATTTGCGTGCGTGGATCAAGGATCCCGCTACGTTCAAGCCCGGCTGCCACATGCCGGCAATGCAACTGAGCGACCAGCAAATTGACCAGGTGGTTGCGTATCTCACCACGCTCCACTAAAGGACACACGAGATGGCGGATCAGACTTTACCCATTCCCGGCCCCTTGGACGAGCAGCAAGGCGGAAACGCTGCATTTCTCGAGTGGATGCATAGCTGGGCTGTCACCGTCGATCATAAGAAGCTGGGCATACTCTACATCGTCTACTCGCTGTTCTTCCTGCTGGTGGGTGGAGTCGAAGCGCTGATCTTTCGCATTCAGCTCGCCTTTCCTTACAGCCACTTCGTCTCCCCCGGCGTTTACGACGAGCTCTTCACCATGCACGGTACCACCATGGTGTTCCTGGTGGGCATGCCCATCCTCTTCGGCTTTGCCAATTACCTGGTGCCGCTGATGATCGGCGCCCGCGATATGGCCTTTCCGCGGCTGAATGCGCTCAGTTTCTGGTTGACCGCCTTTGGCGGTTTCATGCTCTACTTCAGCTTCATTGGCGGCTTTGGGCTCTATGGCATGGGCAGCGCGCCGGACGTGGGCTGGTTTGCCTACGCTCCTCTGACCGGCAAGGCCTTCAACCCGGGACACAATGTCGACTACTGGGCGCTGTCGCTGATCGTAGCCGGTTTCGGCACCCTGGGCACGGCCATCAACATCGTCGCCACCACCATTACCATGCGTTGCCGGGGCATGAAGCTTTCCCGCATGCCGCTCTTTGTCTGGCTCATGCTGGTGGTGAGCGCGCTGACCCTGGTGACCATTACTCCCCTGACCGCCGCGCAGGTAATGCTGCTGATTGACCGCTACCTGGGCGGACATTTCTTCGATGCCACCGCCGGCGGCTCTCCGCTGTTGTGGATTCACTTCTTCTGGATCTTCGGCCATCCCGAAGTCTACGTCCTGGTCCTGCCCGCCTTCGCCATTGCCAATGAAGTAATTCCTGTCTTCTCGCGCAAGGCCATCTTTGGTTACACCGCCATGGTCGCCGCCTCGGTGGGCATCGGCTTCGTGAGCCTTGCGGTGTGGGCGCACCACATGTTCACCGTGGGCATGTCGGCTTTCAGCAATTCCTTCTTCGTCCTCTCCACCCAGGTGGTGGGCATTTTCACCGGCATTAAGATCTTCAACTGGATTGCCACCATGTGGGGCGGCAGGATCAGGTTCGCAACCCCCATGCTGTTCTGCACCGCCTTCATCTTTCAAATGCTCATCGCCGGCATGACCGGAATCATGCTCTCGGTTGCTCCCTGGGACTGGCAACTGCACAATTCTTACTTCCTCATCGCGCACTTCCACTACGTGCTGGTGGGGGCCATCGTTTTCTGCATCTTTGCCGGCTTTTATTACTGGTATCCCAAGGCCATCGGCCGCATGCTTGACGAGCGCCTCGGCAAGTGGCATTTCTGGCTCTTCTTCATCGGCTTTCACGTCACTTTCGACACCATGCATTTTGTCGGCCTGGAGGGAATGCCGCGTTCCATCTACACCTACCCCGCAGACCGCGGCTGGCAGGGGCTGAACATCATCATCTCCATCGGCGCATTCATCCAGGCGATCGCTGTTCTGGTTTTCGTGTGGAACCTGATTCGCTCTGCGCGCCACGGAAAAATTGCCGGCAACGATCCCTGGGACGCATGGACCCTGGAATGGGCCACGCCCTCGCCGCCGCCCGCATACAACTTTTCCAAAGAACCAGTGGTGCGCAGCCGTCGGCCGCTGTGGGACATCAAACACCCTAACGATCCGGACTGGAAATACGAACCGTGAGCACCGTACCTGCTTTCCTCAACGAAGAGCCGAATCCGCCTTCGCGCGGCGTGGTGGCCATGCTCTGCCTGATCATCGGCGAGTCGGCGATCTTCTCTCTCTTTATTGCTGCTTATGTCTATTACATGGGCCGGAGCCTTTCCGGACCCACTCCCTCGATTCTCGTTCCGCCGGTATTCAACACGGTCTGCCTGCTTTCCAGCAGCTTCACCATCATCTTCGCGGAAAAGGCCATCGAGCATGGCCACATGAAACGCTTTGCAATTCTGTGGGCCATCACCATGGCCCTGGGCATCGAGTTTCTGGCGGGTACGGCGATAGAGTGGCGCGAGCTGATCTTTCACGACCACCTGACCATCAGCACCAACCTTTTCGGCACCACGTTCTATTCGCTGGTGGGCTTGCACGCCACCCACGTGATCATGGGCATGATCATGCTCAGCGTGGTCATGATCTTCACGTTGATGGGGCGAATCCATCAGAGCCACGCCGAACGCATCAAGGTGCTGGCCATGTACTGGCACTTTGTCGACTGGGTCTGGGTCGCGGTTTTCACTACGGTCTACCTGATAGGAAGGTGAATGACGGAAGCGGAACATAAAGCGGAAGAACACGGTGCGGGCAACAGCATTCATCTGCCCGCGCCTACGCCATGGCCTATCGTGCTGGCCTTCGGGTTCACCCTGCTGGCCACCGGCCTGGTGACCAGCTATACCATCAGCCTCTTCGGCCTGGTGTTTATGGTCTCCGCCTGTGTGGGATGGTTCCGCCAGGTGCTGCCACAAGAGCAGCATGAGTACGTAACCATCGAAGAGACGCCGGTGGTGATCGCCTCTTCGCGCGCGCTGGTGGAACGGGTCCGCCTCAGTCCCGAGCATCGCGCCAAGTACCCTGTCGAGGTATATCCCATCGGCGCAGGACTCATCGGCGGC
>JASHOY010000107.1 GCA_030038435.1 Acidobacteriaceae bacterium | reverse complement strand
GGCTCCATGGATCTTCGCCGCTGCGGTTGGGATTGCGTCCGAAGCGCTCTTCGAAGAGCGGCGCGGACTTGTAGCTGATCATGGCAATCTGACGGGCGAGAGCGAGGCCGCTGCGCGGAGGGCGCTGGGGCAGGTAACGGCCGCCCTGCCACTCGGGATCGTGCTGAATGGCCTGGCGCTGGAGGTGGTTGAGCGCGAGGCCCATGGCGCATAGGGGGGCGACGCCGATAACCAAGGCGCGCTCCACGCGGTCGGGATTGAGGACGGCCCAGTCCAGGGCCTGCATGCCGCCAATGGAGCCCCCGAGGACCAGGCGCAGCTTGCGGATGCCCAGCGAATCGAGCAGGCGCGCCTGGGCGCGGACGTTGTCGCCGACAGAAATAAGGGGGAAATCGGGGCCGTAGATTTTGCCGGTATCGGGATCGACGGAGCCGGGGCCGGTCGAGCCGTAACACGAGCCGAGCATATTGATGCAGATGACGAAGTCGTGCTCGAGAGAGAGCACGGCGCCGGGGGCAAAGACCTCAGGCCACCAGGAGCCGACCAGAGCCGAGCCGGAAAGGGCGTGACAGACGAGGACGGCGTTATCCCGCGCCGCATTGAGGCGGCCGTAGACCGCGTAATGTAACGTGGGAGTAAGCAGGGTGCGCCCGCACTCGAGGAGCAGGTGCTCGCCGATGACGAAGTCGCCTTCGTAGGTGGGCGCCAATGCGGGCTGTTTAGCCTGGGCGGCGCCGGTCCCCGTGCGGGATTGAGTCATCACACTCATTTTGCAATATGAGCCGCCGCTGCGGCTGTGGTACATGTGTGGCCATTGGCAACTTCGATGGCGCGGTCGAGGTCGGCGAGGATATCGCGGATATCTTCAATGCCCACGGAGAGGCGCACCAGCTCGGGAGTGACGCCGGTGGCCGCCTGCTCTTCGACAGAGAGCTGCTGATGAGTGGTTGAAGCGGGATGGATGACCAGCGATTTGGCGTCGCCGATGTTGGCCAACAGCGAGAAGAGCTCCAGGGTGTCGATCAGCTTCTTGCCGGCTTCGAATCCGCCCCTGATGCCGAAGGTGATGATGGCACCCTGGCCGTTGGGCAGATATTTTTTGGCGCGCGCGTAGTAGGCGCTGGATTCGAGACCGGGATAGTTGACCCACTCGACGCCGGGATGCGCGGCGAGATGCTTGGCGACGGCAAGGGCATTCAGCGAGTGGCGTTCCATGCGCAGATGGAGGGTTTCGATGCCTTGCAACAGAAGAAAAGCATTGAAGGGCGAGAGCGCGGCGCCGGTGTCGCGCAGGCCCTGCACGCGGGCTTTGAGGATGAAGGCCAGCGGACCGAAGGCCTGGGTGTAAGAGAGGCCGTGATAGGAGGGATCGGGCTCGGTGAATTCGCGGAAGCGGCCGGAAGCGGCCCAGTCGAATTTGCCGGCATCGACGATGACGCCACCGATGGAGGTGCCGTGGCCGCCAAGGAATTTAGTGGCGGAGTTGACGACAATGTCAGCGCCCCACTCGATCGGACGGACGAGCGCGGCCGAGGGGGTGGTGTTGTCGATAACCAGCGGTAGCTTGTTTTCGTGGGCAATGGCGGCAAGCTTTTCGATGTCGGCGACATCGAGCTTGGGATTGCCGAGGGTTTCGGTGTAAACGGCGCGAGTCTTCTCGTTAATGGCGGCGCGCAGTCCGTTGAAGTCGTCGGCGTCAACGAAGCGGACGTTGATGCCCAGGCGCGGCAGCGTGTAGTGGAAGAGATTGTAGGTGCCGCCGTAGAGCGAAGTAGTGGAAACGATCTCATCGCCGGATGCGGCGAGCGTAGTGAGGGCGAGGGTCTCGGCGGCCTGGCCGGAGGCGGTGGCAAGCGCCGCGGCGCCGCCTTCAATGGCGGCTACGCGCTTCTCGAAGACGTCGGTGGTGGGGTTCATGATGCGCGTGTAGATGTTGCCGAATTCTTTGAGTGCAAAGAGGCGGCCGGCGTGGTCGGCGTCCTGAAAGAGGTAGGAGGTGGTCTGGTAGATGGGGACGGCGCGGGCGCCGGTGGCCGGATCGGGGGACTGTCCGGCGTGAACGGCGAGGGTGGCGAAATGGCGCTGATCGGATTCGGACATGTGTGCTCCTTGTTGGGTGCAGCTTGAGATTTGCGGTGCGGCGGCGGGAAGCGGGGCCGCGTCTTAAAACAGTAGCGGCTCGAATCCCCTTTTGGGACCCGAGCCGCGTAACTTGAAGACCGTTTGCGCTTAGCGCATGTGCCGCTCAAGAGACGCGCGGAGGGGTCCGCCCGGCATCCACATGCACATGGCCATGACCTCAATTCCGGAATTCGCTGAGTTCGGCATTAAGGGAAGTATCTTAGGCGGCTGGGGTGGGTGTCAAGGAAAAGAATAAGCGAATCATATGATCGAATCAGACCGGAATTGGAATTGGTTTTGAAAGGGCACGACCTCAGTCGCGCCAAAAATGGCGGATTTTTTCGCAGCTTGTAAATCCGCGTTCTGGATCACAAAGCCTCTTCCATTGAGTTTTCCCGCAGCCTGTAAATCCGTGCCCTTTCAAAGCCGCCGGGCGGGTGCGCGCTTCTGCCCGGGGCAGATGAAGCCGCTTCCTACTCTTCCGGCTTCCAGACATATGCGCCGGGCTGGGGCAGGCCGATGTGGGCGAGAACGCGGTAGACGAACTGGCGGGCTAATTCGGTGGAGTCGGCGGCCTGGATGTAGAAGGCAGGGACGACGGGGAAGATGGTGGCGCCGGCTTCGGCGGCCAGGGTCATGTTGCGCAGGTGGATGCGGTTGAAGGGGGTTTCGCGCACGCAGAGAATGAGCGGGCGGCGCTCTTTGAGGGTGACGTCGGAGGCGCGGGCGATGAGCGAATTGGCGAGGCCGTGGGCGATGGCGGCGAGCGTGCCCATGGAGCATGGGAGGACAATCATGCCGGCGGAGGGGTGGCTGCCGCTGGCAATGGGCGCGCCGATGTCCGAGTCAGAGTGCTGAATGATTTTTCTGGTTTTGGATGAGAGTAGTTTCTCGACAAGATTGGTGCGGCCGGAGACGCCAAGTTCTTCGGCGAGGACGCGGAGGGAGTTATCGCTGGCGACGAAATGAACGCGGGAGACGCGCGCATCGGATTCGAGGGCGCGGAGGGCCTCGCGGGCGAGAATCGCGCCGGATGCGCCGGTGATAGCGAGGGTTAAATGCAAGTTTCCAGCTCCTGGTTGCTAGCTTCCAGCTTTCGGCATCCTTTGAGCAACAGCGATGGCGAATCCCAGGTCTCAAAATCGGGACCGGGGGCACCCATCATTCTTTGAGAACTAGAGACGAGGCGGACGGCGGGGGCCTATTTCAGGGTTTCTACCGGCGCCGGATCCATGTCCGCGTAATCCTGGTTTTCGCCGCCCATGCCCCAGCAGAAACTATAGGCCCGTGTGCCCACGCCGGCATGGATCGACCAGCCGGGCGAGACTACAATTTCCTTGTCTTTCATCACTACGTGGCGCGTTTCATCGGCCGGACCCATGAAGTGCATTACGCGCGCATCGGCGGGAAGATTGAAGTACATGTAAATCTCCGAGCGGCGCATGTGGGTGTGCGGAGGCATGGTGTTCCAGTTACTGCCCGGGTGCAGGTGAGTTACACCCATGACTAACTGGCAGCTACGCGCGCCCTGGAGATGGATGTATTTGAAGATGGTGCGGTGATTGCAGGTCTCGGCGCTGCCAATGGTCATGGGATTGGCGTCTTCTTTCTTCACCAGAGTTACCGGATAGGCGGTGTGCGCCGGATAACTGAGCAGATAAAAGAAGGCGGGCGCCGAGTTATCCCTGGACTCGAAGCCTACTTCCTCATTTCCGCGCCCGATATAGAGCACGTCAAGGTTATCGAGGTCATAACTCCGGCCGCCCACGATGATTCTGCCGGCGCCGCCCACGTTGAGGGCGCCTAACTCGCGGCGCTCGGTGAAATAGTTTGCACGTAACTCGGGATAAGTGGGCAAGGGCAGCGGCTTGCCGGCCGGGGCGGCGAAACCCACCACGGAACGGTCCAGGTCGACATAACTGAGTTGAATCTTGCCCGCCTCGCAGAGCCCGTCCAGCAAAAACGTGCCGCGAATCTCTTCCGTGGTCATGCGCGGATAACGCACGGGATCGGCCATCAAAACCGTCTTCATTCATCCTCCCAGGTGCTGTTGCAGCTTCGAGCCCCGATTCAATTTTATCGCCGGGCCGCCGATCACCGAGCGGCGGCGTTTGCGTTCTTGGGCACCTGCCGGAGCAGCCAGCGCGCCAGTTCCACGCCGGCGCCGTAGTTATCGTATTTGGCAGGCAGCTTGAGTCCGTTAGTGTACTCGTTGTAGAACCAGGGATCGACCATGGCGTAGACAGTTCCCTTCCCGTATCTGGCCACGGCCATGAAGATATCGCCATGGTGGGTGTAGACAGGAACGGCGGGCGGCTTGACGGAGATGGTGCAGACGTCCTTCACGTAGGCGTCCTGGGGGCGATGGAAGATGGGGCCGTCGCCGCTGAGGTGAAAGCTGCCCATGGCCCAGTCAGTGCCGACGACGTGCATGCGCAGAACGCTGTTGAAGTGAATGCCGAATTTTTCCGCGATCACGTTGAAGTGATCGAGGTCGGCAAAGGAGGTGTCGTTCTCCATGATGGCGAGCACGCCGCCGGCTTTCACCCATTTGGCGATCTGGCTGGCGTCAGCGGCGTTGGCGAAATGGGCATGGGGATTTTTTTCTAGGTTATCGGGGGAAGCGATGATGAAGACCTGCGCGGGCCGGAGGTTTTCAAAGGTGGGCTCGGCATAGAGCGTGGTGGTGCGCGCGCCGAAATTGCGGAAGGCGTGGCCCCAGAGGGAATAACCGGGGTCGCTCAGCTCGTCCCATTTGTAATGGAAGTAGATGTGGCGGCCGGTGGCATCGGTGCGCATCTGGCTGTTGAACCAGCCGTCGACCATGACGTTGTCGCCGCGGCCGATTTTGGCACTCTGCACGTTTTCGATTTCGGTGCTGGCGAGGATGAACGCGCCCACGCCCATGGGGCTATCGGTTACGGTTTTCTGGCCGGCATAGAAGCTGTAACTTCCGTCGCGGCCGGGGCCAAGGTCGGTGGCCTGCACCGTTCCGCTGAGCGAAAACGCGCCGTTGGCGCCGGCGGTTACAAAATGACTGATCACGCCCTGATAGCCGCGCACGGCAACGGGGTCATAGCGCAGGGGCAGATAACCGCGCCGCACCCCCTTGGCCAGCGCATACACCAACAGGCAGGAGGCGGAGGCCTCAGGATAATTTCCCCTGGCTCCGGCCTTGTCCATCACTTCCCACCACAGCCCGCTCTTTGCATCCTGGTAACGCTCCACGGCTGCAGCGTCCCGGTTGAGAATGGCGATGAGCTGGTTGCGTCCGGGATCGTTGTGCGGATAGTAAGGGATGGTGTCAACCAGGGCCGCCATGTACCAGCCCATGCCGCGCGCCCAATCCGCGGATGAGGCTCCGGTTTGCGGGTTCGCCCATGACGCCTGCTTCGACTGGTCCCAGCCCTGCCGCAGCAAGCCGGTCCGGGGGTCGAGCGCGTGCTGCTGCATGAGCAGGAATTGCCGGGTGATGTCAGCAAAGGCCTGCGGGCGATGAAAGGTGCGGGCGTAGTCGGCATAGAAGGGTTCGGCTTCATCGATGCTGTCGAGGGTCATGGCATGGAGAGGGTTGGGCGTCGCCGAGAATCCGCCGGAAGCATTGCGGGGCTGGTGCTGCAGTGCATCGTAGAGGGCGGTGGCGGCGCTGAAGTAGCGCGGCTTCAAGGTGACGCCGTAGAGCAGCATCAGGGGCTGGCCCAACTGCATTTCACTGAGCCCTGGGGCGCCTGAACTCAATGCCGGAATGGAACCATCGGCAGCGATCAGCGGAGCGACGGCGTGCTGGATGTAGAGATAATCGCGCCGTTCCACGGTGTTGCGCCACGCCGCTTCGATTGCGTCCAGCAGCACCGCCTGGTCGTGGGTCCAGGCGGGCGGAGCACCGGGGGCAGAAAAAACGCCGTTCGGCCACTTGTCCATTGCGGCATTGGCGGCGCGCACGCTCCAGGGTTGCTGCTGCGCGGCGGCAGGGAGCCCGGATAACAAAATTAAAAGTGCAAATCGATTGAAAAACTTCATTCCCTCTCCGTAGTTGCGTGTTTCGCCTGCAAAAAAAGGCAGGCAGATGCGCAAGCGCCCCCCCGACTATAGAACTTTGGCCGGCGCGGCGACAAATGGCCGCGCGCGGCGAGCAGGCCACGAGAGGTATGACAACCGAAGGCATCTTTCCGGAATGCGCGGATGGTTTTGCGTGCGGAGATTGGTTGTGGCGCATGACGGGCGGGGTTGAGACGTCGCACCCCTACGGGGTGCGGAGGCTCTTGTTGGGCGTTATCCCGGGGTTTCGCTACGCTTCACCCCGGGGCTATTCTCGTGTCTTCCCTACGGGAAGAAGGTGGATGGGCGGCGGGAAGAAGATGGATTGGGCGGCGGGGAGAAGGTGGTTGGGCGGCGGGAAGAAGGTGGATTGTCTCGACTGCAAGGGTGAATGGAAATTCACTGAGGGCTGAATGGCATTTCCACAAGTTTGTGGGAGGAATTGCGGCGAAGGCCCGGCGGTTTTGCGGTGCGCGCTGCCGCGGCGCCCATGGCGTTTGTATACTTGTGGGTTGAGATTCGCTCTGGTCAGACCGGAAGGACGCCAAACCAGAAGGAAGCCAGACCGGAAGGACGCAAATATCTGAAAGGCAGACAGCCATGCTCATCCACGAAGACCGTCTTTTCCCTGCCGACCCGGGCACGCGGAGAATTGCCCGCGCCCTTTACGCGCACGTTGCGAAACTGCCGCTGATCAGCCCGCACGGCCACACCCAGGCTTCGTGGTTTGCCAAGAATGAGCCGTTTCCCGATCCGGCGACGCTGTTTGTTCAGCCCGATCATTATGTTTTCCGCATGCTTTACAGCCAGGGCGTCTCCATGGACGATCTGGGCATCGGGCAGGCGGTCATTGAAGATCCGCGCAAGGTGTGGCGCATCTTTGCCCAGCACTATTACCTTTTCCGCGGCACGCCGACGCGGATGTGGCTGGACTACTCTTTTCAGGAACTTTTCGGCTTCAAGGAGCGGCTTTCAGAAAAGACCGCCGATCACTACTTTGACAGCATCTCAGAGAAGCTGACCAAGGCCGAATATTTGCCGCGCGCGCTCTACGACAGCTTTCATCTGGAGGTGCTGACGACCACCGATCCGCCCAATGACAGGCTGGAGAACCACAAGGCGATCCGGGCTTCGGGGTGGAAGGCGCGCATTCTTCCCACCTTCCGTCCCGACTCGGTTGTCGATCCTGAATTCGCGGGCTTTGCCGAGAACATTGCCAAGCTGGGCGAGATGCACGGCGAAGACAGCGGCAATTGGAAGGGGTATCTGAACGCACTGCGCAAGGCGCGGGCGCGCTTCAAGGAGCTGGGCTGCACGGCCACCGATCACGGCCATCCCACGGCGCAGACCGCCGATCTGACGGAAGCCGAAGCGGCGAAGCTATATTCCGCAGTGCTGGCCGGGAAGGCCGATGCGGCGCAGCAGGAGGTATTCCGCGCGCAGATGCTGACGGAGATGGCGCGCATGAGCCTTGAAGACGGCTTTGTGATGCAGATTCATCCGGGCAGTTTCCGCAATCACAACCAGTATGTCTACGAGCGCTACGGGCGGGACATGGGCGCCGACATTCCCCGGCCCACCAATTACGTTGACGCGCTGCATCCGCTGCTGAACAAATTCGGCAACGAAAAAGGACTGACCATCATTCTGTTCATGCTGGACGAATCGACTTTGAGCCGCGAGCTGGCGCCGCTGGCCGGGCATTATCCGTGCCTGCGCCTGGGACCGCCGTGGTGGTTCCATGACAGCCCGGAAGGGATGATGCGTTTTCGTGAACTGACGACGGAGACGGCGGGCTTCTACAATACCGTAGGGTTCAACGACGACACGCGCGCGTTCCTGTCGATCCCGGCACGTCACGATGTGGCGCGGCGCATCGACTGCGGCTTCCTGGCGCGGCTTGTGGCCGAGCACCGCCTGGACGAGGATGAGGCATTTGAAGTGGCGCACGAGCTGGCCTACGGGCTGGTGAAGAAGGCTTACCGGCTGTAAGGAGACTTGATGGACAGCAATATGGCTGCAGAGGCGCAGGCCGGACCGGATTCGCCGCCGGGCGAAGGAGTGGGAAAGGTGCGCTGGACGATCTGCGCTCTGCTCTTCGCCGCGACCACGCTGAACTACATGGACCGCATGGTTCTGGGCTTGCTGAAGCCCACCATCCAGCACAATATCGGCATGACGGAGCTGGATTACGCCTACGTGGTGGACGCATTTCAGGTGGCGTATGCGGTGGGCATGCTGGTGATGGGGCGGTTCATCGACCGGGTGGGCACGCGCATCGGCTACCTGGTGGTGATGTGCGTGTGGAGTCTTTCCGCGTGGGGTCACGCGCTGGCCAACTCGGTGCTGGAGTTCGGCATTGCGCGATTCTGCCTGGGACTGGGCGAATCCGGCAACTTTCCTGTGGCCATCAAGACGGTGGCGGAGTGGTTCCCGCAGAAGGAGCGCTCGCTGGCCACGGGGATTTTCAATTCCGGGACCAACCTGGGCGCAATTGTGGCGCCAATTGCGGTGCCCTGGATAGTGGCCGAATTTCACGGCAACTGGCACGCGGGCTTTCTCATCACCGGAGTGTTCAGCACCACGTGGATTGTTTTGTGGCTCATCTTCTATCGCAAGCCGGCAGAGCACAAGAGCGTGGGCGCGGCGGAGCTGAGGTACATCAACGAGGGCAAGGTGGAGGCGCCAAAGCCCACGACCACGTGGTTCAAGCTGTTCGCCTACCGGCAGACGTGGGCGTTTTTCGTGGGCAAGTTTCTGACCGATCCGATCTGGTGGTTTTACCTCTTCTGGCTGCCTTCG
>JASHOY010000106.1 GCA_030038435.1 Acidobacteriaceae bacterium | reverse complement strand
TGGTCGTGGGAAACGACCTGGGCAGTGGCTGGCTTCTTCTCCTGGGTTTTGCTGCCTGTCGCAGTGAGCCTGGTCTTGCTGCCGCACTTTGGCGCATTTTATGCTTCGCTCGATCCTGGCCTGGTACTCAAGGTGGCGCTATTCGGCGCCATGTGGGGTGTGGGCAACGTGAGCTACGGCCTGACGATGCGGCATCTGGGCATGTCTCTTGGCATTGGCGTGGCCATTGGCGTCACGCTGGTGGTCGGCACGCTGGTGCCGCCCCTCATTCATGGACAGGGCAAGATGCTTTTCACCACGCGCAGCGGATTGCTGACCATGGCGGGCATTCTGGTGGCCCTGGTCGGCATCGCCATCGTATCGGCTGCCGGTCATCAAAAAGAAGCCGAAATGGGCAGGGAGGTTCAGGAGTTCAACGTGAAGCTGGGTTTGGCCCTGGCGGTCATGTGCGGCATTTTTTCTTCAGGAATGTCGTTCGCAATTGACGCGGCGACGCCCATTCGCACTGCGGCAGAGCACCTCGGCGTTTCTCCGCTCTATGCTCTGCTGCCCAGCTACGTCATTATCATGGGCGGCGGCGGCCTGGTGAATTTTATCTATTGCTTCACGCGCCTGGGATTCAAAAAAGACATCTCGCTGCGCAACGACCTGGCGCAGACAGGGAGCACAATCTCAAAGAATGCGGCGATGGCCGCGGCCGGCGGCATCATGTGGTACCTCCAGTTCTTCTTCTATGACTGGGGATTGGCCAACATCCCGCAGCGCCTTAGCTACGTGAACTGGATGCTGCACATGAGCATCTACGTGCTGTGCGGCGGCCTGGTAGGCTTAGCGCTGGGCGAATGGAAAGGTGTGGGTTCACGGCCCGTACGGCTGCTGTGGGCTGGAATCCTGGTGATTATCGCGGCGGCCAATCTTGTTGGTCTGGGCATGGCATCCTGAAAACGACTCGTCGTGCGGACAAAGCTATGCGGGTAGCGGCAGATCGAGGCTGAATCCATTTGCCTCCAGATCGGCTCGCAGTGCTGTGACATTCGTAAATACGAGCGCTTTCATGCCCACAGCCTGTGCAGCCTCCGCATTCACCTGCTTGTCGTCAATGAATAGCGTTTCCCGGGGCTCGGTGCCAAGCTGCTTAAGCACATGCTGGTAGATGGCCGGGTCCGGCTTGGCCACGCGAAGCTGATAGCTCCATACCAGGGCGTCAAAACCCGATAGCCATGCAAACTCCCGCTCCAGGCTCTCGTGAACGCTGTCTCCGATGTTGGAAAGAACCGCCGTGAGTAGACCGCGCCGTTTGATTTGCTGCTGCCAGGCAAGCATTGCCGGGTCAACGGTGGTCCACATGCGCGCGTCCCAGCGGTTCAGCTCCTCGATGTCGGAATCAGGCAGGCGCAACTCCGCGTCCTTGACCAGCTTCCGCCAGAACCCGAGGCCGGTGAGTCTGCCTTCGTCGTAGGCATGCCGGTCAGTCCAGTAAAAGCTCTCGAAGCGCTCTGCAGTGAGTCCGGAAATGCGCAACAATTCTGCACGCGCCGTGGCGTCCGGGGGTCCGCTGAACACCATTCCAAAATCGAAGACGACCGCGCGTAGTCCCAATCCGCCTCCAGAGTGGCTGTCCATGTATGGTTGAAAAGGACGCCTGTTTACATTGTGCACGATGTACCCGCGGGGTTCGTCCCCGGGGGCATGAGAGAAAGACAATGCGCTTTTCGTCGCGGACAAACTGGAACACTGAGGAGAGCGAACTTGCGCGTGCCCACCGGCTGCGCCTCGAAGCGGGGTTGCCGGTAGCCGATCTGACAGCCTCGAATCCCACACGGTGCGGTTTTGCCTATGCAGCGAATTTACTCCGCGCCCTGGACGATCCGCGCGCTCTCGACTACGACCCGCAGCCCCAAGGCATGATTACCGCACGGGAGGCGGTGTGCAGCTATTACGCGGATCATGGTGTTGCTCTCGACCCGGCCCAGATCCTCCTCGCCACCAGTACCAGTGAAGCCTACAGCTTTCTGTTTCGCTTGTTATGCGAGGCAAACAGTGAGGTGCTGGTGCTGCAGCCCGGCTATCCGCTCTTTGATTTTCTCGCCCGTCTGGATGACGTACGTCTGAAAGCGGCGCCACTGGTCTACGACCACGGCTGGCAGATCGACCCGGAAGCGCTTCGCCGCGCCATCTCGCCTTCAACCCGCGCCATAGTACTCGTGCACCCGAACAATCCTACCGGCCACTTTACCAAGCCCTGGGAAGCCGTCGAACTGGCGCAGATATGCCGCGAGTTTGATCTGGCGTTAATCGTAGACGAGGTGTTCCTGGATTATGGGATAGACGAGCCTGGGCGTACCTTTGCAGCGGGTCTTGAAGGCGTGGCGCTGTTCGTAGTGAGCGGGCTGAGCAAGATTGCGGGTCTGCCGCAGATGAAGGCTGCTTGGATTGTCGTAACTGGACCAGAGAAGACCGCCGCTCTCAACCGGCTGGAGGTGATTGCTGATACTTTTCTTTCGATGAATGCTCCCGTGCAGTGCGCTCTTCCTGCCTGGCTTGCAGATCGGCACGGAATCGAGCGCCAGATTCGCCAGCGAGTGTCGGCCAACCTCGCAGAACTGGATGCGAAGATTGCATCTCTGCCAGCAGTGGAGCGGCAGAGAGTGGAAGGCGGATGGTACGCCGTGCTCAGAATCCCTGCGCTTGCGCCGGACGAAAACACGGCGCTTGACCTTCTGGAGCGCGGCGTTTGGGTGCATCCAGGCTACTTTTTTGGAATGGCGGAATCAGGCTGGCTGGTAATAAGCCTGCTTGCGCCTCGGGAAGAATTCAGTACCGGAGTAACCACTTTGACTAGTTATCTTTGGATGACAGCTTCCAGTAACATTACGTAGCTTCGACCGCAAGCATCTCTTGAATTATTGCCGCGCAACGGCTTGAAATCAAACGATGCGACAGCCCAAGGCCGAAGCTTCATCGCCTTTGCAGGAAGGGGTTACTTTTGCGTTCCGCGCCGATGGTAGTTTCAGGGCCGTGGCCCGGCAGTATGCGTGTTTCATCGGGCAATGCGAGCAAGCGGTGGTGGATCGATTCGATGATCTGGCCGTAATTGCCCCCGGGCAGATCGGTGCGGCCAATACTGCCGGCAAATATCGTATCGCCGGCGATCACCATCTTCAGCGGCGCGAAGTGCAGGCAGACGGAGCCTTGCGTATGGCCCGGCGTGTGAATGACCTGGGCTGGATATTGCGCGAGGCCGACGGTGAGCCCCTCGGTGAGCGCTTCGTCCGGCGGCGCAGTTTCGGGGGTGTCCACGCCCAGCCACGTTGCCTGAATTGCCATCATCTTCAGCAGCGGCAAATCGCTCTCGTTGAGGAAAATAGGCGCGCCAGTGAGGCGTTTGAGTTGCAGCGCGCCGCCCACATGATCGATGTGAGCATGCGTGACGAGAATCTGTGTGAGCTTGAGGCCGAGGTCGACAAGGCGACGATGAATCCGCGTCACGTCATCCCCAGGATCAATGACGATGGCTTCGCCGGCTTCTTCATCGCCCAGGATCGTGCAGTTGCACGCCAGCGGACCCACGGGAGAAGTTTCAAGGATCATGGCTTCGAATTAAAGGCTGATCGGCAAGCTGGTTGGCGCTACTTGCCCGGCTTCGCTGGCGCTGAAATCGGAGCCGTTTTTGTGCCCTGCAGCACAGAACGCATGCTGGTGGAGCGCTCGTAGAGAACAACGAGGATCAGCGATGTGCACATGAAGATCACCGCCGACCAGGTGGTAAGCCGGGTAAGAACATTGCCGGATGCGCGCGGCCCAAAAGCCGTTTGCGATCCCTGGCCACCGAACGCGCCTGCCAGATCCGCGGAACGGCCCTGTTGGATCAACACCACGCCGATCAGGAAGAAGCACACCAGTACATGGATGACCACAACAACATAAAACAGAAGCTGCATGAATAACTGCCTTCGACCTTCGCCCGCAGGGCGAGAATAATTGGTGCGGAAGGCGGGACTTGAACCCGCATGCCTTGCGGCGCCACCCCCTCAAGATGGTGTGTCTGCCAATTTCACCACTTCCGCACGAGGCGAACCTATTGAGTATACCAAAGGCGGACTTTCAGATGCCGAGGCGCGTCATCCATGCGGCGAGGGCCTGCTGGTCGGGCGTTCCGGCTCCATGGGCCGCACGCACGTTGGCCCGTTCGGCGGGCGCGCGGTTCTGGCTCAGCTT
>JASHOY010000105.1 GCA_030038435.1 Acidobacteriaceae bacterium | reverse complement strand
TACGCCGCCCGCAATCAGCGCCCGCGCCTGCTGCGCATACGCGGCCTTCACCTGGTCGAAGGTGACCACGCGAAAGCCCGGATCTTCCGCATCCGGCGAGTTCGAGAGCGACACCGTCAACGGTCCAATGGATCCGGCCACAAACCGCGGGCGCCCCGATGCCTCCGCCACCCGGTCTGCCCACCCCCGGCACAGTTTGGCCGACTCCTCATTGATCTCCCACGCCAGATCGTTGAGAAACGGGTCTTCCACGATCTTCTGATAAAATCCCGGATCCTTGCGCCGCCCATGTTCCCGCGGGTCTTCCACAAAGAACTCACTCTGCGCAATGCTGGTGGCCCCGAACGTGTTGGTTTCGATGATATCGGCGCCGGCTTCCAGAAAACGGCGATGAATGTCGCCGATCATCTTCGGCTGCGTCAATGAGAAAAGATCGCCGTTGTTGAGAAGATCCTTCGGCGCGCCCCTGAACCGCTCGCCGCGGATGTCGGCTTCCACCATCCCATAAGTGCGGATGGTCGTGCCCATCGCCCCGTCAATAATAGCGATACGGTTCTGGAGCACTTTTTCGAGAGGATGGAGATGAGTTTGGGGCATTTCTTCCTGAGCCTTTACCGTGCCGGCGCTGCCATTTGCCGCGGGCATCCCGGTGATTGGTTACCGCCGGCCGAGCGATACAAGGGGGAAAGCGGTTCACTATCAAGGATATCGAAGTTGGCTCATTCTCCATACTTTATCGCGGCCAAGCAGCGACTGGCGGCGCTGAAATGCCGCGCTGCGCCATTGAATGGAATCGCCTTTGCGGCAGAATATGGCCATTTGCGTTTATCACCGATGCAATAGACTGGAAGCTGGATGGAGATCATTCGGCTATTTGACGACGAGCGGGACGCGGCCCTGGCCGAAGAGGCGGAACGGGCGCGTGCCGCAGAGGCTGAAGGCGAAGCAGGAAAGTCCCGCTTCTTTGATCGCATGCGCCAGGCTGTCTCGCGCACGCGCGAGTCGTTGTCGTCGCGCATCGAGGGCATCGCCGCGCTTACCCGCGTCGTCGACGAGCGCGATCTGGAAGAACTGGAAACAGCGCTGATCACCAACGACCTGGGCGTGCAGACCACGACCGCAATTCTCGATGCGTTGCGCGATCGCGCCCGTCGCCAGGCCATTGAAGGCGGCGAAGAGCTGCGTTCGCTGCTGAAAACGCAATTGCAGACAATCCTCGAATCCCCGCGCCTGCCCGTCATTGCTCCGGCCACATCGCCCCGCGTCACCTTTCTCGTCGGCGTGAACGGCACCGGGAAAACCACCACCAGCGGCAAGCTCGCCGCCTGGAATCGCGCGCAGAACCACTCAGTGCTTTTGTGCGCTGCCGATACTTTTCGCGCCGCGGCCATCGAGCAGCTTGAAGTGTGGGCTTCGCGCTCGGGCGTGGAAATGATCAAGACGCGCCCCGGCGGAGATCCTTCCGCTGTGCTTTATGACGCCATTTCTGCCGCCAAGGCGCGCAGCGTCGATGACGTCATTGTAGATACCGCCGGCCGTCTGCACACCAAAACTGGTCTTATGGACGAGCTCGACAAGTTGCGCCGCACCGCCGGCCGTCTCGTCCCCGGCGCGCCTCACGAAGTGTTCCTGGTAATGGACGCAACCACCGGCCAGAATGGATTGCAGCAGGCGCGGCTGTTCACCCAGTCGGCAGGGGTCACCGGCATCGTCCTGACCAAGCTTGACGGCACAGCGAAAGGGGGCATCGCCGTGGCCATTGCGCGCGAGCTGAACTTGCCCGTCCGCTTTGTGGGCGTTGGCGAGCAGATGGGGGACCTGCTGGAGTTTTCGACGAACGAGTTTGTGGATTCGCTGCTGGGATAAGGACGCGCTCGCGCAGCGCCTCCGCCTGATCATTTATCGCCGCCCAGAGGGGAGGGAAGGATGCGGAATGGAAAGAAACATCGACGTCCGAACAGTCCAATGCAAAAACTGCTGAATGCAATCAAACGGCTATTCCGGCCAAAGCCGGAGCCCGAAGATCCATACGCCTATCGTATGGCGCCCCTGCGTCGTCCGCCGCGCGGGCGCAGCGGGGCAGCCGTTGCCGAACTGGATGAAAAGTAACGGTCCACGCTCTGCAAGATGCCGAACTCTTCGAACGAAATCGCAAATTCCGATCGCTATTGGATGCAGCGCGCTCTCGAGCTGGCGCGCCGCGGCATCGGCCTCTGCTCGCCCAATCCCGTGGTCGGATGCCTGATTTTGGATCGCGCCGGCCAAGTGGTCGGCGAGGGGTGGCATGAATACGATCTGCTCGACCACGCCGAAGTGGTCGCCCTGCGCGAAGCCGAACAGCACGCCGGCGATCGTCTCCGCGGTGGCACCGCTTACATCACTCTCGAGCCCTGCAATCACACTGGCCGCACCCCGCCTTGCACGCAGGCGCTGATCGCCGCCGGTCTTGCTCGCGTAGTCGCGGCAACCAACGATCCCAACCCCAACGTCGCCGGCCACGGCATGGACGCATTGCATGCGGCGGGGCTTCGGACGGAGATTGGTGTATGTCAAACTGAAGCCCGCCGCCTCAACGAAGGCTTCGCCCGCTGGTCCCGTCACCAGCGCCCTTTCGTGCTGATGAAAGTTGCCATGTCTCTCGATGGTCGCATCGCCCCACCGCCGGGCATGCATGTGCTGCACGAGCCCTATTGGATCACCAGCGAAGCCGCGCGCGCCGCCGTGCAGCCGCTGCGCTGGCAAGCCGATGCCGCCATGGTCGGTGTCGATACGGTGCTGGCCGACGACCCATCGCTGACCGACCGCAGCGGTCTGCGCCGCCGCCGTCCCCTGCTGCGCATCGTGCTCGACTCCGCGCTGCGCATGCCCCTCGACTGCAAAATGATCGCCACGGCCCAAAACGACCTGCTCATCTTCACCGTTTCCAAGGATGAAGCCCGCCGCCGCGAACTGGAATCGCGCGGCATCCGCGTAGATTTGCTCCCAGCCGAGGCTGGCCGCGTGCCATTGGATAAAGTTCTCGACAAACTGGGCGAAGAAGGCATTCTCAACCTGCTCACCGAAAGCGGCACGCGCTTGAACACATCGCTGCTTGGCGGCGGAATGGTCGACCGGGTGCACCTTTTCGTCTCGCCGCAAATCATGGGTTCCGACGCCGTGCCCGCGTTTCGGGGTATGCCCAGTTTTGTCCGCATGGGGCAAGTTGAGGTCGAGCGCTACGGCAACGACCTTGGCCTCTGCTCGCTGCTCAAAGACCCCTGGGAATGATCGTCCCTCAAAAGCATTCCGGCCATGCCGTCTCACGCTTGCGCGAGGTCTGCGAGAGCGTTGTGGTTGACGTCCTCAGAAATGTCGCAGCGAATCGCCGGGACCCGCCGTCGTGTGTTCTGGGTTCTGTTCGTTCGCCCGTTCCACATGACTTTCCAGCGATCGGCTGACCAGGTCGCGCGAGCCCAGTCCCACGGCCAGCGCCAGCGTCAGCACAATTCCGCCGAAAAGAATCCCAAAGGCAAGCTCAACAATGGGACCGCCAATCTCGAGATGCGCTAGCGCCATGGCCGCGGTCAGCACCAGCACCAGCCATTTCACGCCCAGCGCCAAAAACCGGGAGTATTGCAATTGCAGGTTTACGGCCCCGATCAGCACCGACCGCGACAGGAATCGCGCAACCAGGGCGCCGACGATGAGGATGAATCCGGCTCCGACGACGCGCACCAGGTAGGGAAGCAACGGAAAAGGCAGCGTACCCGCCGTAGCATACGAGGTGTCGAAGGCCGAGACACCGATGATCAGCCCGATCAACACGCATCCCCAGAAGCAGACGCGGCCTGCGATCTCGGCGGGAGTATTCATGGGCGTCCAGTCGGCGCTGCCGCGATAACGGGCGACGCGGTCGTTGAACTTGGCCAGCATCAGCCCGCGCCGCAACAGCCACGAGAAAACCAATCCGATCAGCGCAAAGATCCCCAGCGCGACAAAAAAGGCCAGAATGCCCGGCAGCACCGCGATCAGCAGCGACAGCACCCGATCGAGTGACTGGTCAAGCGCGTCGGACATATGGCGCCACAGGGGCACGTTGTTTACTGACAGGGAACTTGGGCCCTGAGTTTGCGATACCTGGATTAGGGTAGCAAGGATGGTTGGCATAACTCTCACTCCTTGATGCGCTGATGATGCATAGCGAGGACGGCCTCAGCCCGGCGGCGGTCTTCGCGCATTTCGATCTTGGCCTGCGGTCTGGCGCACGCGCCTGAGGCCTGCGCGGCAAACCTGCTGCAATGGGGTGCGAATGCTCATGGGTTGAACCGATCCGGCCATCGCCAGCGCGCAACCAGGTATGGCTTCTCAGTTGCAAATGCGGCGGCGACAGCCTCGACGTGTTTTTCAGGGTCGGCCTCAGTCGCGGTGATGTTGATATGGCTGGCCACCCAAGCCAGGTAGAGCGGAATTAATGCTCCAAGCAAATGTCCACGGTTGATGGTGCGCAGTCTGTAGGCAAGAAGAAAATCGTACACGATGCGCGCCCAAAGCGAATCAGGCATGCGGAAAGCGGCGCCCTCGGTGAGGGAAAGCCGTTTCAAACCCAGCAGTGAATTCGGAGGCAGCACC
>JASHOY010000104.1 GCA_030038435.1 Acidobacteriaceae bacterium | reverse complement strand
AGGCTGGCCCGCTCGATGAGTCGGCCAACGACCATGACCGTGCGCGAGGCGACGGTTGGGCCGCTGTTCGGGACCACGCCGGTGTCGGTCGGCGCCATGACGAGATCGCCGTACTCGACGCCGAGCGTTTCCGAGGCGATCTGCGTGAGGACAGTGTTGGTGCCCTGGCCGAATTCTGTGTTCGAGACGAGGACGCGGACTTGGCGTTCGGGTCTTACGTCAACGCCGGCGAGCGAGTTAAGTATGCGCTCTCCGGAGCCGGTAAAGCCGGAGCCGTGATAGTAGGCAGAGACGCCGATGCCGCGTTTGACGGGGCTGGTGGGGTTTTCGCGGGCGTAGCGGGCGCGCTTAGCGTAGTAATCGCTTTCGGCGAGAGCGCGGTCGAGGAGACGGTCAAGAATCACGGGCTCGCGCATCACCTGCTCGGTTGCATTCGTGTCGCCATCATGGAGGAAATTGCGGCGGCGGATTTCAATTGGGTCGACGCCAAGAACCGTGGCGATTTCGTCCATGTGGCGCTCGACGGCGAAGATGGCCTGCGGCGCGCCGAAACCCCGAAATGCGCCGTAGGGCACAGTGTTCGTGGCCCAGGAACGCGAACGAATGCGTATATTCGGGCACGTGTACGGGCCGGCGGCGTGAAGCGTGGCGCGCGAAAGGACCGTAGAGGAAAGCGTAGAGTACGCTCCGCCGTCGGTGGCGAGGTCAATGTCCATAGCGAGCAGCTTGCCGCTACCGTCGAGCGCAGTGCGATGGCGGACGCGCGAGGGATGCCGCTTCGTGGTGGCGGCCAGATCTTCCATACGGTCGTACACCATCTTGACCGGATAGCCGCACTTCATGGAGAGCAGAGCCGCGTGGCAGGCGAGCATGGAAGGATAATCTTCTTTGCCGCCAAAAGCGCCGCCGGTCTCGGTCTGCACGACGCGGACTTTTTCTTCAGGCAGCGCGAAGACGGAGAGCAGAGATTTGTAAACGTAGTAGGGGCATTGCAGCGAGCCCCAGACGGTGACGCCGCTCGTGGCGCTCCACTCGGCGATCATGCCGTTGTTTTCAATGTAGAGATGCTCCTGCGCGCCGGTGCGGTATTCGCCTTCGACGATGTGCGCGGCTGAGGCCCATACGGAGTCAACATCGCCCTTTTCGAGAAGGTAGCTTTTGAGGAGATTGTCCTCGCCCCAGACGATGCTCTGCCGGCGCTCGCTCTCTTCGATGGAGAAAACAGGAGGGAGCGGGTCGTACTCGATTTTGACTGCGCCTGCTGCCTCGCGTGCTCTGCGCTTGTCGGGATGCGCGATGAGAACGATGGCTTCGTCCGAGTGGTTCACCTGGTCCTGGGCGAGGCAGGGCTGGTCCGCAATGATGAGCTGGATGCGGTTCTTGCCGGGAACGTCGGCGGCGGTGACCACGGCGAATTCATCCCAGTTGACGCACGGATCGAAGAAGATGGAGCGAATGCGGCCGCGGGGAATGGTGCTGCGCACGGTCACGCCGTGCCACATGCCTTCGCGCTCGATGTCGTCGACGTAGCGTGCGCGGCCCAGGAGTTTGTCCACGCCTTCCTTGCGCGGGACGGCAGCGCCAACGATGCGGGTTGTGGATGGCGTGCCCATGCGTCGAGAACCGGGAAACTGCCGCGCGTTGTGGCATAGGATACATCGCTGCGGCGTAGATTCAAAACCCGACGGTCACGAGGCGAGTTTCGCGAGTGTGGTGGCGAGGACGCGTACGCCGCTTGCAATCCACTCGGGCGAGGCGTACTCATCCGGACGATGACTGATGCCGCCGCGGCAGGGAATGAAGAGCATGGCCACTGGCACAATGCGCGCCATAAAGAGCGAATCGTGATAGGCGCGGCTGACCATTTTCTTGTGGCTGCGGCCGGCGGTGACGGCAGCTTCCTCGAGAGCAGCCAGGATGGCTGGATCGCATGCGGTCGGAGGGTCGGCGTTGACGAGATCGGTCGCAATCGTAACGCCGCGGCGGGCTGCGACTTCTGCGCAGGCGGCGCGGAGCGCGTCGAGAACGCTGTCGCGGCGCGCGCCATCGATGTCGCGGATGTCGGTTTCAAGCCGTACGCGCGAAGGAATGCTGTTGACCGCGCTGGGAAAGACCTCGCAGACGCCGGCGGTGGCGACGGTGTCGATAGCGCCGGTGGATTTAGCGGCTGATTCGAGCGCGAGAATAAGCTCTGCGGCGGCGGCCAGTGCGTCTTTGCGGCCCGGCATGAGCTTTGCGCCGGCGTGGCCGCCTTCGCCTTCGATATGAATGCGCAGGCTGGCGGGCGCGGCGATGTGCGTGACCAGGCCGAG
Source organism: Acidobacteriaceae bacterium (assembly GCA_030038435.1). Lineage (GTDB taxonomy): Bacteria > Acidobacteriota > Terriglobia > Terriglobales > Acidobacteriaceae > Telmatobacter. The sequence continues at coordinate 14,612 of JASHOY010000104.1, read as the reverse complement.
GTCAATGCCTTCGGCTTCAAGCAGCGGGCCCTGCTCGATGTGCAGCTCGATGAACTGGTGGAAGCGGCCGCTCGGCAGCGCGGCAGAATCGAGCGCACCCGTGAAGCCGGCGCTCGCGCGCCGCTCTTCCAGAGTGCGGCCCTCCTTGTCGCGGAGTGCAAGAGCTTGCTGGGGCGTGAGCACATTGGCCATCATGCGGCTGCCCAGGCAACCGATGCCGAAGCGCGTTGGCTCTTCCGCGGTGAAGATGACGAGTTCGATGGAGCGGCGCGGTTTGAAGCCGAGCTTTTGCAGCACGCGGATGGCCTCGAGGCCGCCAAGCACGCCGACCACGCCGTCATAAGAGCCGGCATTAGGAATCGCATCGATATGCGAGCCGGTGGCGACGGGCGCTAGGTCCGGCTCGGCGCCCTGCCAGCGGGCGAAGGTGTTGCCGACGGCGTCTTCGGTCACGATGAGTCCAGCGGCGGCGCAGAGGCTTTTGACGTAAGCGCGGGCGCGGAGATCGGCTTCGCCAAACACGACGCGCGTGACGACGGGAGGTTCCGCTTCTGAGATATGCGCGAGCATGGTGATCTCGCTGAGAAGGCCGTCGATGGTGAGTTCGGCGTGTGGGGCCATGAGTTATGCTCCGAGCGGGTGGCGGCGCCAGTCTTTGTAGATGAGATATTTTGCGGGTCGCTTGCCGAGTGCGCCAAACCACTGTGGACAGTAGGGCGCCATCCAGATAAAGTCACCGGCCTCAACCGGGTACCATGCGTCGCCGAGCCGGTAGATGCCGCCACCTTCAAGCATGAGCAGGCCATGTTCCATCACGTGGATCTCGACCATGCTGAGCGCGGCGCCGGGATCGTAGGTCATGGTGTTGACGGCGAAGTCGTACGCGGGGCCGTCGGGCATAAGAGCGCGAACGCGAAGCGATTCGTCGCCCATGAGCGGCGCCGCGGCAATCTGCGCTTCACTGCCGATGACAATTTCGGGCGTGGATGCGCCGGATTTCTGCTCGTAGGGCTTTTCGATCAGGGCGGCGCGCGATGCCGTGAGCGCGCGGACAGAGTGCGGCGCCGATTTAGGCAGATAGGCGAATCCGCCGGGCGCGAAAGTGTGCTTTTTGCCGGCCGCTTCGATCTCTAGCTCGCCTTCGAGGACGTAGAGGAAGCGCTGTTCAGGTGTGGGGCCGAGCGTGCCACCGGCGGCGAACTCGGCGGTCATCTGCGTGAAGCGCGCGCCGCGCTGCGGAGCGATGTGCACGATGAAAGCTACGTTTTGCGCGCCGGGGAGCGGGGTGCGGATGAAGGTGTCCGGCGTCTGGAGAAGATGATCCGCTTTGAGACTGCTTCGTGTTGCTCCCAAATGGTGCACGCGCTACCTCGCTTGCAATGGCTGTTCGATTTTACTGAATTTTCGCGGCAAGCCGCGCAAAAAACTCGCGGCCGGCCAGAAGCGCGGCTTCCACATCCTCTTCGCGCACGGTTTCGGCGGGGTGATGGCTGATGCCGCCGGGGCTGCGCAGGAAAAGCATCGCGGTGGGAACGCGCGCGGCCAGAACCATGGCGTCGTGGCCTGCACCGCTGGTCATGCGCTTGGAAGGGAATCCTGCTGCCTCGATGGCCTCGGCGAGGAATGTTGTCAACTTTTCGTCCATGGGGACTGCGGGTTGGTCCAACTGGCGCGTGCACTGTAATGCGAGGTTGCGCCGAGCGGCGATGGCATTGGCCTGTTCGAGCAGAGCTTCGACGGCTGTGGCGCGCGTGGGGTCGTGCGCGTGGCGCACGTCGAGACTCATGGAGACTGTGCCGGCAATGACGTTGCTTGCGTTCGGCGTAACGTCGAGTTTTCCGACTGTGGCAACAATGCCTCCGGTGCTCTGCGCAAAAGATTCCACTGCGGCGATCCACTCCGCAGCGCCTGCGAGCGCATCGCGGCGCAGGTGCATGGGCGTGGTCCCCGCGTGGTTGGCCTGGCCGGCGAATTCGAGGACAACGCGCGTCTGGCCAGCGATGGCGGTGACGGCCGCGAGAGCGAGATCTTCGGCTTCAAGCACGGGGCCTTGCTCAATGTGGACCTCAATCATGCCGAGCACGTCGGCGCCAATTGCGGCTTTAGCGATCTGTTCGGGATCAAGGCCGAAGTTGCGAATGGCCGCGTCGAGCGTGAGGCCGTCCGCGTCAATAAGCGCAAGCAGCGGAGGATCGAAACAGTCGGCTATGGCGCGGCTGCCGATGAAGGGAACGCCGAAGCGAACGCCTTCTTCCTCGGAAAATGCCAGTACTTCGATCGGAATCGAGAGATGAAGTTCCTGCGCGATCTCGACCCATTCAAGAGCGAGCATAACGCCGAGCACGCCGTCGTAGGCGCCGGCATCGGGCACTGTGTCAATGTGTGAGCCAAGCAGGAGACGCTTGCCGGCTGCGCCTTCGGGCTGCCAGAGGCCGCGAAGATTGCCGGCAGCGTCCACTTGAACCGTCATGCTGAGCGACTGCATACGGCGGCGCAGATGCGCGTGGACCTCATGCGTGGGCGGCGTAAGGAATCGGCGCGTGATGCGGCCTTGCTCCTCGCTCATGGCGGCAATGCGCTGGCATTCGGCGATAGCTCGAAGCGCGCGGTCTCTCATGCGCGCACCTGCTCTCTGCCGCGCGGCTTGCCTGTGAACTCGCCGGCGCGAAAGACAGGTTCGCCGCGCAGCCACGTTTCGAGGACACGGCCCCGCAGTTCAGCGCCAACGTACGGCGAGAGTTTGTGGCGGAAGTACAGCTCGCCGGGTGTGACGGTCCAGGTTGCATCGGGATCGAATATGAAAAAATCCGCATCCGTACCGGGAGCAAGCGTGCCTTTGCGGCCACTAAGGCTGGCCAGACGCGCGGGCGCACCGGCCATCCACGCGGCGATGCGTTCAAAGCCAATGCCGCGCCTGTGCATCGCAGTCCAGAGCACGGGCAGCGCAAGGCCGAGGCTGGCGATACCGCCCCACGCAAGGTCCCATCGTCCTTCTTCACGGCGCTTCATTGCGGGCGGGCAAGGGGAGTGGTCCGTCGTCACCATGTCGATGGAGCCGTCGAGCAGCGCGTTCCACAAAGCCTCGCGGTTGGCAGCGGAGCGCAGAGGCGGCGCGCATTTGAATTCGGTTGCGCCGTCGGGGATCTCTTCGGCGGCGAACCAGAGATAGTGCGCGCAGGTTTCCACTGTGATGGGCAAGCCTTTGGCGCGCGCGGCGGTGAGCAAGGGCAGCGCCTCAGCCGTGGCAAGATGAACAATGTGGATGGGTGTGTGGAACTCCTCGGCGAGACGAATGAGAAGCGCAATGGCTTCGACTTCGGCGGCGTCGGGACGCGAGGCGAGATAGGTCGTGAACTTGCGCCAGTCTGCACCGGATGCATTGAGCGCGTGCGTAGCCGCATCGACGGGGCCGGCGACTTCGGCGTGCGCAAGCAGAGGCAGACCGCTACCCCGGAGACGCTCTAAGGCGAGCCGCAGATCGTGCTCATCGACCCATGCAAAGCCGTCGATGCCGGAGTGAATGAGGAAACATTTGAAGCCGGGAATGCCGGAGATTGTCAGCGAGGGCAGTGCGTCGGCGTTGCCGTGCACCACGCCGCCCCATGTGGCCCAGTCGGCCCATGCCTGATTTTGCGCCGCGTCACGCTTGACTTCGAGAGCTTCGACGTCGATGGTCTCCGGAACGCAATTAAGTGGCATGTCGACGAGCGTAGTGACTCCGCCTGCCGCTGCGGCGCGGGTTGCGGTCTGGAAGCCTTCCCACTCGGCACGGCCGGGCTCGTTGATGTGAACATGCGTGTCAACGAGGCCCGGCGCCACCACACGATCCCCGAAGTCGTGCAGCTCAGCGGTGGACAGGACTCGATCCCACGCGCACATCTCAGAGATGCGTTCGTGCTCCACCAGGAACGTTGCCGGCGCCAGACCCCCCGGCGTCAGCACGCGGGTGGAGCGGATTGCATGTGCCATACTGACATTACTTTCGCCGCTGAGGGAGGCTGAGATCAAGTGCGGAGGGTGAGCGAGGGAAATCCCGAATGGATGCGGCGCGCCATTGCGCTGGCAACCGCAAATGTGCAATCGGGCAGGGGAGGGCCGTTCGCGGCCCTGATCGTGCGAGACGGCAAGATTGTGGCCGAGGGCGTGAACACCGTAACCGCCACCTGCGACCCCACGGCTCACGGAGAAGTGAATGCAATTCGTGCGGCATGCAAAACGCTCGAGACCTTCACGCTGGCTGGATGCCAGCTGTATACGAGCTGCGAGCCGTGCCCAATGTGCCTGGCGGCCTCGTACTGGGCACGAATTGATGCAATCTACTATGGGAGCTGCGCGGCCGACGCGGCCCGGGCCGGGTTTGACGACGCCTTTCTCTATGAGGAGTTTCGGAGAGACGCCGTCGCGCGGTCGATGCCGGTTAGGCAACTGCTTGGCGGCGAGGCCTGGGCGAGCTTTGCGGCATGGATCGCCTCGGCCAGCAAGATTCCTTACTGAAGACCGGATGAAAGCTGAAAAATAGCCGGCCTGGATACGCTTCTGGCCGGCTATTTTCGGGTGCGAACGTTACTGTACGGTGACCGGTCCCACAGTGACCGGAGTTCCAGGGCCTGCGTTGTTTACGGCAGTGACGCTGAAAGTGTACGACTTGCCCGATTCGAGTCCGCCGATGGTGTTAAAGGTGGTGTGGCGGCCTTCGAGCACGATGACGTTGCGGCCCGTGAATGTAACCTTGCGGCCGCCGGGGTTGACCGTAACCTGATAGGCGAGGATGGGGCTTGGCTGGCCGTCCGCGCGATCCTCATGCGGAAGCTGGAAGTGAATGCTGACGGCATTCTTGCCCGGATACACGCGCACACCGGCGGGCGCGGCCGGAGGCGCGATAGTGCGGTCACTGAGGGTGACGGGCAGCGACGGGAGCGACGCGACGCCCACGCCCTGGCGATTGACGGCCGAAACCGTGAAGGTGAGCGGCTGGCCGCTGTGCAGGCCTGTGAATTTCACGTAGGCGTACTTCCAGAAATCGTCGCTGCTGATGCGGGTTTCCTCGCCGTTGGAGGCGCGGACAATATAGGCCTCGACGGGCGATCCGCCCTGATCGACCGTGGGGCTCCAGGTTACGTCGGCATAGCCGTTGCCTCCCCATGCTGCCACGCGGGTTGGCGCTTGGGGCGGCGCGGGTTTGGCAAAGCGCAAATCCACGATGTTGCGATAAGCCGGTTCGAGGCCCGCGTTGTCGAGGATGCTTGCCGGCGTTTCGGAGAGCGACGTAATGATGTGATTGCCATTCTCTGTGACGTTCTCGCGAGAAGCGTCTGGATCTCCCTGCTGCCAGTAATTATTTTCGATGAGAAGAGGGTCGTCTACCTTGCCGTCGTTGTCGTCGTACCAATCGCGATGGCGGCTGCCCCAGTTGTCGTGGTCGTCATGAAACATAACATTGCCGTCGACAGTGATCATCGATCCGCCGTTGTCGGTGTAGATGGCGTGCCCCGAACTGTACTGGTTGTAGACGACGTTTCCAGAGACGCGTTCCCCATCGGCGAGCGAGGAGCCGGTGAGGCCCTGCGTGTAGATGCCTCCGCCGTCGGAGAGCACGAGCATCTCGTTGTGGATCAGGTTGTCGGAGAGGACGTTGAGCGCGGAGTTGTTAGCCTGGCCGGCCTTGCGGATCTTGTCGGGCCAGCCGCCCCAGCCGATGGAGATGGAGGCGTAGGGAAGCTGTTCGAGAAGGTTGTGCGCGACGAGCGTATGGCGCGCATAGCCTATGACGATGCCGATGCCGCCGCGGTATTCGGCGCCAACGTCTTCAAAAAGGTTGTTTTCGATGCGGTTGTCTGAGGCGAAAGCGGCCGGAGGAGCGAGCGGCGCATTTACGCTGGCAAGCTCGAGGCCGTTGCCGGAAATGTCTTTGAAGATCGAACCCTGTACCAGGTCGTTCTGCGCACCCTCGCCGAGATCTAGGCCCGCGGCGCCGAGATGCACAAAGTCGTCGCGCAGAAACTGGATGTTATGAGCGAATTGGAAACGCACATCGCCCGGCTCCTTGGTCCAGTCCCCATACGGGCATTCGCCGCCGGGGACCAGCGTGCAGAGGCCCTGTTTCGCGTAGCCGTCGGGTCCGGTCACCTGGTAGCCTGCCTGAATTTCGGAGAATCCGTCTGGACCGTTCGGGCCGCGCCAAGTCGCGTAGGAAAACTGGATGCCGGAAAAGACGATATTGTGCACGGGATCGGCAGGCGTACCGGTTGCGTCGATCAGGCTCTGCAGCACGGGCAGTTCTACGTCCGCGGTGGCGAGGTCTTCGCCGGGGCGGGGCGTGTAGTAGATGGTCGAGGTGTCGCGGTCGAGATAGAACTGTCCCGGCGTGCCAAGCAACTCGAAGGCATTCTCCACGTAGGTAGGCTCTTTGCCCACACTCATGGGGCCAACGAGGTTTGCGGTACGCTCGCCGCTGGGCAGCATGACGCGCATGGTCGAGTTATCCCAGCAGGGCTGCTGCATTGTGATCGTCGTTCCAACGATACTGGCAACGGGGCAGCGCGGCTGCGTCCATGAGCCGAGGCCTTCGCCGCGCTCCGACCACACCGAGTTGCCGCCGGTGTAAACGAATTCCATCCAGGAGGGATGCTTCCACGAGGCCATGGTGGCGTTCGCGGCGGTGTAGCCCGTGGGGGTCATGGTGAGCGCCACGGGAAGGCGGCCGCGGGTGCGCGTGGCGCGCACGCCGTCGATGTAAAGCTGCCGCGCACCTTTCACGTAGGGCGGTACCTTCGCAGACCAGATATTCTTGGCGGAGTTGAACAGCCTCCACCCGGTAATGCGCACGCCTCCGCTAATAATAGGGCGAGCGCCGGGATCAGCCGCGTAAACCAGATTATGGCCGTTCGCTCCCGAGTCTTCAGGACCGAGCTCGAGCGGACGAGTGAGCCGGTAAGTGCCGCCGGCAAGCAAGATGGTCACATCGCCTTGCGCAGCGGGTATCGCGCGGCGCGCCAGTGCGGTGGCGCGCGCCAGCGTGCGGACGGGGTTCGCTTTTGTGCCTGGATTGGCATCGGCGCCGAAAGGAGAAACGTAGATCTGAGCAATGCACGGAGCGGCAAAGAGCGCCAAACCTAAGATCAGGGAGCTTGTCTTTGGGAAGCGAGTCATAATGGGCAGGTCCATGTGTGAGATTTCGGCGTAAAACTCCGAGTGAAATTTCAAAAAAATACCGGCTACCAGCGCGGAGGTACAAAGTCTCCTCCGTTTTACGGGTGAATTTCGTCCTTCTTTGAATTGGCGCGTAGAGCGGTGATTTGAAGCATGGTTTTGCCGTCCCTCCGTATACGGGTACATTTTAGACCAGCGCGAAGCCTCGCATGCAACCGGATCAAGGACGTATGGTTGTGGAGACCAGCGGAATGAAACTCTCAGGCTTTGAGCAAGCCGGATGGCGGGCGGTCGGCAGGTGCGGATGCCCACTCCTGATTGGGCTTACTCGACATGCGGAAATAGAGTTCGCCGCCGGCCACAATCTGTTCATGAGTCAGCCAGGAACGGGTTAACTCCCTGCCATTGAGTCTTGCGCTCTGGATATACAAGTTGTTGGCCGAGTTATCCTCGGCTATTATAGTGAACTTAGCCCCGGTCTCAGGATTTTCAATGACTGCGCGGTTCACCAGCGGGCTGCCGATGACATAAACGCCGTTGACGGCGTTTACGGGATAAAAACCAAGAGCCGCGAAGACGAACCAACTGGATAACTGGCCGCAGTCGTCATTGCCGGGAATTCCGGCCGGGGTATTTCGGTAAAGCGAAGCTACTTTACGCACCCAATACTGCGTTTTCCATGCGGCTCCTGCAAACGGAAAGAGATAGGCGTTGTGATTGCTTGGTTCATTGCCCTGCGCGTCCTGGCCTACCATGCCGGTAATGTCGGGACGGGAATCGATAACAAAGGACGGAGACGTAAACAAGCCTTCGAGTTTTGAGATGAAAGCCGCATCGCCGCCATGCAGCGCGATCAGTCCCTGCACGTCGTGCGGAACGCTGAAGCTGGCCTGCCATGCATCGGTCTCGACGTAGTCGTTGTACTCCTGGTCGGGGCGGAACGGTTCGCGCCATTTGCCGTCTTTCGTTTTGCCGCGCATAAATCCTGCCGATGGATCGTAGACATTCTTGTAGTTCTGGCCGAGCTGATAAAACATTGTGGCGTCTTTGTGCTTGCCAAGAAGCTCCGCCATGGCGCCAGCACACCAATAATCGTAGGAAAGGTCGAGGGTGCATGAAACGGAGCCGCCGTGCAGGTCCATGGGCACATAGCCATACTGACGAAACATTGCCTGCAGCGCTTTATTGTCGCGCGCACGCTTGCTAGTACTCGTATCAGGTGCTGAGAGCGCCGTATCGCGGATGGCCGCGTAGGCTGCCTCAGCATCAAAATCGCGGAATCCGCGGACATACGCCCCGAGGATCATGCCGGCGGCATGAAATCCGGTCATGCTCCATGTTTCGTTGCCCCAGAGCGGCCACATCGGCAGCGAGCGCTCGCCAAGTTGCGTGTAGTCGGCAAGCATGGTAGGGACAACGTCGCCCGCCTTGTGTGGCTGCGTGAGCATAATGAAGGGAAACTCGCCGCGGTAAATGTCCCAGATGGAGAGCGTGGTGTACTTGGTAAACCCAGGGTCCGGATGATTCTGCCGGTCTTGCCCGCGATAGGTACCATCCACGTCGTTGAAGGTCGCGGGAGCAACCAGACCGTGGTATGCGCCGGTGTAAAACGTTTGCGTGAGCGCCTCGCTGGGAAGATCGGCGTCAAGCAGACTGAGCGCTTTGCTCCAGGCCTGGCCTGTTTGTTGCGCGACGGCGTCAAAGTTCCAATGAGGAATTTCCGCGGAAAGGTTCTTCGCCGCGCCTTCCACGCCTGTGCAGGAGATGCCCACGCGAACAATGAGCGGCTCAGATGAAGGTGCGTGGGTCAGGATCGCTTTGATTTCCGTGCCGGAGAAAGTGCTCCCGAGATGCGCCGGAGTTACTCTTTCATCCACGCTCACGTCGATTGAAATGGCGGGATGCGATAACTCCATGACAAAGTAGACTTGTTTGTCGGCGGCCCATCCATGCGTATAACGTTTGCCGCTGATACGCGAGCTCGATTCGACAGTCAGCTCTGCGTGATAGACCCTTGAGCCAAGTCCGTGGGCAAGGTCCAGAATGAGACCTTGGCGCATACTGGGCGCGGGCTGCGCATAACTGTATCGATGCATCCCGCAGCGTGTGGTTGCGGTGAGTTCGGCAAACACGTCCGGAGTCTCCAGGTGAACGCTGTAGTAGCCGGCGCGCGCAGTTTCTTTGTGGTGAGAAAAGATCGAGCGGTAGCCGCTGGACGAATTACCGAAGACCCAGCCCGAGTCCACTCCCAGCTCGTCGATCTGCATATCGGCGAGCTTCGAAGGAATGCCCGCGTCCCACGACCAATTTTTCCCTTCCACCAGCGGCATCACGAGCACGTCACCGAGGTCGATGCCACCCGTGCCCTGCAGGTGCGTGTGGCTGAAGCCGGCAACTACGTGATCGGTATAGTGGTAACCGGAGCAGTGATTCCACACGTACCAGTCGCCCTGAATGTTCCACACGGGATCGGGCGAACCGCTTGTATCGGGGCTTAACTGAACCAAACCGAAAGGTGCGGCGGCGCCGGGAAACATGTGGCCGCGCCAGCCTGTACCGATTATGGGACGCACATTTCCGAGAAGCCTGTCGCTGTTTTGTCCGCCGGGCGCGGATGCAGTTTGCGCGAACGCTTCAACGCCTGCCTCCATCAACGCCGTGTATGGCATCGCCGTGCTGACTGCTGCGGCCGCGCAGGTTTTAAGAAAATCACGCCGAGCCAGATTCGACATTCCGCGTTTCATGATGATCCTCCAGGCGCCGCTGTCAGACCGCCGGCGTATTTTGCATGAAAAAAGTAAGCCGGGCGCCGCCGGCAATCTGCGAGTGCGAGATAGTCGGCGATATGTTCGGCCTGCCGTCGACAAGTAACTTCGAGACATAAACAGCCGAAGGGCTTTGATTGCGGGTCTCGATCACAGTGCGCTTTCCGCTGGGCAGACTGAGAGTTACTCGATCGAAGAGCGGGCTGCCGGTTACATACTCCGCTTTGCCTGGGCAGAGCGAGTAAAATCCCATGGCGCCCAGCAGAAACCACGCCGCCATGGAGCCTGTATCTTCGTCGCCGGGAAAAACGTCGGGCGAATATAACTCCGCCATAACTTGGCGGGCCCAGTACTGGGTGCGGTCGGGCCGGCCGGCGATGGAAAAGATATAGAGCAGATGATGCACTGGTTGGTTGCTCTGCGCGTACTGGCCGAAGTTTACAGCGGCCATCTCCGACATCTCGTGAATCTCCTGACCGTAAACCCCAACATGGAAGATGGGTGGCAAGGCGAGCATCTTATCGAGTGCGGCAACAGCTTGTTTATTTCCGCCCATCGCCTGGATCAGGCCGGGAATGTCCTGGGGCACGTCCCAACGATGCTGCCACGCAGAGCCCTCAACATAAGGGCTGCCCCACGCAAACTGATCGAATGGCTCAAGCCAGGAACCGTTAACGTGTTTGCCGCGCAGGAAACCGGTTTCGGGATCGAAGACATTACGCCAATTGTGAGAGCGTTTGAGGGACATAGCAGCGTCTTCAACGCGGCCGAGCTTGTTAGCGACTTGCGCGATGCAGAAGTCTCCATAGGCCGCGTCGGCGGTCTCGGCGGCCGACTGCTCAACATGATCGGCGGAGACATAACCCAGATGTAGATAGTCCTCGATGCCGCGGCGTCCGTAGCCACGATCCGGATCGCCTGGCTGAGTGGCGTGCTTTCGCAATCCCTCATAAGCCGTGGCCAGGTCAAAACCACGAATGCCTTTGACAGCGGCGTCGCCAAAAACGGAGTCGATAAGACTTCCTGTCATGCAGGCGCGATAACCGGGGGCGGGGAACTGCGGGAGCCAGCCGCCCTCAGAATACGCATTGACCCACGCCTGAAGGATTTCAGCGAGCCTGTCAGGGAAAACGACCGACATGAACGGATACCAGGCGCGATAGTCGTCCCAATAACCGTGGTCGGCGTACATGACGCCGGGAACGACTTTGCCGTTGTAGGGGCTGAAGTGATGCGGCTTGCCGCCAGCGTCAGGTTCGTACCACATGCGCGGGAAGAGCAGTGCGCGATAGAGGCAGGAGTAGAAGATGGTCTGTTGCGGCAAATCGCCGCCTTCCACTTCAATCCGGCTAAAGTGTTCGCGCCAGATGGCCTTTCCGCCCGCGCGAAGCACGTCCGCCGGTTTCGATCCCAGCTCGCGATCGAAGTTGCTTTCTGCCTGTTCGAAGGAGATGAATGAGGTGGCGATGCGGGCTTCGATGGAGTTGCCGGTTTTGTAGCGCACCATGGCGATCTGGCTTTTGGGCTCCTGGCGCAGAGCGGTGCTGTCCCACGGCTCGGCGAAACGCACAACATAATACGTGGCAAAGTTTTTCGGCACGCCGCCTTCGTTGATCGTCGATGTAAAGCGAACGGTGCGATTGGCCTTGTCAAATTGGATGGGGCCGGCAGCGCCCGGAACCTCGATTAGAAATCCCGGAGGCGCGCCGCTCGAAAATCGCGCGGTGACGAGGGCGCAGCGCTCAGTGGGAATCAGCTCGGCGTCGGCCTGGTAGCGCATCAGCGGGAGACGGAACGAGTACGGGCGCAGCGTCGAGTCTTCCGGGCGCCAGGACGACGAGCGCATCTGCGCATCGGGATCGAGATCGCCGCAGAATGGAAGGAAGATCGCTTCGCCGTAGTCCGAGAGCCAGGGGCTGAGTTGGTGGGTGCAGCGAAAGCCCTGAAACCTGCGGCCGCCCGGCTGAAACATCCAGGCGGTGTTGGCGTCGGACTGAATGGTCCAGTGCGCCATGCCGAAGGGAAGGGCGGCGATGGGCAGCGTATTGCCGCGCGAGAAGACACGTGTGGAGGCCGTGCCCTGAAGAACGTTGACGAGATCGATGGAATCAGCCGCTATCGGTGGTTTGTCTGGAGCCGGATCGGCGGCATCCGAGCCCTCCCGCGAACCGGTTTCCGCTTTTGCGTTGAGCCCTGCGGCGGCGACAGCAAGACTCGATGCTTTTAAAAATGCTCTTCTGTTCAGCCCGGTTCTCGCCGGTCCAGTTTCATGACTCATCTCATCCCCCGGTACGCCGTACAGTCGTCTGCCAATCGAAGTTGAGAAACGGATTTGATCTAAGTCGAAAAGCTCTGCCGCAAAAGCGAAGGCCTGGTGCTCGCGAGGTTCACGATCAATTCGCCGAACAGTGTATTGGCCCACGCAAACCACGGCCGCGTGAACTTTTGTGGATTGTTTTCATCGAACGACTCGTGCATAAAATCCGTGCCGGCTGTTGTGTCACGGAGCCATTTGAGGCACATCGCAATCTCGGCATCGTCAGTTGATGTGAGCGCGCGCAGAATGATCGAGATCGGCCAGATCTGCCCAAGGCCGATGTGCGGGCCGCCGATGCCTTCCGCAGCCGTCCCGCGAAAGAAGTACGGGTTGCTTGCGCTCAGAGCGAAAGCGCGAGTGCGCTGATACATCGGATCGGCCACGGAGCAGCACTCGAGATACGGCAGGCTGAGCAGACCGGGAGCATTGGCGTCGTCCATCATGAGCGCATTGCCGTAACCGTCGACCTCGTAAGCCCAGATTTCGCCAAACTCCGGATGGTGGACTGTTCCGTATTGCCTGAGGGAGGCCTGCAATGCGCTAATCAAACCGGCACAGGCCGATGCGAGTTTCAAGTCCGCGATAACTTGCACGGCCATCTCCTGAAGACGCGAGAGAGAGCGCAAGGCAAACATGTTCGCGGGGACAAAGAGCGGATAGATACAAGCATCGTCGGAGGGACGAAACATGGAAAAGATCATTCCCACCGGACGTGCAGGGTTGCCAAAGCCGCTGAGAGGCAGAGTATCGGTCGGCGTAAAGGTGCGGCGCTGGAAGGAGTATGGTCCCTCTCCGTCGATCCGTTGCTGTTCCTGAAAGGTCTCGACAATCTTCCACGCCGCGCCGCGCCACGTTGCATCGAAGGGATCTGTATTGCCGGTCTCGCGCCAGTATCCATGTGCAAGGCGGATGGTGTAGCAAAGGGAGTCCACCTCCCACTTGCGCTCGGCCACGCCCGGCTTCATGATGGTCTTATCGTGGACAGCCCAGGGCAATGGGGGATCGGAAATGGCTCGCGTGAAGGCGTTGGCGTAGGGATCGATCAGAATCATGCGCGCCTGACGGCGCACGAGACCGGCAAGAAGATCTAAGAGCTTCGGGTCCTGCTTTGCAAAGGGGAGATAGGGCCAGACTTGCGCGGAGGAATCCCGCAACCACATGGCGTCAATGTCGCCCGTGATGACAAAGGTGTCCGGCTTGCCGTTGAGCGTGCCTGGGAAGACGGTGGTGTCAAGCGTGTTCGGGAAGCAGCGCACGAACATTGCGCGCAGGAAAGGGTCTGCGATCTTCTGACTGATGTCCGCGATTGCGGATTCAATTGCTGGACTTGAAAAGCGGCGACTGGCCGGATGAGGGCGGCCCTGCGCGATGTTCAATGGGACCTGTGCAGATGTAGCCGGAATGGCGGCAGCTAGACAGGCGCCGAGCCCGCCGTAAATGATGGAGCGCCGCGAGGGAAGAAATTGAGGGGACGGCGAATGCATGGCAGTTTTCATTCCGTAATTCTCCCTGAGCCGGCCTGAAACACGGCCACGGCCGCATCGAGCGCCGAGCTTTCAGTGGAAGCGTTGACGGGCCCGGGGAGGGCCGACCACACCACACCGAACAAATCCTTGGGGCCGCGATCGCCCGAAAGGACGCTTTGCTCGTTGCGTTCGATAAAGCGCTCGTAGTGCGCACTGGGCGGATGTGCACCAAGGAGTGCCGGATTGCAGATGAAGATTCCCTTGAGCTGCTCCTGAAGGCGACTAGTGGTTATTTGCGCCTGGCCGGCAGTGATTGCACCGAGCGGACGCGCAGCGGCTGCACAGGGAAGAAGAACGGATGCCAGCAAAATTGGAAGCAGAAACCGCGCGAAAAATTGAATTTTCTGGGGCATTGTCTTGATGCTTCCAATATCCGTTTTAAGGGAAAAAGCAGCGTGATGCATACATTGGTTTCATGACCGCGGTGCGCAGGTGGATTCGCGCAGCACGAAACGTGTCTTGTATTCGAGGTTCGTTTTTTGCGGCGGATTTTGTATCTCTTCGAGCAGAGCGCAAAACGCGAGACCGGCAATTTCGCGCGGCGAGAACTGGATGGTCGTAAGAGCAGGCTGGGTGAAGCGGCAAATCGTGAGATCGTCAAAGCCGATCAAAGCGATATCGCGTCCTGCCTGGAGGCCGCGAGCGGCAAGGGTTTTGAGTGCCCCAACCGCTGCCACATCGTTACAGCACAGGACCGCGGTGGGGGGCTTGGGAAGATTGAGGAGGATAGCCATGCCAGCGGCGCCGCCATCCCAAGTGTGATCGCATTCGGCTGTGAGGTTCCTATCGAAAGGCACGCCCGTGAGTTTCATCGCTTTGCGCAGGCTCTCATACCGGGTTTTCATGCTGCTCCAG
>JASHOY010000103.1 GCA_030038435.1 Acidobacteriaceae bacterium | reverse complement strand
CAAGCCCGGTATCCGCTACGGCTACCGCGTACACGGCCCCTACGAGCCGGAAAACGGCCATCGCTTCAACCCTAACAAGCTGCTCCTCGACCCCTACGCGACAGCGCACATCGGCCAGATCGAGTGGAATCCCGCGCTCTTTGGCTACCAGATGGAATCGTTGGACGACACTACATTCGACGAGCGCGACAGCGCACCCTATATGCCCAAGTGCATCGTCGTCGATCCCGATTTCGACTGGCGCGGCCAACAGCGTCTGTCCAAAATGCGGGTACCCTTCGACGATACGGTCATCTATGAGCTGCACGTGAAGGGTTTTACGAAGCTGAACAACAAAGTGTCCGAGAAACTGCGCGGCACCTACGCCGGTCTTGCCTCGCCAGGTGTGATCGACTATATTCGCTCCCTCGGCGTCACCACCATCGAACTGCTGCCTGTTCACACCTTCGTGAGTGACAGTTATTTGCTCGACAAAGGTTTGACGAATTACTGGGGTTATAACACCATCGGCTTCTTCGCTCCCGATCCGCGTTACGCGGCCGATCCTGCGGATGCGCTGAAAGAATTCAAGGAGATGGTCTCGCGCTTCCATGATGCCGGCCTGGAAATCGTCCTCGATGTCGTCTATAACCACACTGCCGAGGGCAATGAACGGGGGCCGACCCTCTCCTATCGCGGTATCGACAACGCCAGCTACTACCGACTCCTGCCCGACCATCCCAGGTATTACATCAACGACACCGGCACCGGAAATACCCTCAATGTCACCCATCCGCGCGTCCTGCAGATGGTCACCGACAGCCTGCGCTACTGGGTCGAGCAGACCCGCGTCGACGGCTTCCGCTTCGATCTCGGCACCATCCTCGCTCGCGAGCCCAATGGCTTCGACAACCGCAGCGGATTCCTTAAATCCGTCTGCCAGGACCCGGTTCTGGGCGCCGTCAAACTGATCGCCGAACCCTGGGACTGCGGCCCCGGCGGCTACCAGGTCGGCGCTTTCCCCCCCGGATGGGCCGAGTGGAATGACCGGTTCCGCGACGATGTGCGCGACTTCTGGCGCGGCGAAGGCCACGTTTCAGCCCTTACGCAAAGGCTCTGCGCCTCCGGTGACATCTTCAATTGTCAGGGGCGCCGACCCTGGTCCACCGTCAACTTCATCACCGCCCATGACGGATTCACCCTCAATGACCTCGTAAGTTATGACCAGAAACACAATCAGGCCAACGGCGAAAGCAACCAGGACGGCAACTCCAATAATCTTTCCTGGAACTGCGGTGCGGAAGGCCCTACCGATAATCCCGAGATCAACGCCTTGCGCCATCGCCAGATGCGCAACCTCCTGGCGACGCTGCTGCTTGCGCAGGGAACGCCCATGCTGCAGGCGGGAGACGAGTGCGCCCGCACCCAGGACGGCAACAACAATGCCTATTGCCAGGACAACGAGATCAGTTGGTTGAACTGGGACCGGGCAGAAAATGAGCAGCCCCTGACCAGCTTCGTGCAGAGGCTCATCCGCCTGCGTCACAAATACCCCATCCTGCGCCGCAACCTCTTTCTCGGCGGAACATGGAACGAGGAGCTGGGCCTCAAGGATGTCACCTGGATCAACGCCAGCGGCCAGGAGATGGAAGATCAGCATTGGGGCGACACCAACATGCGCTGCTTCGGGATGCTCATGGATGGCCGGTCGCAGCCAAGCGGCGTAAAGCAGCGCGGCAAGGAGGTCACGCTGCTGCTCGTCGTCAATGGCTTTCACGACGTGGTCGACTTTACTTTGCCCGGGGCCAATGGCGGGGAATCATGGACGCTGCTCGTTGACACCAACAGCGAAGATGAGCCCGCGCAGAAACTGCAATTCGTCATAGCGGACAGCTATCTGGTCACCGGACGGTCTTTGCTGCTTCTTCAGCTTGACTCTGACCTGCGCTGAGGCTGCGTCCCAAGTTAGCAAAGACGGCTGGTTCAGGCGAAGTCCACGCTGTATTCAGCGCCGCGGTTGAGTTGCAGATCGAATTCGCTTGTTGCCGGGATCGGGAGCTTTACGCCCGAACGGAGAACTTGAACAATACTCTGCCCCGAGGGAGCGGTGAGCTTAATGCGGCCGTCGAGACTGGCGCGGAGCGTGGCCGTAACGGCTTTGCTGTTGCTCCAGATGCAATCGACTTCGATGCCGCCGCGGGCGCGAAGGCCGTGGAAATTGCCTGCCGGCCACGCCTTGGGCAGCGCAGGTAGAAATCGAAGCGTGCCGCCGTGGCTTTGCAGAAGCATTTCGGCCAGCGCTGCAGTGCCGCCGAGATTGCCGTCGATCTGAAAGGGCGAACGTTCTTTGAGACCGCAGACGTCAAAAAGATTGAGGCGCGTGGTGCGGCGCAGAAGCTCGAGGACGCTCTGATAAGCTGACTCGCCGTCTTCAAGGCGAGCCCAGCAGTTGATGATCCAGGCGCGGCTCCAGCCGGTGCTTCCGCCGCCGTAGGCGAGGCGCCGCTGGAGCGATTTGCGCGCGGCTGCAGCGAGGCGCGGCGTTCCGCGCAGCGTGATCTGGTCGTCAGGATAGAGCGCCCAGAGATGCGAAATGTGGCGATGGCCGGGCTCGGTCTCTTTGTAGTCCTCGTTCCACTCCTGCAGCGTGCCCATTTTGCTGATCTTGAAGGGCGGCAGGCGCTTGCCGGCTGACTGCACTTGCTCGCGGAGATCGGGATCGACGCCGCGCAGTTTGCTGCCGCGCGCGACGCGATTGAAGACGGCGCGAATGATTTCCGAATCCATGGTCGGCGACATGCAGAGGCTGGCCTTGGTGCCGTTGGGCAGATAGTACTTGTTTTCCGGCGACTGGCTGGGGCCACTGAACAGGCCGCCATCGGGGCCTTCTACCAGATAGTCGAGGAAGAACTCGGCAATTTCGCGCAGGCGCGGATAGGCACGGGTGCGAAGAAATTCCCGGTCGCCACCGAAGTCGTAATGATCCCAAAGCTGGAGCGATATCCACGCGGCGCCCATGGGCCAGACGCCGGCTTGCACATGATCGACGGAGATGGAGTCGCCCCAGATGTCGGTGTTGTGATTGATGAGAAATCCACGGGCGCTGAAGTATTTTTGCGCGGTTTCCGAGCCGTTGGGGCGTGTGGAGTCGAGCAGGTCGAAAAGCTGCGGGTGCAGGTCGGCTAGGTTGCAGGTTTCGGCGGGCCAGTAATTCATTTCCGCGTTGATGTTGACGGTGTACTTCGAGCCCCACGGCGGATCGAGGCTTTCGTTCCAGATGCCCTGCAGGTTGGCGGGAAGCGTGCCCGGGCGGCTGCTGCTTATGAGCATGTAGCGGCCGTAGTGGAAGTAAGTTTCGACGAGGCCGGTGTCTTCGCCGCCGTCTTTGACGCGCTGCATGCGTTTATCAGTGGGCGTTCCGGCGAGGGGGTCGGGGCCGTCGAGGAGATTGATGTCGGCGCGGCGCGCGTAGCTTGAGTAGTCGGCGATGTGCTCGGCGCGGAGCTGCGCGTAGGGCAGTGCCGCTGCGGATTTGAGATTGCGTGCGCAGGCAGCGGCCATTCCTTCGGCCGTGTGCTGGCGGAATTTGGTGGTGGCGGCGATGAGCAGCGTCACGGCGCCGGCATTTTCAATGCGCAGCGTGTTGCCGTCGGCGCGGACGGTGCCATTTTCGACGAGGGCCTGCACTTCTGCGCGGAAGGCAATGCCGACCTGGCGCTCTTCGGTGGCGGGATCAATGGTTGCCTTGACGGGCCGCGCGGCTCCGGTCATGACCAGCCGGTTGTCGCCGGCGGCGGTTTCACTGTCGGCGGGACGGTCGAGGGAGACGGTGAGCGTCAAGGGCTGCGAGCTTTCAAGGCGGACGGCGATGACGTTGCGCGGCGCGGAACTGAAGATTTCGCGGGTGAA
>JASHOY010000102.1 GCA_030038435.1 Acidobacteriaceae bacterium | reverse complement strand
GCCGGTGTAGCATCCGAGCAGGAGCCGGGGGCATGGAGTACGACCGCGACAAGGTGGACGAGATGGTGCTGGCGCTGCTGTGGCTGACGCCGGCGGGCGATGGCCGGGCGTGGAAGGGTCACGACTGGGATGCGCTGGACCGGCTGCACGCCAAGGGGTACATCTCCGATCCGAAGAGCAAGGCGAAGTCGGTGGTGGCGGGTGGCCCACCCTAACCCTTTCTGACGTTGAATCAACTCCAATCCGGGTGCCCTGTCCCTAGCTCCGCTTGGGCGGGACGGTGGCCGGTGGCCCACCCATGTTTTATCAAGCTCGTTCCACCACCACATTGGGTGCCCCATTCTTGCGGCCTCTTTTGCCGCAAGGGTGGGACTGGCACACACTCCCCGGTCCGCCCACCCAGGAACGCTCCCACCACCACATTGGTTGGCGGGACGGCGCTGATGTCTTGCCCATCACAGACCGTCCGCCAACCCCCCGGCGAAACTCTTGGAGTGCCATCCGGACTGCGCAGATTCCATCAAACCGGGCAAATGCACTTCGTCACCTTCAGTTGTTATCGCCGCCAACCCAAGCTGGCGACGATCCATGCCCGGGATGTCTTTGAGCATTCTCTGGAACAGACGCGTCGCGCCTACGGGTTCCGAGTAGCCGGGTATGTGGTGATGCCCGAGCACGTACACCTTCTCGCCACCGAGCCGGAAACCTCCCGGCTGGCCACCGCATTGCAGGCGCTCAAGCAGTCGGTTTCCAGCACCTTGTCCTTACGCGCGCCGGAACCTTTCTGGCAGGCACGATACTATGACTTCAATGTCTGGAGTGAGCAGAAGCGCATAGAGAAGCTGCGCTACCTGCATCGAAACCCGGTCGCGCGCGGCCTGGTGGAACGACCGGAGGACTGGCCGTGGTCGAGCTTTCGTCATTACGCGACCGGAGTCGAAGGGGTGGTCGAGATCGAGTCGGAATGGACGGCGCGGAAACGCGAAAGCATGGGGATCACGCTCTGTGCTCGTGCGGGACCGGTCAGCCATTTCCCGCCCTAGCAAAGCTAGGGACGGGGCACCCCAGATTGGGGTAGGACGGGCCAGCTGGCAAGCACGCTGCGATAATGCGAGATTGTCGGTGGCGCGCCGATTCAGATGTGATCCCTGATCTCTGATCCCAGATTCTTGCGCTATCATCCAAACTCACTGTGCGCCGCCCTGTCGCCCGTCCATGAACGCCTGGTTCGGCCATCTTTGGCTCGCTCGCCTGCTGCTTCAGCGCGGCGTAGCCGCCGTCTACCTGATCGCCTTCATCGCGGTGCTGCTCCAGTTCAAACCCCTGCTCGGCGAGCGCGGCCTGCTCCCCGTTCCCGACCTGCTTAAGCGCACCACCTTCCGCCAGGTGCCGTCGCTCTTCCACTGGCGCTACTCCGACCGCCTGCTCACCCTCGTCGCCATCGCCGGCATCATTCTCTCCCTCGCCGCGCTCTTCGGCCTCATCGACTCCAGCCCCATCTGGTTTTCCGTCTCTTCGTGGCTGCTGCTTTGGTTTCTCTATCTGTCCATCGTCAACGTCGGCCAGAAATTCTTCGGCTTCGGCTGGGAATCCATGCTCCTCGAAGCCGGCTTCTTCACCGCCTTCCTCGGCGCCTCGCGCATCGAGCCCAGTGTCATTCCCATCCTCATCCTCCGCTGGATGCTCTTCCGCACTGAAATCGGCGCCGGCCTCATCAAGCTGCGCCACGACCCTTGCTGGCGCCAGCTCACCTGCCTCTATTACCACTATGAAACCCAGCCCCTGCCCAACCCGCTCAGTTGGTACTTCCACCGCATCCCCGCGCCGCTGCACCGTTTTTCAGCACTCTTCAGCCACTTCGTCCAGGTCGTCGTCCCCTTCGCGCTCTTCGCGCCCCAGCCCTTAGCCTCCATCGCCGGCGCGCTCATCATCTTCCATCAGTTATGGCTTATCGTCAGCGGCAACTACTCCTGGCTCAACTGGCTCACCATGGTCCTCGGCGTCTCCGCATTCAGTGACCGCATTCTCTCCCTCGCCGTTCCCATTGCCGCTCCGCCGCTCGCGCCCATCCCGTTCACCTGGCACATCATCCTCTGGATCCTTGCCGTCGCCACCCTCGCCCTCAGCATCCAGCCCGCCCTCAATCTCATAACTCCCAATCAAGTTATGAACACCAGCTACAACCCCTGGCACCTGGTCAACGCCTACGGCGCTTTCGGTAACATCAGCCGCGAGCGCTACGAGATCGTTCTCGAAGGCGCCGCCGACCGCCTCATCACTCCCGCCACCCAATGGCGCGAATACGCCTTCAAAGCCAAGCCCGGAGATCCCCGCCGCATGCCGGCGCAAATCGCTCCCTACCACCTGCGCCTGGATTGGCTGGTCTGGTTCCTGCCCTTTTCCGTTGCCGTCGCCGGGCACCGCATCCATGTCTGGCGTCACGATCTCTGGTTCATCCGCTTTGTCCACCGCCTGCTCGTCAGCGACCCCGCCATCCTCAAGCTGATGGGCAAGAATCCCTTTCCCAGCGAGCCGCCCGCCCACATCCGCGCGCTTTTTTACCAGTACAGCTACACCACCCCCGAAGAAAAACGCCAAACCGGCGCCTGGTGGACCCGCCGCCAGCTCGGCATCTATCTCGACCCCGTCTCGCTGGACACCCTTCGCGACATCTGACCAGCCAGCAGTTATCCGCACCCGGCTACCGGCTACGGGCTACGGGCTACAGGCCGAAAGCTTACTCGCTGAATCGCTGACTTGCTAACTTGCTGCCCTTCACGCCGTATCATTGCATCCGAGCCCCTATGCAAGCCGCCCCGCGCACCAGCGAGCCCGTCCTCCGCATCGAAAGCCTCCGCAAGCGCTACGGACCTAAAGACACAGGCGTAGAGGCCGTCAGAGGCATCTCCTTCCACGTCTGTCCCGGGGAAATCGTCGGCCTGCTGGGCATCAACGGCGCCGGCAAAACCACCACCATCTCCATGATCCTCGGCGTGCTCGAGCCCACCGCCGGCTCCATCGCCATCGGCAGCATCGATCTGCTCCGCCACCGCTCGCGCGCCCTGGCCTGCACGAACTTCGCCGCCGTCTACGCGCCGCTGCCCGGCAACCTCACCGTCTACCAGAACCTGCGCGTCTTCGCGCTTCTCTACGGAGTGCGCAACTTCGCCGCGCGCCTCCAGGAAGTCCTGGACACCTTCGACCTCAATCGCTTTCGCGACACCAAGTGCGGCGTGCTCTCCTCCGGCGAGCAGACCCGAGTGGGCTTGGCCAAAGCCATGCTCAACCGCCCCCGTATCCTGCTCCTCGACGAGCCCACCGCCTCCATCGACCCCGCCAGCGCCCGCGACATCCGCGCCACCATCCGCGGCTTCGCCCAGCGCACCCAGACCGGCGTCCTCTGGACCTCGCACAACATGTACGAAGTCGAAGAAGTCTGCTCGCGCGTGATGTTCCTCTCCCAGGGCGAAATCATCCTCGAAGGCGACCCGCGCACGCTACCCGCACAGTACGGCAAGTCCACCCTCGAAGAGCTCTTCATCAGCGTCGCCCGCGAGCCTCTGGATTTAGGAGCCCTGCAGTCATGAACCTCCAGCGCATTGCCGCCATGCCCCTCCGCCAGCTCTATCTCTACCGCGGCAGCGCCGCCCGCGTCGTCCCGCTCTTCGCCTGGGTCACCATCGACATGGTCCTGTGGGGATTCATGACCAGATTCCTCGGCTCGCTCGCCCACACGTCCTATCGATTCGTCCCCGCGCTGCTCGGCGCCGTGCTCTTCTGGGACTTCATGACCCGCGTCATGCAGGGCGTCACCACCGCATTTTTTGAAGACGTCTGGTCGCGCAACTTCCTCAACGTCTTCGCCACCCCCATCACCATGCCCGAGTACATCTCCGGCCTGCTCTCGACCAGCCTCGCCACTTCGCTGGTTGGTCTGGCTGTCATGATCGCCGTCGCCACTCTCGCCTTCGGCCTCAACTTCGCCTCTTACGGAGCCATGCTCGTCCCCTTCGTCCTGGTGCTTTTCTTGAACGGCATGGCCCTTGGGGTCGCCGCCATCGCCATCGTCCTCCGCTTCGGCCCGGCAGCCGAGTGGTTCGTCTGGCCCATCCCCGCCCTCCTCGCTCCCTTCGCCTGCGTCTACTACCCGCTTTCCACTCTGCCGGCACCGATGCAATGGCTCGCCCGCCTGCTCCCGCCGAGTTATGTCTTCGAAGGCATGCGCGCCGTAGTCTCCGGCCACCACTTCAATGCCGAGTTACTAACTGCCGCGTTCGTCTTAGCCATCGCCTACATACTCGCCGCTTACTGGATCTTCGCCAGAGTCTTCCGCCACGCCGTCCAAACAGGATTAATAGCCCGGTACAGCGCCGAAACGGTAAGCTAACCCGCCAACTCGCTAACTTCCTAACTCGCTAACCCGCTAACTCGCTATCTCGCGCAGCGAGCTAACCCAACAAATCAAAAAATCCGGCGTGTCATCCTGAGCGGAGCGCAGCGGAGTCGAAGGACCCGCGGTTGCTCGAATTCAATTGCAAGTCACCCTGCGCGGCTCTATAATTCACCTAGCTCAGGCTTGGCAGTCGGTACCGCTGGAAGGCGGATGCCAAACCATTCAGTCGCCTGTACGGCGGCCAAACAAGACGGCAACACCCCGCCTGACGGCGGTGAACTCCAGTCTGTCGGATTCGGAGGATTCGCATGACTTCTGAAAAGCAAGCCCCGCTCTTGGAGCGGGTGACCAAGTTTTAATACCTTCTTTGTGACGCCGCCCAAGACCTCAATTCCAGCTCTGACGCACTCGGGAAAGCTATTTCCGAAGTAGACCTCGCCCTAAAGAAATTGAATCTCGGGGTTCCCGCATGGGTGACGGTTACCGGCAACGACGAAACCCCCAACGAGACCTGGTTCTGGAATGACGCCATCGGCTACGCCAAGGTGGGCTCGACCTGGGGCATATGCTTGCGGAAAACTAGCGGCGATTACAACCTCCCAGAGGAGCAACAAGAGGAAAGCTGGCCGTTCAACGACGCCCCACGCGCTATGCGGCTCGCGGCAATCGACAAGATCCCCGAACTCCTCGGGAAATTGGCAGAAGAGTCCACCAAAACCGCAAAA
This sequence comes from Acidobacteriaceae bacterium, assembly GCA_030038435.1. Taxonomy (GTDB): domain Bacteria; phylum Acidobacteriota; class Terriglobia; order Terriglobales; family Acidobacteriaceae; genus Telmatobacter. The sequence continues at coordinate 14,591 of JASHOY010000102.1, read as the reverse complement.
AAGATCCGCGCAAAGCTTGACGACGTCGAAGCGGTGGCTCATGCGCTGAAGGGCAGGACGAACAAGGACGAATTGGCTCCTGCTCATATCAAGATAGCCCCCCGCCCAGTTACCACCACGCAAGTTGAGCGATCCAAGACGGAGTCCATCCGCGACGCTGTCAGCTCCGCACTAACCAGTGGAGGGCACGCCTCGGCCGCGGAACTGTTGAGCGGCGCGAACTGGGGACTCGGCGGGTCCTCACTCCAGATCCAAGTACCAGGCGTTGGCAAAAAGATGCTGGCGATAGTCATCAACGCTGCAGTCGAAAAAATCATCCGCCAAGAGCTACTCCGGTTGGGCGCCCCGTCGAGGATCATGATTGTTCCTGGTCCCGGCCAAACTGCGGAACAGCCCGCGACAGCAAAGGAGGCTCAGTGATGGCCTCCCTCGCTGCCATTCCTCCAGTTGTCGCTCTCGTAGCAGTGATCTTTGTAATCATAAGCGCATTGCTGGTCTTCTACGCTCTGCGAATCAAGGGGGATGTATTCGCTGAGCTGACCCACGGCAAAACGAGCTTCAGGATTCAAGCAAGAGACAGACAATATAGCAGGAAACCCGATCACCGCCGCGGGAGGGAGGTTTTTGACCTGTCCGCCGGCCGCGAGGTAAACAAGTCCGAACGAGACTGATGCAAGCGTTTGTCCCACCCACCCCGTTACTCAGTCCGTTCCACCACCACCCTGGGTGCCCCATCGTTGCCGCCTCTTTTGCACCAAGGGTGGGAAACCTCATCAGCCCTCGCGCTTTAGTTCCCCAAATGAAATCACAGGAGTCTCCGAACCTGCTCGAAAACCCGCCAACAGAACACGTTGCTGACGCGCGCCTATGACCAACCGCGGTACAATCGCAGCGCACCCCGAAATAAATTAACCCTCCGGCACGCACCCCGCGCTGGGTGTATTGTTGAGGTAGTAGAACCTCCTCCTCGCCTCCCGCACTCCAAGCTCTGCCTCAGACGAGCATTGTCCACACAGGCAACCGACCGACTGGAGTTGCGATGACCCGCCATAAGAAACGCGTACCCTGTACTCCTCTCTCCGCGATCCCCATCAAACGCCCGCGTTCACTAATGCCGCAAAAAGGCAACGCCGATCCTCCACAGATCAGGCCCATCGCGCCACACATCAGCCGGCTGACTTTTATCGAAGATTTCACACGGGAACATTCACGCACCGGCATGCGCAGCACTTCGATGGGGATTCCAGGCTGCTTCTGAACCGATACCGCATCGACCCCGGGGCTGGCCGGGCAGAACGCTGGAAAGGCATATATATGGACTGCCAGATTTGCCGGGACCTGGAGCGAGCTTATGAAGCTGGGTTAAACCAGTACATCGAAGCTCGCGCCTCTGCCGTATACAGCTTCAGCACCGAGATCGCCGCCTACAAAAATGTCGAGATGGAGCGATCCAAAAGCGATCTCGAAGAACACCGGCGCGTATGCGTGTCCGCTGACCGGGTGATTGCATTCTTGCCGCTACGGGGGATGTCGGAGAGTTTGAGCCGGCTGGCGGCATAGTCGCGTTTGCGCCTTGCTCCGGGATCGGCCCGCAGCTCAGCTTCTTTGCCCGTCGCAAACGTACATCGAAAGGAAGTTCCGGATGTATAAGACCTGGCCGCGTTGGCTGCCGCGGGTGCTGTGGATACGGCGCAGGTGCCCTTGCTGCAAATGCCTTCAATTCAATCCCGCCGAGATGCAATCCTTCGACGACCTCTTCAGCATGTTTGCCCTCCGCCCGGTTCGCTGCAAGTTCTGTTCCCGGCGGTACTACTGGTTTTCCATGCGAGTCGCAATATGAGCATCCAGAAATATGACTCCATTCCCACATCGAACGATCTTTTCGAACGCCTCGTCGCCGGGTTCCCCAACCTTGATGCGCACGGCGTCCCCACGGACAGATCTTCGTCCGTGGGGTGGTTAGCGGCAAGGGTGGGAAACCTCCTCAACCAACCCGCCGATCTTCTAACTCACCGAATCATCGCCCGCTCAACTGAAAAATTGCATACAGCGTAAAGATCGCCGCGCCGCCATAGAAGCCCACCAGCATCACCGCGTACACTGCCCCCGGGGGCATCCAGTCCCAGCAACTCACATATTCCCAGTCGAGCCAGGCGTCGAGCATCTTCACCGCCAGATATTGATAGAAGGCTCCGGCAAGAATGGTGAGCAGGAAACAAAGCCAGATGGCGACGGTCCAGCCGTTCACAATGCTTGCGCTGGCCGGGATGTGCAGGATTTTGTCCGCGAAGGTAACCGTCAGCCCCAGCGCCGCGCCGCCGATTTGTATGTAAGTCTTCGCATTGTCGCTGAACATCTCCATGATCGCCTTCTGCCGCTCGAACGTCGCCTGGCGATCCTCGCTGCTGGCCGCCTTGATCCAGTCCCGCCGCCTTCGTGCCTTGCTCATCTCCGCCTCTGAACTTTGCCTGGTTGCCAGCCAGTATATGCTTCGACAGTAGGCGCATACCTCCTTTTCTCAACCCCATGCCACCCCTCTGCCCACCCCACCCTTGCCGCCACTTTTGCGTCATGCGTCAGAATCCGCCTCCGCCAGCCACTCGCTCCGCCAGACCCGCTAACTCCGTTAGCTCCGCCCGTCCCCCGCAGGAGTAATCTGGGAAGCGACGACCGGGAGGTCTCCCCACCATGAACAAGCAGGCTCATCGCCGCGCTTTGCGGTTCGCACTTTGTACGTCCCTTCTGCTCTCCGCCGGGCCCATCATGGCCTTCGCCGCGCAACCCCCAGTTGCAACCAACATCGTTGACTCCTCCGGCTCCACAAGCATTCCCATCAAGCACGTCATCATCATCTTCCAGGAGAATCGCTCCTTTGACTCCTACTTCGGCACCTACCCGGGAGCCGACGGCATCCCCATGCGCGACGGCGTGCCCACCGTCTGCAATCCCGATCCCAAAACCGGTGAGTGCGTCAAACCCTATCTCGACCACAACGACATCAACTGCGGCGGCCCGCACGCGGCCGAACAGTCCTTGGCCGTGGTCGCCAACGGAGAGATGAACGGCTTCATCCGCGAGGACCAGGCACAGGGAAGTTTCGGTTTATATCCGCTCGACTGGGCTGCCGACTACTGCAAGCAGCCCACCAGTCCCAAAGAGTCCGATGCCGTGATGGGATACCACAATGGCGGTGACATCCCCAATTACTGGGCCTATGCAAAACACTTTGTGCTCCAGGACCACATGTTTGAGGACTTGCATTCCTGGAGCTTTCCTTCGCACCTCTATCTGGTTTCCGCCTGGTCGGCCACTTGCGGCCAGTCCGGCAACCCCACCAGTTGCGTCAGCGCGCTCATGCCCAAAGACCGCACCCTCAAAGATCCTGCGCCGTTCGCCTGGACCGATATCACGTACCTGCTGCACAAATACCATGTGAGCTGGACTTACTATCTCGACCATGGCGCCCTGCCGCCGCCTTCAGGAGTTGTGCAGACAGCGGGACGCTTCCAGATGCCCCGCGCCCACACGGCCGCCAACAGCGCCGATAGCGGCGTTCCCATCATCTGGAACGTGCTGCCTGGATTCACTGACGTGCATCAGGACGATCAACTGGCCAATGTCGCAGACCTGAGCAAGTTCTTTGTAGATGCCAAGGCGGGAACCTTGCCCGCGGTCTCCTGGATTTCCCCAAACGGCCAGGACAGCGAGCACCCTCCGGCCAAGGTCAGCGTGGGTCAATCCTACGTGACGAAGATTGTCGATGCCGCAATGCAAAGCCCCGACTGGAATAGCACCGCCATCTTTATTACCTGGGACGATTGGGGAGGATTTTACGACCACGTGCCGCCACCCCGCGTTGACTCGATGGGTTATGGCATCCGCGTCCCCGGACTTGTCGTCAGCCCCTACGCCAAACAGGGATATATCGATCATCAGACACTCAGCCCTGACGCCTACCTCAAATTTATCGAGGATGTTTTTCTGCACGGGCAGCGGCTCAACCCCGAAACCGATGGCCGGCCCGACTCGCGGCCCAATGTGCGGGAAGACAGCCCGATGCTGGGAAATCTCATGCAGGATTTTGATTTTTCGCAGAGCCCGCGGCCGCCTCTGGTCCTCCCCGTTGATCCCAAGACGAAGCTGGTGGAGAATCCTCCCTGCAGTTCCAGCCAATCGTCTTGTGACTGACCGCGGCTGGCAAACAGCGGTCGGGTGAGCCACGCATGCTTTTCCCGGCCTCATTCATCACAACCCCTGGTGCCTCACAGCAAAGGAGGTCGGAAACCTCGTTTGCCCATTCGCCCGGTTGCTCCACAGGGCCGCCAGATCCGCCCGCTCCAATAAGTCGCCCGCGCTTACGGCCTTGTTCACGAGCTGAAAGTGCGCGCAACTCAGTGCGAGTCTTCGGCGCCGCTTTTGGCCCCATTGTAAGCACCCTTGGTGGCGCCTTTGGTCTTGTGCCACGCTTTCTTGGTGCCCTTTTTGGTGCTGCGCCAGGCTTTTTTCGTGCCGTTCTTTGTGTCGTGATAGGCGTCTTTGGAACCTTTTTTCGCGGCATGGCCGGTGTCTTTGGCGGCATTTTTAGTGTCGCGGCCGGCGTTGTGCATATCCTGGCTGGCGGAGCTGTTTTGGGGAGACGGCAAAGCGGCAGAGGCGAAGGCCGGACTGCAGGCAAGAGCGGCTGCCATCACGGTTGCGGGAAATAGATTCGCGAATTTCATCCATTGAGAAGATTCGCGGCGCAATCAGAGGGTTGGCCGGAAAGGAATGAAAATCGTCAGCAAGGGCGGAAAGGAAGCAGTCAGCGGGTCAGCGAGCCAGCAAGTTTCCGTGGTTCCCAACTTTTCGCAAAGACAGGAAGGGCACGGATGGAGGCGAAGCTGTATTGATGCGCTGGGGCTGGGTGATACCCCAGGTCTCAAGATCAAGACCTGGGATACCGGGCGGATTGAAAGGTGAGGAGCTTTTAACGGCTTGCGGCCAGTGACGGGCGGGTGTCCAGTTTGCCGCTCGCGTAGCCCTTGGCCATTTCGGCAAGCGGGATGGCGGCGTAGTCGGCGGCGTGGCCAGCCTGGCCGAACTCGTTCATGCGCGCTGCGACGACTTTCTTCATGGCTTCGCGGGCGGGTTTGAGGTAGTCACGCGGGTCGAACTTTTCCGGCGACTCGGCGAAGACCTTGCGGATGGCTCCGGTGATGGCGAGACGGCTGTCGGTGTCGACATTGACTTTGCGCACGCCGTTGCGGATGCCGAGTTGAATCTCCTCGATGGGCACGCCCCAGGTGGGCTTGAGCTTGCCGCCGTACTGGTTGACGATGTCCTGAAGATCCTTGGGAACGGACGAGCTGCCGTGCATCACCAGATGGGTGTGCGGCAGGCGCTTGTGTATCTCGATGAGGACGTCCATTTTAAGGACCGAGCCGTCGGGCTTCTTATTGAACTTATAAGCGCCGTGGCTGGTACCGATGGCAATGGCCAGCGAATCGACGCCGGTGCGCTCTGCGAACTCAACGGCCTGGTCGGGGTCGGTGACGTGCTCCAAACCCGATCCTCCTGCCCCGTGGCCGTCTTCCACGCCGCCCAGCACACCGATCTCGCCTTCGACAGAGACCCCGCGCTCGTGGGCGTAGTCAACCACACGACGGGTGACTTCGACGTTCTCCTCAAATGAGGACGGAGTTTTGCCGTCTTCGCGCAACGAGCCGTCCATCATGACGCTGGTGAAGCCCAGTGCAATGGCGCTTTTGCACGTTTCAAAGCCGTTGCCATGATCCTGGTGCATGGCGATGGGAATCTCGGGGTGCAGCTCGCTGGCGGCTAGGATCAGGTGGAACAAATAGAGGTCTTCCGCATAAGAGCGGGCGCCGCGGCTGGCCTGGATGATGACCGGAGATTTGGTTTCGACGGCGGCGGCCATAATGGCCTGAATCTGCTCCATATTGTTGACGTTGAATGCGCCGACGCCGTATCCGCCTTTGGCGGCCTCGTCGAGGAGTTGCCGCGCAGTAACAAGAGGCATAGAAGTTCTCCTTTGGGTTGGCTCCGACTGCCGGCGACGGATGGCCTGCGGAGGCGTTAAACGGCGCGGACGGGACGGAGACTTTAATCGTATTTATGGTAGCACCGGGGAAGCCAGCGGGCTGTGATCAGCGATCACCACCCCGGGGACCGACTGCGGCTCAGCGCTAGCGATTGGGGTGCCCGAACCCACAGGAGGCAAGAAGAAAAGGGCGCCGGAGATTCGCAGGACGAGGATAATCGTGGCGTGAAAATCCCGGGTGAATAACTGGGCGCTTCCTATGAGCCCGTAAACAGAAACTCCCACGATCCGTCGAGGTAGAGCCAGCGTTGGGTGCTGAACCAGCTGGTTGGCAACGCTGGAATGTGCAACAGCGTGTGACCGCCTGCACAGATCAGTTCGGTACCGCTCCAGCCCAGAAAAGTCTGTGACGCCACACCCACTCGCGTCGCGTGGGTCACGCGACGGAGACAGACAGGACAGCGTTGACGCTGATCGCGACACGCCCAGCTAAGGCCGAGAAGGCAAATCGAAAAGGAGGTTGCAAGATGGAGGTAAACCGAGTAGGGAGAAAACACCGAAGTGTACGTATAGGACATGTCGAGTGAAACGAAGTAATCAATGAGCACCAGCAAAGCAACTTTTCCGCCCATGAAGCCCCATCTCAAAAATCTTCGCGACCAGGATGGCTTGTGCGAAAGACGACTGAATTCGCTCATCGACACACAGGCGGTTGCGGGCAGGGCCAGCAGGGCCAGCAGCACGCCGAATAGAAACACTGCCCAGGGAGGAGGCGCCTGCTCATCGAGCAAAACACCCAGGTAATCTTCCTCGGAGTTATGCGGTCCGTAGGTTTTGATGAGCTGACGCGGAGCCCACATCTCCGATCGGCCTTTGGAGGATAACTGCGCCACGACAAATCCCAGAGCCTCGGGCTCTATTGCGGAGTCAGGCTCGAGGACCCATGCATCGACCTTCTCCGGGAATCTCCACGCGCCCCTGGGCGCCACCCCTGCAATGCGGAAGTCCCTGTTGCCTATGCGCAAAATGCTACCTGCAATCCCGACATCCCCCCCGAAGTCTCTGCGCCAGAATTCGTCGCTCAAGACGATGCTGTAAAGATGCCGATCGGCGGATCGGCCCTGAGCTTCGAAGCGCACAGGAATACTCAGAAGATCAAAAAGATTCGAACTGGCGAAAGCTATGTGCCATCTCTTTTGAGCCGACCCGGCCAGTGCTATCGGGGGCTGCGCGACGCGATAAAATGCAAAACCTTCAAAATACTTCCCCTTGTCCCGGTCCCACTGTCGAAACTGTTGGAATGAAATTGTGGGAGTTGCATTGTTGTTCGCACGCGCATTGCGGATGAGCACGGCATCTGCATAGGCATGGCTCCAAGCCAAACTGCGTTCTGCGCGCACGCCGGGCAGAATCACGGTAAATAAATAACAGGCGGCGAGAAGCGCGCACAAGAAGAGCAGGCACTTGGAAGGCGACTCAGCAAGCGGAGCGAACGGCTTCCAGCCCGAGCCGAACTCTCGCCGGAAAAAGAGCGCGTCCTGGAACGCGCCGGAACAGAAGCGAGTGGATGCGAATTCTTCCCGCCAGGAGCAGAATGCGGAGCGAGCAGACTGGTTGCGAAGATGCCAGAGTTCGGCGCGCCACTCGCGCAGCCACTCGCCTCGATGGCTCACGGGGACGAGAAGCGATGCGCCTCGCAACAAGAGTTGGTGCACGATGTTGCACCCGCGACCGGCAACAAGCTTCATACCGACTTCTCCTCCGCGGAAGGGATGAGCCTCGCCAGCAACGGATAGCGCTTGCGCGACGCTTCCAGGGTGACCTTTCCCGCGGTGGTGAGCTTATAGTACTTGCGCGCCGGACGCTGCTCCTGGTCGGCGATGGACTGCCGTTCCCAGCGAGACCAGATGAGGGAGTCGCGCTCCAGGCGCCGCATGGCCGGGTAAACGGTGCCGCTGGGCAAGCCAGTCGTCTCCATGATGCTGAATCCGTACACGAATCCGGCGTCGATCGCCTGGAGGATCATCGCCGCAGTATGCGAGAGCTTTGCGTCCTGAGCCATGAGGTATCGTAGCTATGTAGCAGGCTACTTGACAAGCTGAATACCGAATGCTACATAGGGTATCAGGCGAAGGGAGCCTGTCATGCTCGAAGTCCGCAACCTCGTCAAGAGCTATCGCGGCATTGCCGCCGTGGAAGAGGTTTCGTTCCGGGTGGCCCCGGGCGAAGTGGTGGGCTTTCTCGGACCCAACGGCGCAGGCAAATCGACCACCGTGAAGATCATCACCGGGCTCTTGCGTTGTGACGATGGTTGCGTGCTGTTCAATGGCCACGACATTCACGATGATATGGTCTCGTTTCGCGCTGCTCTGGGGTACGTTCCCGAGGACGCCCATCTCTACACATACTTGACGGGTTTGGAGTATCTGCAACTGGTGGGCAGGCTGCGCGGCATTTCCGAGGCAGTCATTGAGGCCAAGGCGCTGAACCTGTTGCGTCTGTTCCACCTCGATTCATGGGAATATTCACCGATCTCTCTGTACTCGAAGGGAATGCGCCAGCGGGTGCTGATTGCGGCAGCTCTGCTGCACGACCCCAAACTGCTGATCTTCGACGAGCCACTGTCGGGGCTGGATGTCGTCTCAGCGCGCTTATTCAAAGATCTGCTGGATCTGCTCGCCGCGCAGGGCAAGGCCGTTCTCTACATCTCCCACGTACTGGAGATCGTGGAACAGATCTGCAGCCGAGTGATTGTGATTGCCAAGGGCCGGCTCCTGGCAGACGCGGCGCCTTCCGAGTTGGCAAAGCTCATGAGTCTGCCCAACCTGGAGAGCGTCTTTGCGCAGTTGGTTCAACAGCGGGACACGCGGAACCAGGCGCAACAGATAGTGGAAGTCATGCGGGGCACTCATGTCGAATGCGATTGAGCGGTTGCTTCTCATGTCCGACGCGGAGGTGCTTGGTCTCAACGGGCAAGCGGCCCTTGGCCCACCCCGGCAACCGCAGCGAAGCCAGTTTTCGCACCTTCTCCGGCACTTTCTGGAGCGGTTCTTCAACCACGAAACGGCTTCCCCGGATGGCGACGCCAAGGTGCGCCTGGTGCTCATCGCTTTCGCCACCGGTCTGCCGGGTTTCATAGTGGCGATTTACCTGTGGCCCGTGTACCACGCTTTTATCCCCGTCCCTCAAAAACATCACCTGGCCTGGGTGCCTGGCCCGCCGCCCTATTGGGTACAGGTAAACCATCATTTTTTCTTTGTGCTCTACTCTTTTGTCGTCATGGGCATTGCGACGGTCTTTGAATGGGATCTTTTCTTCCCCGACCTCCTGGACCTGCTGGTTTTGAATACGCTGCCGATTCCTGAGCGCAGGCTCTTCTTTGCCCGCGTGACGGCGATTGGCATCCTCCTCGGAGGCTTCCTGTTCGATGCCAACTTCCTGGCCGCCCTGGCCCTCCCCGAAGCCATCGATCCGCCCAATTTGCCTCGCTTTCTGGCCGGGCATGTGCTGGCGGTGGCCCTGAGCGGGCTGTTTGCCTCCGCTTTTGTCCTTGCCTCGCAAGGCGTGCTTCTTTTCGTACTCGGGGAACGGTGGTTTCGTAAATTTTCCCTACTATTGCAGGGCTCGATCCTCGCCATTCTGGTTTTGATGCTGCTTCTCTTTCCGGTCTATTCCGGCGCCATGCCGGTTCTGGTGCGTTCCCATAAACTGGCGGCTTGCTGTTTTCCGCCACTCTGGTTCCTGGGCATTTACCAGCGGCTGATGGAAGGAGCATCCGCGTCGCCGGCTTATGTTCGGCTTGCACGAATCGGGTACGAAGCGACTCTGGGCACGGTCATGCTGGCGCTTGCGGCCTATCCGCTTGCCTACCGCCGGCGCATTCACCATCTTGTGGAAGGGGCGAATTCACGTTCTTCCCGGAACTGGCTTGCACGCCCGGTTCATCGTCTGCTGCATGTTTCCTTGCTTCGAAAATCAGTGCGCCGGGCGGTTTTTCATTTCATCGGCCAGACCTTGTTGCGCGTCCCTCGTTACCGCATTTACCTGGTTCTCTACGGGAGCGTGGGCGCGGCGGTTGTGGCTGCGACAGTGCTGCGCTTCGCCGTTGTCGGCGAAGAGGTGCATCTGGAATTTACTGGCACGGGAATTCGCGCAGCCGTCGGCATCGTTGCGTTCTGGACGATGGCTGGATTACGCATCGCGATCGGCTCGCCGGGAAATCGGCAAGGGAACTGGATTTTTCGTATCGTTCACGGCAGGCCGCCGCAGTTCTCAATAGCCGTGGAACTCTTTCAGGCTGCCAGATCCTGGGCACTATTCTGGACTACGCTCGTTACCTTGACCGCAGCACTTGGTATTCGTGCAATAGCGTCAACCAAAATGCTCACCCTGCCGGCAATGGCGGCCCAAATGCTGGTGGTCGTGGGAATGTGCGTGGTCCTTGCCGATGCGCTTTTCCTCAATCTCACCACAGTGGCCTTCACAGGAGAGCCCTCGCACCATCCGCCCAACCTGGCGCTCACGGTGCTCAAATATTTCATCTTCTTTCCACCGATCGTTACTTTCGCAGCCGTGGCTCCGGGCTGGGTTGAGCAATCAGTGCGGCATTTCGCATTCTTGACCGCAGGTTTTGCCGTCGCGCACCTTGCGCTCCGCATCGCTCATCGCGGAATCGTCCGGGAATATTGTCGATTGGGCGATGCTGAATACTGGACGGATGAGCTTCCTCTGGATCTCGGTCTCCGGCACCGTGCCACTAATGTGGAAGCGGCCCGCGCGGCACAGGCATGATGCGCCTTTCGTTTGCAGAAGGCTCACATGGAGGTCATGGAAAGTGCAGGGCGTTTGCGATCGCCCGACTCAGTGGAAGGGGAAAGCGAACTGTCAAACCACGTACTGTCTCACCAGAGGGGTGCAGCCCAGTTCCTGTCAAGGGGTTGAAGCGCAAGTCTCTTTCCATATCTCTGAAAATAAAGCGAATATAGTTCTGTGTTTTTTGCCGATTAATTCCCGGGTTTCCCTACCCTAAAGAGTGGTCCGGAAAAAACGTGGGCCCGGGGCAAAGGGACGAGCGTCCCAATGCTCCCCACCGGAAGCTTATCGTTCGTTGGCTCACGCTTTCAGTGAGTACGGGAAAACAACATAAAAAGCCGCAGTTCCGCAGGGTCAGTGCATTTGCACCCGGGCTTTTAGCTCCGCGCGGCCCTGTGTCTTCAATCCCGCTGCCCAACCGCAGCTCAACCAGGGAGTAAAACCATGCATTTGATTGCCAACATCTGGAAACAACCCAAAACCTCGATCACCGGAATCCTGATCGCCGTCGCTACCGTCGCCGGAGCGCTCTCCCAGCAGGGTATAGCCTTGGGCCACGCAGGATCGGGGACCGTTGTCACCCTCGCCGGCTCGCTGGCTACGGCCTTGCTCGGGCTCCTCGCCCGCGACCCCGCTCAACCCGTCTCCCTACCCGTCTCGCGATCCGAGAGCCGGCCATCACGTCTCGGCGTCTGGATGCTCATCGCCCTTCTGCTCCAGCTCACTCTCACCTCAGGCTGTTCCGGTACCAGCGTCGCGCAAAACATCGTTAACTGGACACCAACGCTGCAAAGCGCCGTCGCCACCGTCGACGCGACCGCCGCCCAACTGGACCCCAAAGACGCTCCCATCTTCACCGCGGCGACGGCCGGCTTCGATGCTGCTTCCAATCTCCTCGTCACGCAAGCGCAGGCTTATCTCGCCAATCCCTCCGCTTCACTTCTTGCCCAGCTTCAGGCCCAGGTGGTCACCTTACAGCAGCAGGTCAACACTGCGCTCCTGCAGGCGGCGCAAATCGTCAATCCAGCCAGTCAACAGCGCGCCCTCAGCTCCATTCAGGCTGTGGCCACGGCAGTAACCGCAATTCTTGCTCTCATCCAATCCATATCCAGCAAACAGGCTGTAGCCCGGATGGCCGCGGCCTCTACCATCAAGTTGGCCGCCGTTCGTCCTTATCTTGATTGTTCCGCGGCGGCATCCCTGGTCGCCAGTCACTATAGCCAGCCGATCGCCGCAGCTCGCATCGAGGTAGCACAGGTTGAACAATCCGAAATCCAGGCGGGTTTTTAGGTTTTGCAGACGCTCTGGCGTTGGCCGGCTTATTTTTCCCAGGTCTCGAACTGAGACCTGGGAAGCCCCGGTCGTCGATGCACCTGACGCTGATCGTCGAGTTGCCTTACCCGCCTCGCCGGCGTTTCGCGCAGCGCGGGTCAAGTTCAATTGGAAACTATCCGCTGGGGTCCCAGGGTGCCTGAGCCCATTTTTTATGCGCAACGCCGTTAGCCATGGTAGTGTTAACAGGCCCTAGTTACTTCCGGCCGGGCGCACTCTGCACCTTCGCGTTGCACGTCGTCTGTCGAACCCGGCCGCCGCGCCGAAATACTCCAAAGGTGCTCGCCGCCCAGCCGGCCGCCACAGAGTTGCAATGTGTCTCGATCCGCGGCTGAGGCGCGCAGGCGCAACTGGATCATGGCCCTGCCAATGGAAAGCAAATTCGCCACCGCTTCTACAATGCCCTGGGCGCATCTCCGCCTTCCGCCATTTCCCCAGGTAGCTGTCCGCGTCATGCAACTGGCGGCCAATGAAAACGTCCAGCTCCACCAGCTCTGCGATCTTATCTCCGCTGACCCGGCCTTTGCCAGCGAAGTCCTGAGCATCGCCAACTCGCTCCTCTACGCGCCGCGCTTTCCGGCAAACAGCGTCATGCAGGCGGTTTCCGTCCTCGGAGCCACTCACCTCCAGGGCATCTGCATCACCGTCGGCGTCCGCTCCTATCTTGGAAAGACCATGCGCCTGCCGGCCATGCGCAAGCTCTGGCGCCACAATCTTGCCACGGCGATCGTCGCCCAGCAACTGGCCTCGCACGGCATTGTCGATAAGGAGATCGCCTTCACCGCCGGGATTCTCCACGACATCGGCCGCTTCGCTCTTTCCGTCATCCAGCCCCGGGAATATGCACTCCTCCTCGAGCGTCATCATGGAGCGCCGGATTCCATCCTCGCTGGCGAGCGCGCCATTTTCGGATGGGACCACTGCGAGACCGGATCCCACCTCATCGCCGATTGGAACCTACCCGCCGAATTCAAATCCATCGTCTCCCATCACCACGCTCTGCGCCGCACGGATGGCTTTTGGGATCTCGGCGAACTTGTCAAGGTCAGTTGCAAATTAGCGGATGCCGCCGGCTTTCCCGCTTTCGCCGGCAGCTCCGTCACCCCCTATCTGGACCTGCTCGACGAACTGCCCGCACGCGAGCGCCGCCTCTTCCATCCGGCAGTCGAATCCGTCGCCTCCGAGCTGGAAACCGCCATCCACGCCGTGGAGACCGCCTGACCATCTTTGTTTCACGAAGCATAAGCACTCAGCCCGGCACCGGCCGGCGATTCGCCGCGCGATGCCGGTTCCGCCCGGCCTGTACCTCGGCCGTCGCAAGCCTTATCGCGTCGCTTCAAACAGGAACCACGCCCGCCGCTCCGCCTCGTCAATCCACGTCTCAATCAGGCTGGTGGTCGCGTAATCTCCAGCTTTTGAAGCCGTCTCGTGCGCCGCCCGCAGGCTCTGCACCAGCCCGCGGTTGTCCGCGCACAGCTCGGCCAGCATTTCCTCAGCGCTCACGAACTCCTTATCGTTGTCCGCGATCCGCTGCAAATGCCCAATCTGCCCGATGGAGCGAATCGTCGTCCCGCCAATCTTGCGCACCCGCTCCGCAATATCGTCGCTGATGTTGAAAATCTGAGTCGCTTGCTCGTCCAGCAGCAAATGATAGTCGCGGAAATGCGCGCCGCTCATGTGCCAATGGAAGTTCTTGGTCTTGATGTACATCGCAAAAACATCCGCCAGCAGCGCATTCAGAACGCTGGATAGATTCTTAACTGTCTCCTTCGGAAATCCGTCGGGAAAATCCAGCGCCGCTGTTTTCGAGCGCGCTTCGCGCGCATGGGTTTCCTGCGTATGTGTTGGCATTGATCGCTCCTCGTTTGGAAATGGCGCACGGTGCTCCTGCACCTTCGCCTCACACCCTCTGATGCCCGACATTGCGCCATGGGTTCTCGCCCTGCCAGGATTGTGCCCTAAAAACAGCGATGGCGCCACCCCTCGGAATGGCGCCTGCCGAAATCCCTAATCCCTAATCCCTAATCCCTGATCCCTGATCCCTGACCCCTGACTTCCCGCCAGTGATCCCTGTCCCTCTACACCTTCACCGCCGGATGCGTCGCATAGTGCAGCAGCACCGCCACGGCGCAGCTCGTCAGCCGCGTTGCCGCCGAGTCCGCGCGGCTGGTCAAGATCGCCGGAACCCGCGCTCCCAGCACAATCCCCGCCAGTTGCGCGCCGCCCAGGTACTCCAGTTGTTTTGCCAGCATGTTTCCGCTCTCCAGGTCCGGAACCACCAGGATGTCTGCCTGTCCCGTCACTGGCGAAACCAGCTTCTTAATCCGGGCCGCCTTTTCACTCACTGCGGTGTCGAAGGCCAGGGGTCCGTCGAGAATTCCGCCGGTAATCTGCCCACGGTCCGCCA
>JASHOY010000101.1 GCA_030038435.1 Acidobacteriaceae bacterium | reverse complement strand
CTGGCGCTCGCTGGGAGACCAGAGCACGCGAACCGAGGGTTGAAGATCAAAGCCGCTGTAATTATTCGCTTCGAACTTGGCGCCGCCAGTGAGCCACAGATCACTTGCTATGCGAATCTTGTCCTGCAGGAAGCCGGTGTGCTCATAGTCGGTGACTCCGGCGGGAAGAAAGAAGCCTGCAGGGTAGGTGATATAGGGGCTCCAGTGGAGTGTTCCGCCATAAGAAAACAGATTTCTGGCGCCCAGGTGGAAATGATCAATGAAGTCGATGTCATAGGTATCGCGGGTCTCATTAATATCGGTGTGATTGCGCAGCGTACGCTCGAAATAAGCTTGCAGGTAGAAGCCTGACCGGGTGCTGAGATTGTGTTCCCAGCGGAAATTGAGATTGCCTCCTGAGACTTGGTCGTCCCAGGGTGTGACACCGATGATATGAGGAGAATCGCCTTTGTAGAAGTTTCCATCCATGAAGTAGGTTTCGCTGCCGGAACGTTCATCGGCGCGAAACCCCACCCGCTCCTGGTGCCAGTTGTCGTCGTTGATTCCGTCGGAGTGGTATTCATGCCGCCGCTCGAAGCCGCGGCCGTAGATGCGGTAATTGAATTTGTGGCGGGCCCCGCCAAACTGCAAGTCGTCGATGGTGTGATCTTCAGTCCCGACCAGCGCATCGGCGAGCACGCCGTGGGTGTCGCTGGAGTTTTTGGTGATGATGTTGATAACTCCGTTGGCGGCATTCGCTCCCCAGATGGTTCCCCCGGGCCCGCGAATAACCTCGATACGATCGATGTCGTCGAGGGGCATGTCCTGGACGTCCCAGTAGACGCCGGCGAAGAGCGGCGTATAGACATTGCGCCCGTCGATGAGCACCAGCACCGACTTCGAAAAGTTGTTCTCGAGTCCGCGAATGCCCACCGCCCATATGTTGGAACTGATCCGGCCGACTTCTACGCCGGGAGCCAGGCGCAAAGCATCGGCGATATCGGTGACACCGGAGCGCAGGATCTGTTCGCTGGTGATCACGTAGAGGGCGGTGGGAGTATCCCACAACTCGCCGGGAGTCTTGCTATAGGTGGTCACCTGCACGTCGGCGAGCTGCTGCAGGGTCAAATCCTTGAGGGACTGCACCTGTTCAGGGCGGGCCGGGGGTTCGGCAGCGCAGACTGCAAAGCCTGCAAGTGCGAGAAGCAGCAAAATCAAGCCTGCCCATGCACAATTCGAGTTGGCACGAGACGAGAACAAAGCTCTCAAGTCCCTTCTCATGCGCAGGAAGTTTTTCCTGGCCAAGGAGTCCCAGTCGGAGGGGGAAACTTTACGTATTCATAGCTTTGAGGTTGGAAGCGGAGAAATGGTTGCCAGCGGGGTCTTGGAGAAATACAAGAGAGTGCAGTGAATGCGTTGAATATGACGTTGGATCTGCGGAGCAGCCCGGCAGTAGGTGGCAAGACCACCGTTACGGTCTTTTGTGGGCTGCATTAGAGCGCAAGATACAGCAAAAACTCCGGCGTGTCTGGGAGCTTGCTATCTACCAGCGTGCCGCTGCCGAAGTCCGGCGGCGCCGCGGGCTGTGCGCCAAGACTGTAGCTGTAGATGGTGCCGGTCCCCGTTGTCCCGGTGCCATCCTGGAAGGCTACATAAGCGGTGTTGGATGCGGCGTCGAAGGTCACGCCTCCCACCTTGTTTCCCGCGGGCGCGGTGAGGAGGCTGCCGAAGCACAGCGATTGCGGTTGAAGCGAAGTGCTAAGCGCGCTCCAAAACAGCTGATCGCCGGCGCTGACATAGAGTCCGTTTGCGAAGATCGCCAGATGTGTGGGGCTTGCCGCCAGGGTGAGACTTGCCCCGAGATAAGTTCCATCAGTGAGGGAATAGAGGCGAATTTGCCGCGCTGGTTCATCGCATACCAGAAGGATTCCATCCCAAATGGCCAGGTCCCGCACCGAATTTTGCACCTTGAGCTTGGCCTTTGATTTGGAGTCGTCGCTTGCATCCACGGCGGCGCCGCCGGAGAAGCTCACCGCCAGGCCGCCATTGGCGGCGGGAATATCCGTTGCTTGAATTGCGGCATCGGGCAGGTCGCCGTTCTGCGAGGCGGCAAATGTCCCGTCCAGAAATACGCATCCGCCCTTGGGGAAGAGGCTGGACAGGTACGCCGAGTACCAGCCTTTGGTTATAGAAGCCGATTTTGCGCCGCTGACCACGGCCGCCTGCGCTACCACGTTGGTATCCTGGTTAGAGACGTAGCAGGAAGTTCCCGAGCCGGGCGCAAAGAGCAGCGCATAGGGATGCCCGATGGCATTTTGAAATTGCCCCGAACCGTTCAGCGACGGCACCAGAAACTCGCCCAGGTAGTCAAAATGGAATTTCGATGCGCCTTCTGCAGGCGGGGTGAAGCAGACAATGTTGCTGGCGCTTTTCCCTCCGTTTACAACATAGAGCAGCGAGTTTGCATATACGATGCCACGCAGCTCCGCATCGTGGAGCGAAGCATTCTGCAGAGCATGCTTTGAATTCAGGGTCGGCTGAGAACCCGAAGTATCGTAGGCGTAGAGGTTTTCGATCCCGCCCGAACCGCCGTGAAAACTGACCAGAAGCAAAGTGACCCTCCAGGAAGCAACGTAATGCGCGTGGCCTGAGCTGAGACCGGAAGCATACCATAATCGTCGCCCCGGGCGACACAGATTCTTGCCCGGAAATTAGCGGAGACGCGGGTACCGCAGCCTGCGCGGGTGAATCGCGGCGCCGGCGGCTTTAGAATCGGGAAGGAGCGAAGGAAAACATGGCAGAACTGAGCAGAACCGGAATCTCGCTGGAACGGGATTTGCTGGCCGGGTTTGACAAGCTCATCGCGCGGCGGGGATACAAGAACCGTTCCGAAGCATTGCGGGACCTGATCCGCGACGCGCTGCTGACGGAGATCGCCGATTCCAACAAACCTGTGGTGGGCACGCTCACCCTGGTTTACGACCACCACGTGCCCAACCTCTCGCAAAAACTGACTGAGATGCAGCACCACGGAGGGACCAAGGTGCTGGCCGCCACGCATGTGCATCTCGACCATAATTACTGCCTGGAGGTGGTGATCATGCGGGGACGCAGCAAGGAGATCAAGGAGTTGGCTGATCGCATGCTGGCCATGCGCGGAGTAGAGCTCGGCAAACTTGTGGTGACGAATTCCGGCGCCGCGCTCAAGCATTCCCACTGACCGGCGCGTCGGGGTACGGATGGATGGCAGCCGGCAAAATGCTGCGGTGACGGATCAGTTCTCGGTCACCGATTCGATATCGCGGGAAAAATCAAGCTCATCGAGACGCCGCCACTTGTAGAAGGCGACGGAAAGAATCCAGCTCAGCGCGAAGAGGCCGACGATGAGGTAGCCGAGCGCGCCGAAGTTCTCATTGAGGCTGCGCACCGAATCCCAGAAAATTCCCCCAAAACTGAACTGGCTGGCCAACAAACCGAGCGCTTCCACGCCTCCGACCACCAGCGCAACCACCACGGAAACACCGGTGATGGTGAGGTTGTAGTAGAGTTTGCGCATTGGCTTCACAAAAGCCCAGCCATAGGCGCCGAGCATGAGGATGTTGTCGGTGGTGTCGATCAGCGACATTCCGGCGGCGAAAAGCGCGGGGAAAACCATGATCGACCAGATGGGCAGACCCCTCGAGGCTTCGGCTGCCGAGATGCCAAGCAGGCCAATCTCTGTCGCCGTGTCGAATCCCAGGCCGAAGAGCACGCCGAGGGGGTACATGTGCCAACTGCGGCGAATGATTGCGAATACGGGACGAAAGAGCCGGGCGAGAAATCCGCGGCCGGCGAGAAGGAGATCGAGGTCCTCCTCGACGTATGATTCGCCGTTTCGCACCCGCACGAAGGTGGCATAGATCGATCGCAGCACCATCAGATTGGCGCAGGCAATGCCAAAGAGGAAGAGCGCGGAGACCAGGGTTCCGACGATGCCGCCGACGTTGCGCAAAACATCGACATGATGCTGCAGGAGGATGGCCGCGGCGGCGATAGCCGCCGATCCCAGCACCACCACAGTGGAATGGCCGAGCGAGAAAAAGAATCCGACCGAGACCGGCCACTTGCGTTCCTGCATGAGCTTGCGGGTCACGTTGTCGATGGCGGCGATGTGGTCGGCGTCGACGGCATGGCGGAGACCGAAGCTGTAAGCCAGAAAAGCCGTGCCCAGAAGCACGGGAAAGTGCCGGAAGGCGACAATGGCCCAGAGCCACGCCGCGATGTTGAACACCGCCAGCAACGTATAAATGCCGGCTACTTTGCGCTTGACATCGGTTCCGGCATCGCTGAAAAGGTCGCGCATGAAAATTCCGGCATTGAATAACGTTCTGTTGCCGGGGCGGCTGGGCGCGACGGCCGGATCGCTTCTCTGCTGTGATTTCCATCATACTACTTTTTCGGAATTCGTAATATCAGTGGAAAATGAGTTCCCGGCCGGTTAAGTGGCGCAATTGCCTTCCGGAGAAGCTGGGACCGCTTGCCAATCGGTAGCATGTTTCCAAAAATCATGTTACCGTGGATCTTAATTCTGGAAGGAGTTCGCGAGCGTGGGGCATACGAGACGCATAATTGCGTTGCTCGCATACTTCTCTGTTGCTGTCGTGGGCGCGCAACTGAGGCCAGCACCCGCCGACCGCAAGACCGTGCATTGCATGGTGCTTGACCCTGCCGGCCGCCCGGTTGCCGGCGCGCAAATCCAGTTAATCTCAGCTTCCGGAGCCTCGAGCTCCGCCACGACGGGAAGAGACGGCGTTGCCTCCATCGCCGTGCCTGCCTGGGGCGCATATACCGCCGGCGCGGAAGCCGCGGGATTGGTCACCATCAGCCGGAGGTTGGAGCTGACTGCGGACAGCGCCGCCGTGACGCTGCGCTTCGAGGAAGCGGCGGGCACGGTCCAGGAGGTGATCGTCTCCGCCAGTGTCGGCGACGTCACGCTCGATGATCCCGATCCCTCGCAGAAAGTCATGGTGCGCGAAGAACTGCTCGATGCCAACCCCGGCCGACCCGGCGCGCCGGTCTCAATTCCCGGGATGCCCATCGAGACTGCCTCGGGAGGCATCAAGGCGCCGCAGTATTTTGTTCCCGGGGTCGCCGGCGATCACGGCGAACCCATCGCTCAGTACATCGCTGCCGGGAACTTTCTGGTGCCCAATAACCTCTCGGCCAACGCCCACGGCAACGGCTATGCCGATCCGAACATTTACATCTCGGCGGTGCTGGGGGATGTGGCTACCGATGGCGGCGCGTACAACGTGCTCGAAGGCAATCACGCGTTGAACCTGGCGGCGACTTATAGCCTGCGCCCGCGGATTCGCCGTTTTCTGACGCTGACCGGCGACTATCGCGATGCCGATCTTGCCGCGGGAATCGCGCCTTCCGATCCGGGCAAGAAAGAGTGGGCAGCGTTCGAAGCCAACTACGGAAACGGCCTGATGCGAACCCTGGAGCATCGAAAGCAGTTCAAGTGGAATGCGATTCGCATTATTGACGCTGGAAATCATGAGATCACGCTGCTCAGCATCGGCTACTGGGGGCAGTCGCACGAAGGAAACCTGGTTCCCGTCGGATTTGGCGTTGAAGTCAATGACACTCTCGACTCGCGCCAGATGGACCAGACACATACCGGCTTGCTGGCGGTGAACGACGAGTGGCGCGCCGGCGCGAAGAATCTGGCTGCGTTTTCCGGCTACTTCCGTACTTACAATCTGGCCTTGTTTTCCAACTTCGGCGAAGGACTGATCCGGCAGAGTGAATTTCGTACTGTCGAAGGCGGGGAAGCCCGCGAAACACACACGTTCTCGCCCTGGCTGGAAGGCATGGCCGGCCTGCTCTACAACGAAGACGACATCCACAACGACGATCTCGACCACTATCTCTCGCCCAATCCACCAGCTTACGGTCCCTTGGTTCCGGTACTGGGCAACGACGTGACCATCCGCGAGTTGGCACCCTACCTGGCCCTGCGCGGCGATATCGGCAAGCGCGTGCGCATCTACGCCGGTCTTCGCCACGACCAAATTGAGGTGAAGAATGCAGACAAGTTCCGTTCCCAATATTCGTTCGATGTGTGGAAGGGGTTCGAGAATCCCAAAGCGACAATCACCTGGACGCCTGCCGACGGAAAAGGGGTGCAGTGGCTTCCTTCGGCATCGTTCAGCATCGGACAGGCATTCTTTACCGAGGACCCGCGCATCAATCTGGCACCATCTGCGACGGGAACCGGTGCGAAGGCGCTCGCCAACCCATTCGAACGGTCTCATGCAATGCAGCTCGTGCTGGAAAAAGAGTTTTCCAACACCGATGTGCGCGTCACGATCAGCCGCACCACCATGACGGCCACGCTGGCTAAAATCGATCCCGACAATGGCTCAGCAGAAGACCTGGGGCCGGACACGCTCAAGTTCCTCACTGCGAGCGCGCGCCATCAGTTTGCCTTCGGCACATTCCAAGCCGTCTTCTCCAAGGCTGACGCACGGCTGGCGGCGTTTAACGGCGTTCCCGGGACCGTTGTTCCAGAGGCTCCGCGTACCATCTTCGATGCCCTGACGACTTTCGACAAAATGCCCCTGGGCATGCAGGGACGCGGCGAATATGAGTACGTCGGGCACAAGTTTCTGGACGCCGGCAATCCGAATCACCCGGCGCGATACGAAGCCATTCCTGTCGGCGAGACGCGACTGGCAGTGATGCGCCCATTTCTGAATGGCCGGCTGCAACTGGGCGCGGCAAGCGAAATTGCGCGCGGATATACGGGCCAGACGACGGAGACCATGGCTCCCGGTTGGAGGATGGGCCAGGTGCCTTATTGCGCGCCCGGTTCAGGCCCCAGCGGGGACTACAACGACTTTGCTTGCGGCGCCAACGAAATGGCCGTGGGCATTCGCATGGTGTCGTGGGTCGGCGGGTCGATATCCTGGCAATTCGGCTCTGAGCGTTAAGGGCCAGCCCCGGGATTCGGGCGCATTCACGGCTCGCGCAGTGGCGCACGAGCCGATGTACTATCGCTTGCGCATGCGCAGGCTTTGCCAACTGCCATCCACGGCCCAGCCGCCATCGACAGCCAGGGCATGGCCATTGACGAATCCACTCTGTTCCGGCTGCGCCAGGAAGAGAATGGCAAGAGCAATATCTTCGGGCATGGCGAACCGCCCCATGGGGTTCACGCCTTCGATGTCGGCGTCATTGTACCCGCCGCCGGCCTGATCTGCCGTGTCCATCTCCGTCTTCACCCAGCCTGGACAGACGGCGTTGACGCGCACGCCGCGTCCTCCCCACTCCGCCGCCAGGGTGCGCGTGAGGCCGATGAGACCGTGCTTGGAAGCGTTATAAGCGGCGCGATCGGCGACTCCGACAAGACCGGCGACGGAGGCCACATTGACGATGCTTCCGCTCCCTTGTTTGAGCATGATTGTGCCAAACGCTTTGGCCAGCATAAACGGGGCCAGCAGATTGACCTCGAGCACTCTCAGAAATGCGCCGGCATCCACGGTTTCCGCGGGAGCGATGAAACTGATGCCGGCGTTGTTGACAAGCACATCGGCTTTGCCCCATCGCTCCAGCACGCCCTGAAGAGCTTTATCCACGACATTCTCATCGGAGATATCGCCGAGGAACTCTTCGGCTTCGGCGCCTCCAGCTCGAATCTCTTCGAGTGCTGCGGCACAGGACTTCAAATCGAGCAAGGCGAGCGAGAATCCGGCGCGCGCCAATACCGCTGCGGTGCGACGCCCGATTCCCTGCGCCGCGCCGGTAACAATGGCAACTTTCATGCTCTTAAGGTAATTCAGACGCTCGCATGATCGGAGTGCCGCGACGTCAAACTGGACTCGTGAACGGCTTCAGCGCTCACCCCAGCTCAGCTTGCTGCGCAACGCCTCGAAGAAACCGCTGTCGCGGATGCGGACCAGGTTGACGCAGTAGGCAGAGCGGTGGCAGCGGAGTTCGTCGCCGCGTTCGAGCTCGACTGCCTGCTGGCCGTCGACAGTGAGCAGAGCCAGATTGGGGATTCCTTCAACGCGGACGGTGAGCGAGGCGTCGCCGCGAACGACGATGGGGCGCAGCGTGAGCAGGTGCGGGCAGATGGGCGTGACCACGTGCGCGTCAACATCGGGTGTGAGGATGGGCCCGTTGGCGGCGAGCGTGTATGCGGTGGAACCGGTGGGCGTGGAGACGATGACGCCGTCGGCGCGAAAGCGGGCGACCAGTTTGCCGTCGAGCTCGACGGTGAAATCGCCCATGCGCGCGATGTCGCCTTTGGAGACCACGATTTCGTTGAGGGCTTCGTAGCTGGAGTGAAGCGTTCCATCGCGCCAGAGTTCGGCATGGAGCATGGCGCGGCCGTCCAGTTCGTGGCATCCGCTGCACCAGCTTTCCAGGGTGGGATAGAGTTCGGAGAGGCGGACCTCTGTAAGGAAGCCGAGGAAGCCGAGGTTGACGCTGAGGATGGGCGTGCCGGTGGCGCCGAAGGCACGGGCAGCGGAAAGCAGAGTGCCGTCGCCGCCAAGAACGATGACCAGGGCGGGCTTGTGCTGGGGCATCTCTTTGCGCTCGATGGCGGGAGCATCGGTGGAATATTCGCTGCCTTCCCGGTCGAGGATGGGCTCGAAAGCACGGGCGCGCAGCCACGCGACGAGCTCAGGAAGCAAGTGACGGAGCTCTTCCTGGCGCGGCTTGCTGACAATGGCTACGCGAGGCATTCGCGTACAGTGTAACAGCGGCGCTGTCTGGAACCGGGAGGTCAGGCGCGCTTCGCGTAGAGGAGGAATTCCCTGTTGCCCTCGGCGCCTGCGATCGGCGATGGGATGGCTTCGACTACCTGCCAGCCCAGCGAACGGACGCAGTCGGCGACTCTGTCGATGGCGAGTTGATGAGAGGCGGGATCGCGGACAATTCCGCCTTTGCCCACGTGCTGCCGTCCGGCTTCAAATTGCGGCTTGACCAGAATAACGGCTTCCGTGAGTTGCGGCGCGGCGGCGAGAACCGGCTCGAGGAGCAGCGTGGCGGAGATAAAGGAGACGTCCATGGACAGGAAGGCTGGCGAGACGATTCCCTGCTCTGCGGACAAGGCGCCGGGGGCGAGAAAACGGGCGTTGGTGCGCTCGAGGAGCGTGACGCAGGGATGGTTGCGCAGTTTCATGGCGATTTGTCCGAAACCGGTGTCGACGGCGATGACGTGCGCGGCGCCGTGCTGGAGAAGGCAATCGGTGAATCCACCGGTGGAAGTGCCTACGTCGAGGCAGGCGCGGTCGCGTACCTCGATCTGCCAATGGTCCAGGGCGGCGGCGAGCTTCAGTCCGCCGCGGCTGACGTAGGGCTGATCTTCGCCAAGGAGGCAGATAGGGGAATCGGCAGGGATGGCGGTGCCGGGCTTGTCGATTTTCTGTTCGGCGGCGAGGACGCGACCGGCAAGAATGAGCGCGCGGGCGCGCTCGCGGCTGGAAACCAGGCCGCGCTCCACAAGGAGGATATCCAGGCGGGATTTAGTCGGGGCCGGCATGTGGGAAGACAGGCGTCAGTGATCTTTGAATCGTGCACTTCAAATCTTGAGACTTTCTCAATATGCACGAACTGAGGGCCATTTCCACTATGGAAAATGGCCCTCCTTTGAGCTTACTCGAGTTTTGTGTGTCTTTTTCCTCTAAGGGATGGCCTGGCAGGCCTGCAGCAGCGTCTCGCTGCCGGTAGGCGTGGGTATGCCGGGCAGATTGCACGGTTGACCATAGCCGGGCACGCGGCTGCTGTAGTTAATGTTGCTGCCGCTGTTGCCGTTGGTGGTGGTCACGCGAACGTCAACAGGATTGCCTTCGATCAGAACCGTGGTATCCACCAGATCCGAAGTCGTTTGAAGGATGGTGAGGTATGGCGTATCCGGCGAAGCGACGTAAACTTTGCCATATAGTGAATTCTGGGTAGAGACCACGGTACGCGGATGGCCGACAACGTCGAGAGTCTTTTCCAGTGTGTGGCTGACCAGGTTGACGACGCTGACCGTGCCATTGGACGTGGACATATCGCCCTGATTAGCGGTGTAGGCGCGGCTGCCGTCCTGGAGGGCGGTCACGCTGGCCGGGTGCTCGCCAACGGGCACGGTGTAGGTGGTGCCGAAGGTAGAACTATCGTTGCCGTAAATGTCCAAGCTGACGTCGATGATATTCACGGTATCGCCGTCGTAATTAGAGACAACGAGTTCCTGATCGGCGGCATTGTATTCAGCGTAGACGGGGCCGGCGACCGGAGGCAGGCCGCACGTGGGATCGGTGGTGGTATCGCAATTAGGCGGTGTGATGCCGGTAGCCGCCATCGCCGCCTGCGACAAAGGCAGAGTGGGATGGCAGGTGACGGTCTGGCCGTTCTGGTTGGTGAACGGAGCACACGCGTCCAAGGTGTTGTTTTGGCTGTTGATCACGGTTATCGTGTCGCTGCCGCGGTTCAGAACGAAGAGACGCTTCAAATCGGGGCTTTGCACGGCGTAAACCGGGCAATTGCCCAGAGGAATGGGCGGATCGGTGGCGTCGCTGGCGATTTCGATCGGTGTGGCCCATCCCGTGGAGGAAACGGTAGTGGGCGAGGTGTTGCAGTCCATGCCCGTGGAATCGGTAAAGCCCTGGCTGATGACGTACTCACGCTCGCCGGTGAGGGTTCCGGAACCGGCGATAAAGGTGGGACCGGTTTGCACGGGAATGTTGAGCTTGAAGGTCTCAGGCGAGCTCTGAAAGAGATCGATGCCGTTGTTGCTGAGATCGGTAGCCCAGAGACCCGCGGAAGGGGCAAAGAGATTTACGATCTTAGCGGTGGAGGGGACGGTGCTATAGGTGACCAGCTTCTGCTGCAGTTGGGTGCTGATGGGGAAATTGGTGATCGTTCCATCGCTGTTGAGCGTGTAGCCGGTGAAGCCGCCTTCGTCGATGGTGAAAGAGTCGGGGCCGGGCCCGATGGGCGCCTGGGCCATCACGGAATCGCCAGAATAGTCGATGATGGTGGCCACACCGGTGGTGGGCGAGGGCTGAGAGACGACCACGGCGTAAGAGGTAGGCTGGGGCGCAGGTCCGGAGGGGGTGACCGGCGAAACAATGGGGCGGAAATTGTCGCCGCACCCGGCAATCAGGGCAGCGGCCGCAAGAATCGCACCCGCCTCAATCAGCCGTACGCGCGCACGGCGTTTATGGTTCGGAAAAAGCCTCATTCAGTTCTTTTCCTGCTTCCCTGGTGATTGTAAATCAAGCGGGTGGGGTGGCTGGGCCGCCTCTCCGACGCTGTAGCTGTGATTGCCGATACCGCTTTAGACGCAGCCACGGCGCTGAAGGAATCGCGGCATCCAGCAACGCGCAGAAGCAGAGGTTTTCAACCACATTCGCGGACCCTAGCCGGGAAGGACGGCGACTATGAAGCACGGTGACGAGGAGCGATGCTGCGCGCGCAGAGTCGACAAATTACGATGAAGGCGTGAGGGAATCAAAGCTGGAATGGCAATCGTGGATGGTGCTGTCGTTGGTTCTGCCGGTGGTCTGCGCAAATGTAGCGGTGGAGACGCGGCACTGGTTTGCCCAGGTTCCCCCGGTCGCCATTTGGGCGTTGGGGCTGAGCGCGATTCTGGGTGTGGCCACCTACACTCTGCGTGCGGCGACGGCAGGCGCGGCGCTGACCGGAGCGTTGATCAATGCCGGCCTCATGTATGCGACCTCGGCCTATCGCAGCGGACCATGGCGGACGGCGGTGGTCCCAGTGCTGGCGGTGTTTCTACTCGCGTTTGGAGCCACGCGAGTGGGACGAAGCAAGAAAGAGCGGCTGGGAACAGCGGAGCGGCGGATGGGTCGCACCGCGGCGCAGGTGGCGGCAAATCTGGGAACGGCGGGGCTGGTGACGAATCGGCTGCTGGAGGGATGGGCCGGCGGACAGCAGTGGGCGTCGCGGGCGGGGGGCACGCACACAGCTTTTTTCGCGTTGGGATTGGCGGCGTTGGCGGAAGCTGCCGCGGACACGGTTTCCTCGGAATTGGGCCAGGTGCTCGGTGGCCGTCCGCGGATGATTACCACCTGGCGCGCGGTTGAACCGGGAAGAGACGGAGCGATCAGCGTGGCTGGCACACTGGCGGGAATGGCAACGGCGGCGGTGGTGGCTGCTTTGGGAGCCCTGGCCGTCGGCGGCGGGATGGGGATGTTCTGGCTTGCGGCGGCGGGAGGAGTGTTTGGATTGTTGTTCGACAGCCTGCTAGGGGCAACCCTGGAGCTGGGCGGATTGCTGAATAATGATGCAGTCAATTTTCTGTCGACGTTGAGCGCGGCCGTGGTGGCGTACGTGCTGGTGAGATAACGCACAAGTTGGGTGGCGAGCGCAAATTCCGCATGGCGCTCCGCGTCAGTGCAGATGCATGCGCCAGAGAGTGTAGCTGATCATTTCGTGGGCGATGCGGTCAAACTTCAGCTCGTTGTCGTTGTTGGGGGGGACAGCGCGCGGAGAGGTGAGAACGTCGAATCCGTCGGCGGCGAAAAGCGCGTGCACCCGGAACATGTGGGTGGGGTCGCTGACCACGACGATGCGATGGATGCCGTTAGCGCGAGCGATAACCGCGATGCGTTCCGCGGACTGCTCGGTGTCCCGGCTATGCGTTTCGGCAATCACGTCCTGCTCGGGAACGCCCATACTGATGAGGTACTGCGCGCCTACGGAGCCTTCGCTGTACTGGTCGCCGCCGGAACCACCCACGGTGATGATGAGCGGGGCAATGCCGCTGCGGTATAGATCGAGGGCGTGGTCGAGGCGGTCGCGGTAGACAGGTGAAGGACGGCCGTCCCACTCAGCGGCGCCGAGGACGGCGATGGCGTCGGCGGGCGCGGCCTGGTCTTCGTGAGCGTACTTCTGGATTTGGGTGTAGACCCAGTGGCACCAGACAGCGGCAACCGCGAAGATAACAGCGACCAGAATGAGCGCGACGCGCAGCCTGATGCCGCGGCGTTTGGCCCTGTCTGCTCCCCCCATAGATTCAATCCTACGCTTTTGTGACGGCAGCATTGCGATTTGCACGAGAATTCCATGACGACGTTCCAACCAACCCGGCTGGAACTCTGCAGATGCTAGCGCTGCAAGGCCATCACCACTTCGTGAGTGGGTATCGCGCCTTCGCGCAGAATTTCCCAGCGGCCCGGTCCCAGAGAGAGATCGACAATCGTAGTGGGCTGGGAGCGGCCTGTAGGGCCGCCGTCGATGATCAAGGGAACGCGGTCCCCGAGCTGGTCGCGGACGCAGGCTGCGTGAACGCACTCCGGCGATCCCTGCAGGTTGGCGGAGGTGGCCGTAATGGGGAGGCCTAGCTCTTCGACCACCGCGCGCGGAATCGCCGCCTCGGGCAAGCGGAGAGCTACATTGCCGGTGTTCGCGGTGGAGCGCAGTGGCAGCTTGGTGCCGGCGCGGACAATGATGGTGAGCGGTCCGGGCCAGAAACGTTCGGCGAGGCGGTCGAAGGTGGCGTCGGTCTCGCGGACCAGTTCGTAGGCCTGGAAGATGGAGCTTATGAGCAGCGACAGGGGCTTGTGCTTCTGGCGCGTTTTGATCTGGTAAATCTGTTCTACAGCGCGAAGGTTGACGGGGTCGACGGCGAGGCCGTAAAAGGTGTCAGTGGGCAGTGCAACCACGTCGCCTTTACGCAGGCAAGATACGATATAGGCGATCCGATCCGGTTGGGGTTCATCGGGATGGACACGCAAAATCTCCGCCGACAAGAGGGCCTACCTCGTTCCCGAACTAAAAGGTGCCGTAAAGACGGAAGCTATCATAGCACCGCCCTCGGTGCAAGTTGGGCAACGCCAGCTCGACGCCCCAGCTTCGAGCGATCCGGCTGAACCGGCGCCTCTATCTCGCCTTTCGCCTTGGAAAGCGGAAACCTGACTCATCCGCATGCCTCGCCGCTCCGCTCTGGACCGATAACGGCGGAAAACACAAAGCCACAGGCGAGAAGCGAAAAGCTGCTTTCCCCCCAGCTGGGGAGAAACGCCGTAGAATCAGCACAGGAACCGGAAGATTTTGCCCATGCCTGTTCGCATTGTACAGAGTAAGCAAAACGCCCGCCTGAAAGAGCTGCGAAAAGCATTCGCGGGGCCGGGGCGCGCTTCACGAGGGCTGGCCGCAATCGAGGGGCCGATTCTTATCGAGGAAGCGCTGCGCGCCGGGCTGCTGATCGACCGTCTGTTTGCAGCACAGGGGCAGGAGAAGCTCTACGAGAAGCTGCCCCTGCCTGCGGAGACCGAAATTCTGGTGATGGCGCAGGAACTGCTTCAGTCGGCCATGGAGACGCAGTCGCCGCAGCCGGTAGCAGCGTTGATTGAGCCACCGGACTGGACGTGGGCTCACATTGTGGACCGGCATCGCAAGGTGGTGCCGCTGGTGGTGGTGCTGGCAGGGATACAGGACCCGGGAAACCTGGGAACCATTTTGCGCTCTGCAGAAGCGTTTGGAGCCGACGGCGTGCTGGCGCTCCCAGGGACGGTTTGCGCCTGGAATCCGAAGGCGGTGCGGGCGTCGGCGGGAAGCGTCTTTCGCGTGCCGCTGCTGAGCGTGAGCGCGCGCGACTGCCTGACGCACTTGCGCGAGGCGTGCGTGAAGATATGGACGACAACCGTGCATGAGGCTGAGCCGGCGGACCTGGTGGATCTGACCGCGCCGGTGGCGCTGATTGTGGGCAACGAGGGCAACGGCGTTCCGGCGGAGCTGGCGCAGGCAGCCGACGGGGTGCTGACGATTCCCTGCCCCGGGCCGGTGGAG
>JASHOY010000100.1 GCA_030038435.1 Acidobacteriaceae bacterium | reverse complement strand
CGTCCACGAAGCTCGCCGGGACAATGGGACCGTCGAAGTTGACTTCCGGCAGTTCCGCGCTCTCCGCAACGGCCTGGTCAGGGCTCACACTGAAGAAATGCAGAAAGTCCCGCGCCGAAAATCCCTTCAGATAGTTGGCCATCACCTGATCGTCGACGAAACCCGCGCCGGCCACGTGCACATCGTAGCCCGGCATGGGGCGAGCCGCCGCTACCAGGAGCGCCTTGATAGTAATTGGAAGGAAGCTGTACAAAGGCTGTCTGCCCGTGGCTTTGAACGCGTTGAGAAAGGTGGGAAACGGTTCAAGTTTCGAGAACTGGATGGCAGCGTTGATGTCAATTGTGCCTGTGCGCTCAACTTCAACCAGCATTCGATGCGCGTTATAAAGCGCATCGATGAATCGGTGAAGGTAGCTGCATAAACGGGAAACAACGGGGACGGCAAGGCTTGTGCCCGATTCGACTGCTTCGCCGTGGCCCTCGGGAAATCCAATCAGCACGCTCGCGACAGCGGTCCCGTGACGCTTTTTCAGTTCCTCAGGAGGTGAAACAAGAACCGGAATGTCCACTCCGGGTGCGGCAACGGTTGGGTGATAGACAGGGTCGTTCGGCCTTCCCACCGATGAACGGTCCCAGATGCGTGTGCCTGCTTCATCTGCGGCTGCGACGCCAATCACCCATGGAGCCACCGACCAGGGATTCAGGGTGTTTTCTCCCGGGCCCTCATTGCCTGCTGCGACCACCACCGTTAATCCCGCCTCGGATGCGGCCCGCGTCGCGATGTTCATGGGCTCGGATGCGTCGAAAGCGCCGGGACCGGGCGAAATGCTGAGACTCACGATCTTGACGTTCCCGCGCATCTGCTCCGGCATCCGGCACAGCTTTTCTATCTCCGAGAGGATGTTGCAGTACATGCTCATTCGCGGCTCGATGACATAACTCACTCCGCTAAGACCACGCAGGGCCGGAACCATATCTGGCGGGCAAGGAAACGCGAGAACAGGAAAGCTCTCCCACTTGGTGGGTGCTCCAATCGCAGATCCGGAAAGACTTTTGGGGTCGAAATGTTCAGGGTCGTATGTAAGGACCACGGTGCAAGGCAAGTTCGTCGTCTGAGTCATTTGAGCTACCCCCGAGCGGAATCTGTCTGCCTATTTCAGTGAGCCTATTGAGAGTATCTTCTTGAGCAAACCTTCTGAGGTCGGGTTCTTGCCAATTTCGAACGTCCCATCCACCGTCTTTGTGTGTACCGTTACATTGGCTTTGAACTTCAGCTGCATAAGGAAGACGATGCCGGCGGCGACGGCCATGAGAGTTAAAGGCTCGCATTTGAAGACGAGCTGGTCGATCGCATCCTGCACGTAGCCCGCGTATTGCGGTTCTTCCGCGCACACTGCCAAAAACTGACGGGCTGCCTGCGCACGAAACTGATCATCGGCGCCAGGCCGGACGCCCTGCAACTCGCCGGCAGCCTCGGGGAAGGCGGTGCACAGCATGCCTGCAGCTTGATTGTCGTCGATTGTGACCGGCGCGTGAAATGCAGCCTGAAGCTGCTGACGAAGGCATTCTGCGAGGTAGGCGGATGCCTGAATTGCTTCGTCGTTGGTTAGTGCAGCAATTCGCGAGTCAAGCTCAGTAATCATGTGCCACCCTAATAAGAAAACCCGGCCTGGGAGACCCCTGGTCCGAGCCGTCAAGATTGCAAATGAAGAAGTTGAACTGAGCGACTCCAGCATAACACGACAAATGGAGACCAGCGCGCGGATCAGGCGCCCGCTTCAGCACCGAGGCGCCATGCAACCTCCGCGCAGACCGCTCGCGGCGCCAACCCCGAATCATCCTCAAAATGTGCTGAACTTGCTCATGACTGATGGATCGTTCGCCATTCTGAACTACGCCTGGTTCAGCGCCCAGACCCGCGCCGCTCACCCCACCGGAACCACCGGCCCATAAGCCGACGCGATCCGCCCCCGCACCCGCTCCTTCAACGCCTCTTCCGCGAACGCCGCCTCCACTCCCATCAGGTTCGTACGCAGAAATTCCTCCTCGCCCCACCCGAACGTGCGCCGCAGCCCATCGTACTCGCCGGTGAGCGTCGCCGGCGTCAGCATCCGCGTGTCGGTGTTTACATTCAGGGCCACCCCGGCGCGGTAAAGCCGGTCAATGGGGTGATGCTCCCAGCTCAAAATCGAAGGAATGATCTGCACATTCGACGACGGGCAAAGCTCCAGGTGAATCCGCTCCTCGCGCAAATGCTCCACCAGAGCCGTGTCTTCGTAGCTGCGCGTTCCGTGCCCGATACGCTGCGGCGCCAGCACCCGCAGCGTCTCCCACACGCTCTCCGGCCCGCATCCCTCGCCTGCGTGCGCGGTGCGGAACAATCCCTTCTCGCGCGCAAACCTGTACGCGCCGATATGCGCATCCAGCGGAAACCCCGCCTCGTCGCCGGCCAGGTCAAGCGCCGCCACGCGGCTGCCGCGGAACGCATCCACCAACCCCGCCGTCGCCATGCTCTCTTCCGCGTTGAAATGCCGCAGCGTGCAAAGAATCACTCCCGCCTCGATGCCTGTCGCGCGTGTCAGCCGCTCCGTCTCCCGCTCCACCACCTCCACCACGCGCTCCGCCGTCAGCCCGCGCTCCAGGTGCAGCAGCGGCGCAAACCGCAGCTCCGCATACACCACGCCGTCCGCCGCCAGCTGCGTGAAGACGTCCTCCGTCACCAGCCGCAGCGACTCCTCGCTTTGCATCAACTGCAATCCCCTCGGTGCGCGCGCAAGAAAATCAGCCAGATTCGTGCACCGCGCCGGCGCCACAAACTCCCGCGCATACTCCTCGCGCGTCACTCCGGCATCCAGCCGCGAAACCGCTGCGTAACTCAGAGAGCAATCCAGATGCAGGTGCAGCTCGACCTTGGGAAGCGATCCGAGATCCATGCCCCAGAATAACGCGCGCGCCTTGCCACCCGGCCTTCATCGCTGGCTATCTGATCCCTCTGCCTTCATTCCCGCAATCTGCTCCCACAGCCCTTCGTCCACCGGCAAACCCAGCCGGCGGTTCTCCTCGCGAATGCGTAGGGTCTGCTCTCCGGGATACCTCACCGGCCTTCCCGCCTCTGC
>JASHOY010000099.1 GCA_030038435.1 Acidobacteriaceae bacterium | reverse complement strand
TGCCGGACTCGAGGAGCGGCTGAAATCGTATGTGGCGAGGGTGGGCAATCATCTGTCCCGTCCTGGCGTTACGGTGGTGAACCTGGGATTGATTGACACTGCGCAGCGCTCCCACGAAGCCGGGCACCGCTCGCGGCGCGAAGACATCGACGTACTGTTCCTTTACATCACCACTTATGCACTCTCCAACACGGTGCTGCCGCTGGTGCAGCGCGCGGGCGTTCCGGTGATCGTGCTCAATCTTCAGCCGGAGGCGGCGATCGACTATGCCGCATTCAACCGGCTGGAGGATCGCACGCGGATGACCGGAGAATGGCTGGCATATTGCAATGCCTGCCCGGCGCCCGAGATCGCCAACCTGTTGCTGCGCGCGGAGATTCCGTTCCACCAGGTGACTGGTGTGCTGGATGAAGAGGCTTCGTGGCGTGAGATCGAGGAATGGCTGGCCGCCGCGCGCGTACGCTCCGCGCTGGCTGCGGCGCGCATGGGGCTGATGGGACATTACTACAGCGGCATGCTCGACATCATGACTGATGTGACACAGGTATCCATTGCCTTCGGCGCCCATGCTGAGATTCTCGAGGTGGATGAGTTGAGCGCCTTGCGCGCGGAAGCGAGCGAGGAAAGCGTTTCGCGCCGCGTCGCCGAATTCCGCGACATCTTCGATGTCCAGCCGGACTGCCCGGAGGAAGAACTGCGGCGCGCTGCGCGGACTTCAGTGGCTCTGGATACGTTTTCCGGACGCTACGACCTGGATGCGATGGCCTACTACTACAAGGGCTCAGGCAATGTCGAGAATGAAGACACCATGAGTTCCATCATTCTCGGAACTTCCCTGCTCACCGTGCGCCACATTCCGGTGGCCGGCGAGTACGAGGTAAAGAACGTGCTGGCCATGAAGATCATGGATGTGCTGGGCGCCGGCGGCTCGTTCACCGAATACTATGCTATGGATTTCAGGGAAGACCTGGTGCTGATGGGCCACGACGGTCCAGGGCATTTCGCGATTGCCGAAGGAAAAACCAAGGTGCGGCCGCTCAGGGTGTATCACGGCAAAGTGGGCCGCGGCCTGTCAGTGGAGATGAGCGTAAGGCACGGCCCAGTGACGCTGCTCTCTGTGGCAGAGGATGCGGAGCACAGATTCAAACTGGTAGTGGCCGAAGGCGAGTGCGTAGCCGGACCAATTCTTGAAATCGGGAATACCAACAGCCGC
Organism: Acidobacteriaceae bacterium; assembly: GCA_030038435.1. Classification (GTDB taxonomy): domain Bacteria; phylum Acidobacteriota; class Terriglobia; order Terriglobales; family Acidobacteriaceae; genus Telmatobacter. The sequence goes on along the minus strand of JASHOY010000099.1, from coordinate 57,594 downwards.
TACCGGTTTTCACTGGGCGCGCGCGGTTTTGTGGAGGCATGGAACGCCCATGGGCCGGCGCACCATTGCGCCGTGGGCGTGGGACATATCGCCTCGACGCTGCGCAAGACCGCGGCGCTTATGGGCCTGGGGTTCTGCCGGGTTTGCTAGCTGCGCCGGGCGAATTCCAGAGAACGGGATGTCGCCTCAGCACAAACCTCTCAGTCGGGTCATCAATTCGTCGGGATGAATGGGCTTGGGAAAGAGTTCGAAGTGGTGCCCTTCTTCTTCAGCGCGGAGAATCAGCCTGGAGGTGGCTGTCTGCCCGGAGAAGAGAATGATCTTTATCCCCGGAAAATCCTTGCGCAACTGGACTCCCAACTCCACCCCCGACATTCTCGGCATCAGGACGTCGCTGAGGACGACATCGGGCCGCAGGTTGCGCGCAGCGGCCAGCGCTTCAGGCCCGCTATGCGCGGCCACTGCCTCAAATCCATTTTCGTTAAGGATGACACACAGGGTATCGGCAATCAGGCATTCATCATCAACTACCAGCACTCGCAACCGGCCATCGCCTGTCCGGAAATTCGGCACTTTCAGTTGGTCTCCGAAAGGCGGTGGTGGAGTTCCGGCGAGTGCAAACAGTATTTCTCCTGCCAAGCATTTCCTCCTTCAGGTCGCGCTACATGATGTGGGGCGTGATTCCACTCCGACGCAGAGGCTGACCTACCGCCACCAGCGGCACAAATAGATTAAACCTGGTGCCGTGGGAGGAGCGCGGCTTGACGCTGCTGGACACCTCAATGTGTCCGCCCCAGCATTCAACGAATTGTTTCACAACCCAGAGGCCGAGCCCGGTACCGGAATTGGGCTTGGTGGTAAAGAAGGGCTCGAAGAGGCGAGGAAGATTCTCCGCGGGAATACCCACGCCGTTGTCCGCAATACTGACGCTAACGCCGGCGCGGCCATTTTCCACGGCTTCGCGAAACGTCACGGTAAGTTTGCCTCCGTCACGCATGGCGTCAATGGCATTAGAGACCAGGTTAGAGAAGACCTGGTGCATTTCCCCGCGCAGGGCTTCAATGGGCGGCAGGACAGCGAGATCTTTTTCAATTTCAATGCCAACGGCGCGCAGACGGCTCTCATAGACAGAAAGGACTTCGTCGAGCAATGCGGTGAGATCAACTTGCGACGGGACCGAGGTCTCTCTGTAAAAGCCGAGAGTGTGCCTGGCTATGTGCGACACGCGGGTCACTTCCCTTTCGGCTGTGACCAAAAACTCCTGAACCCTGTCGGCGTGGTTGCGGGAGGTGCGCGCCAGATAGATCAAATTAAGCACGGATTCGAGAGGATTGTTGATTTCGTGAGCGATGGTGGCGGCAAGGCGGCCCGTAGCCGCCAGCTTTTCTGTGAGCAGCAGCCGTTCCTGGTCGATACGCCGCTCGGTTACGTCCTGGGCGAAAATGGCGATACCTTCCGATGACGGATAAATGTTCACGTGAAACCAGCGGTTCAGCGGCGGGTAGTACTCTTCGGCTCGCGCCACCTCGAGAGTTTCCATGGCCTGGCGGTAGCTGCGGCCAAAAACTGAATCCTCCAGGCCGGGAAAGCATTGCCAGAGATTTTTGCCGATGGCCTGACGCATGGTCATGCCGGCGAGCGCCGCCCATTGCTCGTTAGCGAGCTGGATGCGCCAGTTGCGGTCGACATAAAGAAAACCTTCCGAGATGCTTTCCAGGATCATGCGGTACTGCCGCTCTGCCGCCTCCGCTTTCATGCGGTGTTCATGCTCGATGCGCATGAGTTCCAGGCGCAGCCGGTACATGGAAACATGCGCGCCCACGCGTGCCAGCAGTTCACGCGCAGTGAAAGGCTTCACCAGGTAGTCGTCTGCTCCCGCCTCCAACCCTTCCGATTCCGCCTCTTCCCCCGCGCGCGCCGACAAAAGAATGACAGGTATAGCCGAGGTTGCAGGGTGAGCCCGCAATTTCTCGAGAAGCCCAAAACCATCCAGCCTGGGCATCATGATGTCGCTCAGCACCAGATCGGGAGGATTCGCGACGGCGGCATCAAGAGCCTGCTCGCCGTCGCCGGCCGACGTAACTTCGTACCGGCGATTTAGGAGTCGCTCCACGTATTCCCGCATGTCGCGGTTATCGTCGACCAGCAGCACGCGTGCCAGTTTTTCGTTGCCTATTTCAGGCCCGCTGAAAGCCAGGCCGAGATTTTCATTTGCCAAATCCTTGGTAAGCGGTTCTTCCGTGCTGGAATGGCCGGGGAGCCAGCGTAGGGCCTCTTGCACAAAGGGAGCGGCAACGATGGCGCCGTCGCTGACAGCGCAGTCATGGACGACACTTTCGGGAGAAAGGTGGGCCGTGCCGAAGGGAATGAATACCTGGAATCTGGTTCCCTGCCCAACCCGACTCTCTACCTCCACCTTTCCACCGTGCAGGCGCACCAGCTCGTCCACCAGAGCCAGGCCTATTCCTGTGCCCTCATGCGTGCGCCCGGCAGCGCCCTCGATGCGATGAAAACGTTCGAATATGCGGGGCAGTTCCACCTCAGCAATTCCGGTGCCGCTGTCGATCACCGAGAGTTTCGCCTCTTTGTCGATGGCGGATAAGGTGATTTCGACGCCCCCACTCAACGTGAATTTGAAGGCGTTGGAGAGAAGATTCAGTACGATCTTCTCCCACATTTCCAGATCCACGTAAACCGGCTGCGGCAGCTTCTCGCAGTTGATGCGATAGGTGAGCCCTGCCCTTTCCATCGCCGAGCGGAAGACACTGGCCAATGCTGCCGTATGCGCGGCAAGATCGACAGGCCGAAAAGTCGCCCGAACTCTTCCTGCTTCGATACGGGAGAAATCCAGAAGTGTGTTCACAAGTTTCAAGAGTCTGAGGCCGTTTCTGTGGACCGTCTCAACCTCTTCCACGGCATCGGGCGGAAGCGGCGATTCGCGCCGCTTGTCGAGCAGGTCCTCCAGGGGCCCGAGCATCAAAGTAAGCGGGGTCCGAAACTCATGGCTGATGTTGCTGAAGAAGATGGTCTTGGCCCGATCGAGTCTTGCCAGGGCTTCGGCGCGCTGTCTCTCCTGCTCGTAAGCTTCAGCGTTGGCGATGCTGGCGGAGATTTGACTGGCGATGAGTTTCAGAAACCCGACGTCGTCCTCACTTACCTTGCGGTAGGGGTTCAGGCCGAGGATGAGAACTCCCGCTCTTCCCGTCGAGCCTGGCGGCGAAAGCGGCAAGACCGCGGCGGTACTGGGAGACGTATCCCATGCTCCTCCGGGCAAACCCGGAAAGGTCCGATCCAGATGATGCACCAGTTGAATCTCATGCGTCTGAATCGCCTGCTCCGTGGGCCAGAACCCGGAACTGCCAAAGGGCAGAACCGCTGGCGCCGCGGGATGGTCGCTCCCGATCCGCAGCCCGTTCGCCAATTCCAAGTCAGTGCGTGACTCATTCAGGACGTAAATGAGAGCAAAGCAAATATCGCGTGGATCGCTCTCCAGACCCAGCACGCTGAGCCTGCACGCATCCTGCCAGGTGCGCGCGTCAGAGGTGCGAAAAGCCAGTTCGCGAAGCAGGGCAACGCGCCGCTCTCCAATGATCCGCTGTGTATCATCGGTGTTCGCGCATATGATGCCGCCCGTTCCGCCGCGATCGTTGGGCACGGGACTATAAGAAAATGTGTAGTAGGTTTCCTCCCGATATCCGTAGCGTTCCATGATCAGCAGCAGCGACTCGTCATACGTGCCCTCGTTGGAGCGTATCGCCGATTCGGTTCTCGGGCTGATCTGGTCCCAGATCTCACGCCATACCACGCTGGCCGGTTGGCCGAGGGCTTGGGGATGCTTGTCTCCGACGATTGTCTTATATGCATCGTTGTAGAGGTTGATGAGTTTATCGCCCCACCAGACAAACATCGGCTGCCGCGAGGTAAGAATGATACGGATGCAGGTTCTGAGGCTTTGCGGCCACTCTTCCACCGGGCCCAACGGCGTTCTCGACCAATCCATCTGCCCCATGCGCGCACCGAGTTCGCCTCCGCCCGAGAACAGCGCCGACGGGGAGAGGAAATCCCTCAGTGCCGAATCGTCGCCCGTGGGGGCGATGATTGCAGGATTATCGGGGAAGATCTGGCCAGCATTCCTTGACGTCAATGGATTCCCTCAGACAGCGATGCCGCACTTGGATTCCCGCCACTCGTTGAACATCAGGACATGGCCGGAAGCTTGAAGTCCACCTGCGCCAACTCGACTCGATGACGGAATCGATGCCGCCGTGACCAGGAAGGTTGTTTCTTCGGCCAAGCTGCAGCCGGAGTCCTATACGCGCCGAAACATGAGGCAAATGCTCACATCGCACCGGGTTCGAGATGAGGAATTACAGCCGACCCGGGATGCACATCGTCGCTGGGGCGGAGGACCACCTGGTCGCCCGCGCGCAGGTCGCCAAATGCCTCTGTAAGATTGCCCACCGAGGCGCCGGTTTTGACGTTGACCTGCTCGGCCACTCCGTTGCGGACGCGGAAGACGTAACTTTGATCGGTTGTGCGCGACACAGCAGATTGGGGAACGAAAAGCGTGGGCTCGGAGCGGCGGACAGGCCAGATAACATCAGGGAACATGCCGGAGGCGAGCTCGGCACTGGGATTAAAGACGTCGAGTTCAACGGGCATGGTGCGCGTGGAGACGTCGATGGATTCGGCTACACGGGCCACGGTTCCGGTGAAACTGCGGCCAGGAAAGGCAGGGACGCTGAAGCTGACCTTGGCGCCTTTCTCGACACCGGCTACATAAATCTCGGGCACGGCGACGACCAGGCGGAGATGGGCCACCTGTTCGATGCGCAGCATCGAAGACTGGGTGCTTGAACCGCTGGCGGGTCCGACCAGGGCGCCGGGATGCACGTTGCGCTTGGTGACAACGCCATCGAAGGGCGCGGTGATGCGAAGATAGCTTTCCATTTCGAGAGCGGAACGCAATTCGGCGCGCGCGGCGTCGGCACTGTTACGGAGCGCGACGACACGTGCGCTGTCGGCTTCGGCAGTTTTTTGCGCGGTTTCAAGTTCGTCGTCGGAGATCACTCCGGGAGTCGCGGAGGCAGCTTTGAGGCGTTGATATGTGCTCTCGTCGGCTGCGAGCTTAGCTTCGCCGGCGATGCGCTGGTTTTCAGCGCTGAGCACCTTTGCCTGGGCCTCGGCTTTCTGGGCGACGATTTCCGGCGCGGTCAAGAGGGCCAGGAGCTGGCCTTGTTTAACCTGCGAGCCGCGATCCACGCCAATCCACTGCACAAAACCGCTCACCTTGGGAAAGACACGAACCTCTTCGAATGGCTGAAGCTCACCGGGCAGACGGATGGTCATGTCCAGGCGGCGCGAGACCACGGCAACGGTATCGACTGACAGCGGCACTGCCTGCGGTGCTGGCACTGCAGATGCCTGCTGGCCGCAACCCGTCGGCAATACGGTCGCGGCCAGCCCCGCGGCCAGAAGCGCGACAGATAGGACAAACCTGGCAAGCGGTGTGGGCGAATGCGGGGAACGTGGCGAATTCATGGGATACTCCTTATACTTCAAAACGAAGCGTGAGGACTGTTTTCATCGGTTACGTCGAGCGATGCCGAAAGCTTGGAGGCATGTTCCTGTACCGCCGAGAAGATGGCGGGAAGAATGAACAGCGTGGCGATGGTGGAAGCGGCGAGACCCCCGATAACTGCGCGGCCAAGAGGCGACGTCTGATGGCCTCCTTCGCCGAAAGCCAGGGCCATTGGTACCATGCCGGCAATCATGGCGATGCTGGTCATGAGGATGGGACGAAGACGGGTACGTCCACCGAAAACGGCGGCCTGAGTGGAAGAATCGCTGGTGGTGCGGCGGTGGTTTTCAGCGAATGTGACCAGCAGGATGGAGTTGGCAACGGATACGCCGAGAGCCATGATCGCTCCCATAAACGATTGCAGGTTGAGCGTGGTGCCGGTGGCTAGCAGCATCAGGATCACGCCACACAGAACGGCGGGAGTGGTGGAGACGGCGACAAAAGCCAGGCGGGGCGATTGAAAGTTGGCGGCGAGCAGCAGATAGATGGCCACCACGGCAAAGATGAGGCCGAGCGTGAGATAGTGAAAGGTCTCCTCCATGGGCGCGATCTGCCCGCGAATATGAACCTCCACGCCGCGGGGCGGCTGGCCGGCACGCTCGATTGCCTGATGGATCTGCCGCGCCGCGCGGCCCAGGTCTTCGCCCTGCACATTGGCGGTGAGGGAAATCATGCGCTGCATATCGTAGCGGTCGAATTCACCGATCACCTGGCCGTAAGAGAGATTGGCGACGTCGCCGAGATTGGGATGATTGGCATCGCCGCCGCTCATTAATGGAAGCGTGGCCAGATCGTCGAGCGACTTGATTTCGTTTTGCGGGACTTCAACCTGGACCTGATAACCGATGCCGGTATTGGGGTCCTGCCAGAAGTTGCGCGAGACAAAGCGGCTGGACCAGGTAGCGGTTTCCACGGAGCGGGCAATCTGATCGACGGTAAGACCGAGCTGGCCCGCACGAACGCGATCGATATCGACATTGAGGCTGGGATAATCGAGCGGCTGCGCGTAGTGCAGGTCGCGCAGGTCGGGAAGCTTGGCCATCTCGGCGCGCACGCGTTCGGCGTATTCGTGGTCAGCGGAGAGGTTAAAACCGCTGATGGCGACTTCAATCGGGGTTGGCGAGCCGAAGTCCATGATCTGGTCAACGATGTCGCCGGCCTCGAAGGTCAAGGCGGTGTCGGGAAGGTCGCGGGCCAGGGCGGCGCGCAGGCGTTCCTGGAACCGGGAGACGCGGATATGGGCGCCGGCACGGAGCTGCACCCGGAGCACAGCCTCCTGCGGACCGCTGGTCCATAAGAAAATCAGGTTGACGGGATAACTTGGAGCATAGGTGCCGACGTATCCAATGCTGAGTTCGACATTGCCCGGCCCGGCGAGCTGCTTGATTTCATCGAGCGCCTTCAGCGCGATCTGCTCGGTGGACTCAATGCGAACCCCGGTGGGCGCGCGCAGACGGAGCTGAAATTGCGTTTCGGGAACATTGGGAAAAATTTCGCGGCCCAGCTGCGGGCCGAGCACAAAAATAATGCCCGCAGCAACGGCGGCGTAAATGCCAATGATCAGCTTCCGCCGTCGAATGAGCCTCTCGATCCAGCCGGTATAGTGTTCCCGGAAATGATCGAAGTGGCTCCGGCCCGAGCTTTCTTCTTCGTCGCGGTGCATGCGCCGGTTGAGCCAGATGTAGACGACCGGCAGAAAGGTGCTCGACAGCAGATACGAGGCGATCATTGCGAAGCCCACTGCCAGGGAGAGCGGCACAAACAACGCGCGCGTGACCCCAACCATCAGGAACGACGGCACAAAAACGGCAAGAATGCAGAGCATCGCCAGCAGCCGCGGCACCATCGTTTCGCGGGTGCCGTGCAGCACCGCGCGCGGCACGTCATCGGTCTCCTGCAGATTGCGATGAATGTTTTCGATCGCCACCATCGCCTCGTCCACAAGGATGCCGACAGCGAGGGCGAGACCGCTCAGGGTCATGATGTTGATCGACTGTCCGGCAAGCCACAGACCGACTATGGCGGCGACCAGCGCGAACGGGATCGTGGTGACCACGATGAATGAGCTTCGCCACTCGCGGAGAAAGAGAAACACCATTAAGCCGGTGAGAACCGCGCCGGTGCAGCCTTCAAAGATGAGGCCGAGCAAAGCCCGCTCCACGCGCCCCGACTGGTCGAACTCATAGCTGACCTGTACATCCGGCGGCAACACGTTGGCGAAGCGGCCCATGTTGGACCTGACTTCGTCAACCACGGCCAGGGTGGAGGCATCGGCGCGCTTGGTGACGGGAAGATAAACAGTGCGTCGGCCGTTGACCAGCGCGTAGCCCAGCGTGAGATCGCTACCGTCCTCCACCGTGCCGATGTCGTGCATAAAGACAGTAGGACCGGAACCGCTGCGCACCGGAAGGTTGGCGAGATCGCGAATATCCGAGACCACCCCGTTGATGGGTGTAATGCGGTCGAGATTGCCGGTACGAACATCCCCGGCCGGCGCAATGACGTTGCCGGCAAGAAGCGCCTTTACGACTTCTGCCGTGGACATGCGATAACTGTTGAGCTTGTCGCGATCAACGCGAATGACGATGGTACGCGAGCTGCCGCCAAAGGTCGCTGGCGAAGTGACCCCGGGCAGCGTGGCGAATAGCGGCCGCACGCGGTTGAGCGCAAGATCCTGTAGCTCGGTTACGTCGCGCGTCTTGCTGGAGAAAACCACGTAACCGACAGGAACACTCCCGGCATCAAAACGAAGCACAAAGGGAGGCACTGTGCCGGCAGGCATATAGGCGTGGGCGCGCTCGATGTAAGCCACCGTTTGTGAAAGCGCCTCGTTCATGTCGGTGTCGGGCAGAAAGGACATCTTGATCAGCGCGAAGTTCTCGACCGATTTCGACTCCACGCTCTGAAGGCCGGTGATATAGAGAAAGTTCGATTCGTAGTAGTAAGTAAGATATCCTTCCATCTGCGCGGGGCTCATGCCGCCATAGGGCTGCGCCACGTAGATGACGGGAAGATTGAGATTGGGAAAAATATCTCGCGGCATGCGCGTAAGCGCGAGCACGGCGCAAAGCGCCACGGCCATAACTCCGACGAGAACCGAGAAAGGTCGCCTGAGGGCGCCATGAACCAGCCACATAAAATCAGTTCCCTCCGGGGGGCATATTCTTTGCAGTGTTGAGAAACGGCGTGAGGTCCCCGTTAGCGGCGGAGAGCTCAGCCAGAGCGCGCCAGATGCTGAGCCTGGCCAGCGAGTCGTCCAGTTCAGCCTGGGCCAGCAGATTCTGGGCTTCGGCCACGTCGACAGTAGTTCCGAGGCCGGCTTTAAAACGGGCGGTCGCCTGCAGTTCGCCTAACTGCGAAGCTGACAGTTCAATGGGCGTGTTCTGCGCGACACGGCGCGCGCCATCGAGCTGCGCCTGAGCCGTCTGCTGCTGGGCAGTTACGGTTTGAAGCGTTTGCGCGTATATCGCCTCTTGATTGCGCTGATTGGCGACTTCTACCCGCTTCCTTTCATGGATGGCGAAGATGGAGGTAAGATCCATCTGCACGGTGATGCCGGCTTCCCAGTTATACGCAGAGAAATCCAGCCCGTTTAATCCCGGCTCGACGGTCCCGTTCGACCTCTCTCCGCTTCCGCGTGCGGAAACCAGCCCCTCGGTGGCGAAATGCGGGTAGTAAGCGTGATTCAGCACGCTAATGCGCGCTCTTTCTTCGGCGACGCGGTCCCGCTGAACAATGGCGGCAGGATTTTGTCCGGCGGGAACTTGCGCCCATGACAGGTCGGGCGGAGTCTCAAGGAACGGGCCGGGCAGAATGGAGACGCGAGTGCCTGCGAGTCCCAGGACCTGCGCCATGGCGATACCGCCGAGGACGTTCTGCTGTTGGGCGAGGATGAGTCGCGTGCGCGCTTCCGCCAGCTCGGCGTCAGCACGCGAAGCATCGGCGCCGGGGCGCAGATGCGCATCCACCAGAGTGTGCACGGAGAGCGCGAAAACCTGGCGCCGGTTCACGTCGGCAAGAGTTGCATCGACGCGCTTTTCATCCGCGAGCAGGGCCAGCGCCGCCTCGGCGACGGCTGAGGCAACCCCGAGGCGAGTAAGTGTTACCTGCGCATCGGTGCGGATTTCTGTGGCCTGCGCGGAACGGATCTCGGCGCTGCGATACCCGAATTCGAACGGCTCCCACGACAACAAAACCCCCGCGCCCGAGGTCCAGAAAGGACGGTTGGAATGGGCAGTCACACTGCCCTGCGTGCCGGTAAGAATGTTGGGATATTGGGGAAGCAGCACGCCAAGAACACTCTCACGCGATCCCCGGTCTCCCTGCCATACTCCGTCTAGACTGGGAAGCTCGCTGGTTCTGGCCAGGCTCACCCCGGCCCGGGCTGCGTTGTACTGCTCCAGGGCAGCCCGGACGGCGGGAAAGTTGGCCAGCGCGTATTCAACGGCCCCGGGAACAGTGAATTCCCGGACCGTCGGGGTCGGCGCCTGCTGGCCGCACGACGGTAGTCCCGGCGCAAAAAGCAAAGTCGGGACAATGAGAGGAAGCAGCTTTTCTCTGCTTATCAGCATTCGCTGGTGCCTCCGGCGGTCCCGGGAATATCGGACACGGAAACCGCTGCGGTTCTAAGGGTGGTTTGCAGACTTTATTTGGGTAAACCTGGCCCCCGCCGTTGCTTGCGGCATGTTTCACGATCAACTGTGAGAAAGCTTCGCGTGACAGCGTGCGGCGGGCTTACTCGACTCGGGCGACACTCCAACCGAAGAGTGCATCGGGGGATCGATCGCGCCCGAAATTGCAAGTCTCCTGTGGGAAAAGATGGGCACGCCAGATCCTGGTGTGCCGGGTCTTTTCCGCGGTCAGGCGGAACCCGGAAGGACTCGATCAGCGACCGGGAGGGGAGCGGCCACAGTAGGCAAGATATTGAGTGGACAGCAGATTTCCGTCTCCGCGCCGTAGCGGGACCTTGCGCGTGACGGAATGAGCCAGGGGTATGGAAACGACGGCTGATCGCCGCCGTCTCCGGCGGCGTCTGGCAACGAGCGTCTGCTCAGCAGTCCTCAACCCGAACACAGCGTGCGAAGACTGCGTCTCGGGGGCACGGGTTGGAAGACTGAGGCGAGAAATCGGGCAGCTTTCATCGATCACAGACGCGAGCGCATTCAGATTCGCGGCCGTGGCCGGGTGCGGTGCGGCCAACGCGAGCGCCGACACCACAAGCGCGATCAAGATCGATGACTTCTGCAGAATCTCGCTCCTAAGTGGTTAGACGCTATGTTACACGGAAAATTACGGGCATGGTAGCAAAATTACGGAGACCAGGACTCGTGGTCGGTACGTTACAGACTCCTCCGCCCTCCTCCGCCGCAGCGAATACGACGACCATGATGTGTAAGAGCCGGGTATGTATACCATCCCGATGAGAACCGCTTTCGCATATCGTTCGTTGCTCCTGGTTCGCTCCATCGTTGTGGGAACGCGCATTCGGGTGTCCAGTTTTGCGACAGCGAGCCATGAACATGGCGCCTGAGCGCCGTGCCACATATCACTAAAGTAATACGAAATGGGAATAAGAAGGCGAACATTTGAGGTATTGCCCCTTCAGTCACCCGAGGGTAATATCTAACCTGTTACCACCGTGTAAGGCTCGCTGAATAGTTCCCTCCCCTCAAAGGCACCTCTGCGCGGAGTAATGTGGCTCGTCTGGGGAGGCGCTTCGGAAATGTCAGCGGGACAAACGATCACTCTTATCCCGGCGAGGTCAGGGTTTTGGGAAACGATGAAGGCCAATTCGCGGACACATGCGGGACTGACGACAAGCTCGCGAAGGATGTTGCTCGTCTTTATTCCTGGGCAAACGTAGAAAACGCCGCGTATCACGACTTTTCCAGACGCAAAAGGATCAGGCATAAGCCCGCTGCCCAGACCGATCCATTGCCGGAACGTGAGGGATCGGAAAGCTTAGACAAATCGGTAGAAGCTCCAGAAACTCCGCCTAAAACTCCCGAACTGCTCGTCAGGACCGTGCCCGAGGCCGCTACGGCTTACCTGGTGCCCTGCGAAGAGACCCACGGGTGGACAGAGCCGGCGACCTTATGGCCTCAGGTACAGGCAGAGGAAGAGAAAGCCGCGCCACTGGCCGAAATTGCAACGCGCGAATTCGCCGAGTTAACCCCAAACGCGCGCCGCGACTTTGCCCCACCAGACCGTTTTCGCCCGGTGGTAGCTATATATTCCCTGGCCGGCGGAGTGGGCAAAACAACCTTGTGCGCCAACCTCGGGCGGGCGCTCTGCACCTCCGGGGACCGGGTGTCGCTCATCGACGCCTCGGGCAGTGGCATGCTTTCCTTCTACTTCGGAGCCAGCGATTTGAGGCCCGGTGTGCACACATTCATATCGCCCGGCGCTTTCCGCGCACCCTTGCGGGTCTTCGATTCAGAGTTGATCAGTGCCGACTGGCTTGCCGACGAAGTACAGTCGGAAATCGACTCCTCGGACTGGGTCCTCTTTGACCTCGGCCAGGCTTCCACCAGCCTGCTGCCTAAGATCTTTTCAATGTGCTCGGTAATGATCGTTCCACTCCTTCCCGAACTGAACTCCATTCTCACCATTTCGCGGCTGGAGTCTACGCTGCAGGCGATTCGCCTGGGTGGCGTCGAGGTTCCCACTCCGTTTTATCTCTTCAACCAATACGATCCTGCGGATCCGATTGACCAGGGAGCGCGTGACCTGGTGCTTCGCCAGTGCGGAGGACGTCTTCTCCCCTTCTCCATCGGCGAGGATGACGAGGCGGCCGCGGCCATTGCGGCCCGCAAGACGGTGATTGACCATGCCCCCGGATCGGAAATCGCGATCGCCTGCGTGAGACTTGCCGCTTTGCTCAGAACCGCCGCGACCTCCAATCGCTCGCGCTGGTCTCCGAGGTCCTGCGCCGAAATATGAAAAGAATCCTCGAACATTGGAAAGCACTGGGAACGGCTTCAACTTTCACCGCTGCGGTTGCGCGCCTCATCGTTTACGCCTTGCTGCTCTTTCTGGCATACGAGTGCATCACCGTCGACTTCAACTGGTCAGAGCAGGCGGTGCTGGGCGTTCTCACCATCGGCCTGACCCTGGCCCTGAACAGCATCTCGGATTCGGAACTGGTGACCCTGGCGCTGATGTTCGCCTCCATGCTGGCCACCGCCAGGTATGCATATTGGAGGTACGTCACCACTATTCAGATCGTGACCGACCGCAGCCATCGCGTGGCCTGGATCGACTTGGCCTTCATGGTGGTGCTGCTAGCCGCGGAAACCTATGCCTGGGTGGTGCTCTATCTCGGCTACATCCAGAGCGCGCGGCCGCTGCACAGGCCTCCCGTGCCTTTGCCGCGCGATTTCGACAAGTGGCCGCATGTCGACGTCCTCATCCCCACCTATAACGAGCCATTGGCAGTGGTGCGGTCGACCGCGTTTGCGGCTCTCAATATTGACTACCCCGCAGACAAGCTTCACGTTTACGTGCTGGACGATGGGCGGCGGGAGGCGTTTCGGCAGTTCTGCAGCGAAGTTGGCGTCGGCTACATTACCCGAACTGACAACAAGCACGCCAAGGCGGGAAATATCAACCATGCGCTCAAGGGGCTCACTTCCCCTTACGTCGCCATCTTCGACTGCGACCATGTACCCACGCGCAGCTTCCTGCAGGTGACCCTGGGGTGGTTCCTGAAAGACCTCAAGCTGGGAATGCTGCAGACTCCCCACTTCTTTTATTCTCCCGATCCTTTCGAGCGGAACCTCGACCAGTTCAAGGCCATTCCCAATGAGGGAGAGCTGTTCTACGGCATCCTGCAAGACGGCAATGATCTGTGGAACGCAACCTTCTTTTGTGGTTCCTGTGCGGTTCTGCGGCGCTCAGCGCTCGAAGAGATCGGGGGAATCGCCACCGAGACCGTTACAGAGGATGCGCATACCTCGCTGCGCATGCAGATGCGCGGATGGGGCACGGCCTATATCAATATTCCGCAGGCGGCCGGGTTGGCGACCGAAAGCCTGTCCAGCCATGTGGGCCAGAGGATCCGATGGGCGCGGGGTATGATCCAGATTCTGCGCACCGACAATCCTCTCTTTGCCAAAGGGTTGAAGTGGCCGCAGCGGCTTTGCTATTTCAACGCCATGATTCACTTTCTTTACGCCTTGCCGCGAATTGTCTTCCTCACCGCTCCGCTGGTCTATATGCTGCTGGGGCGAATTAACATTCCCGGCTACTGGATCGCCATTCTGGCCTACGGATTGCCGCACCTGTTCCTGTGCAACGTGACCAACTCCCGTATTCAGGGCAAGTACCGCTATTCCTTCTGGAACGAAGTCTACGAGACCATCCTGGCGCCCTACATCCTGGGCCCCACACTCTTTGCTCTCATCAATCCCAAGCTGGGCAAGTTCAATGTGACGGCAAAGGGCGGAATCGTCAACGAGAGCGCATTCGATTTCAGGATTGCCCGCCCTTACATTTTTATCCTGCTGCTGAATCTTCTCGGGCTCGCTGTTGCGCCGGTGCGCTTCTTGTACTGGAATGCCGATCATCCCGGGACCGTGGTGATGAACGCCGTCTGGATCCTCTTCAACGTGGTGATTGTTGGCGCAGCAACCGCCGTGGCGCTGGAAGCGCGGCAGTTGCGAAGAGACGTACGCGTCGATCTGCATATCCCCGCAGAGATTCAGATCCCCGGCAAAGAAGCGGTATTTGGAACCACCATGAACCTGTCGCTGGGCGGGGCATCGGTGAATCTCGAAGAGCCTCTCGACGTGCCGGTCGGGACCCCGGTGCGCATTGTCTATCCCTTGCGCAACCAGCATGCAGAATTTCCCTCGACGGTGGTCAGCAACGAAGGCATGAAGCTTCAGATCCAGTACGAAAGCCTGTCCTTGGACGAAGAAGAGCTGCTGACCCTGGTGCTGTTCTCGGGCGCCGACACCTGGCTCAGCCGGAGCGAGAATCGCGAGCGCGATCAGCCGTTGCGCAGCTTTGCGCGACTGGCGCGGCTCTCCGTGAGCGGCATTGTCTATGCGCTGCAATCCCTGGTGCCGCGCAAAAAAATGCGCGAAGAACTGGCGTCGGCGGGAGCGCGGGCAGCCGTCATTCTTCTGGCGATCCTGCTGGTCGGGCCTCGCATCAGCGCCGAAGGCAGAAAGCCTGCAGGAGTCGATTCGTCTTTGCCCGCCAATGGCGCGGGAAGTTTTCACTCCACGCTCTCCTTCAGCAACACCGGCGTACCGGGCCTGGAGTTTCACGGCACCGACGATACCCAGCAACTGCCCTTCACGCTGCCTTACACGCAGGTTGTGCAGCAGGCGGAACTGAACCTTCATTACTCCTTCTCACCCGATCTCATTTCCCGGTTGAGCCATCTCGACGTCCTGCTCAATGGCACGCTGATCGCAAGCCTGCCCGCGCCGGCGCACAGCGATAGCGGTCCGGATGAACTCAGCGCTTCGCTGCCTCTGCCGGCGGACTTGCTGGTGCGCAGCAACATTCTTGCCTTTCACTTTGTCGGCCACTATGCGCGGGTATGCGAAGACCCTTCCAATCCCCAGCTTTGGGCGCGCGTGGACGGCGCCTCGAAAATTGCGCTTTCCGGTTCCATGCTTCCCCTTGCCGACGATATGAAACTGTTGCCCCTGCCGTTCTATGACAGCGACGCTTCAGGAACAGAGGCGCCGATTCCGGTGCTCTTCGCTCACCAGCCGAGTGAACAGGCCCTGACCGCAGCGGGGATTGTCGCCTCCTGGCTTGGGGTTCGCGCCAAGTCGAAACCCGTACAGTTTGCCGTCGCCGTGGGTGATTCCCTGCCCGCGGGAAACGTGATTCTTTTCGTTGAAAACGACGAAGACGTTCCCGCAGCTTTGAATGTCAATGTTTCCGGCCCGGTGATTGCGCTGCGAACCAATCCCAACGATCCCTATGGCAAAGTCCTGGTGGTCGCCGGAACCAGCGGCGCCGAGCTCATTCGCGCCGCGCAGGCGCTGGCGCTCGAAGAACCGGTTCTGCAGGGACAAACCGCCGCCATACCGGAATATTCGCTGCCGCCCGCACGCGAGCTTGATGATGCGCCATTGTGGCTCAGCACGCGGCAGGCTTCTCCACTGTGGAAGTATTCCGAGAATGAAGAACTGCAGAGCAACGGGTCGGCGCCCATTCCAGTCTATTTCCGCATTCCTCCCGACCTCTATTACGGAGACAGCACTGCGGTCGCACTTCACGTCGATTACAGCTACAACGCCACGCAGGCGGGAACAGGCTCCTACCTGCAGGTCAGCGCAAACGGATCGAAGGTCGGCGCATTGCCACTGCCGCCCGGCAATCAGTCTGAGCAAAACGCAAGCGGTGCCGTAAACATTCCCCTGGAAGACCTGCGCCCTTTTGCCAACTCGCTGGACTTCAGCTTCGTTCCCCAAACGCCTAAAGCTGCGGAGTGTCAGTTCATTCCGCCGGTCAACTTGCAGGGATCGATCCGGCGCAGCTCTCACCTGGAACTGCATGGGCTGCATCACTGGGCAATCATGCCCGATCTCGAGCTGTTCGCCAATGCGGGGTATCCTTTCACGCGCTTCGCTGACCTGGCCCAAACCCGGATCGTATTGCCGGCTCGCGCGTCCGCGCAGGAAATCGATGTCTACCTGATGCTGCTGGCTTATTTCGGCGGCCAGACCGGGTACCCGGCCCTGCGCATACAGGTGGGCGACGCTCACAGTCTCGGCGCCAACGCAGACTATCTCTTGATTGGGTCTTCCGACGATCAAGCGGCCCTCGAAAGCCTGAATCCGAAGCTCCCCGTTGCTGTGAACGGAAATGACTTCCTGGTGAGCGATACGGGAAGCGTTTTTGCATCGGCCGAGCATGTCTGGTGGCAGGTGGCGGAGATGCGCCCGAAGTGGTGGGGCGATCTGGGTGCTTCGAAAGATCGCGCCGCTCTCATCGCCAGCCTGGCCGAGCCCCCGGAAGCGCTGATCGAGGAGATCGAGTCACCATGGGCGCCGGACCGGTCGCTTATAAGCATTACTCTTCGGGCCAACGACACGGCCGATGCATTCACCTCGGCATTCATCCAGGCCTCGGCGTCGGGCGACATCAGCCAGACCGTCAGTGTTCTGCACGGAAGCCAATTCTCGTCGTATCGAATTGGAGACCAGGTATATTACGTCGGGCATTTGCAGTGGTGGGCAATGATTCGCTACCGGCTCAGGGAATTTCCCTGGCTGATTGTCGTGCTCACCTTTGTCCTGGGCTTGTTCGTAGTGCCGTGGGTGCGGGCAAGACTTGACCAGCGCGCGCGGGCGCGGCTTGAGGCGCGCGAAGTATGAAGCTCGGCATGCTTTTTCTGCTGGCGATGGCGCTGCCTCTCACATCGCGGGCCGACACGCCAAACCCCTGGCCATTCTGGACCAGCTATAAGGCGCATTTTCTCAGCACGGATGGCCGCATCATGGATCCGGATCGCAATTCGATGACCACCTCCGAGAGCCAGGGCTACGCCATGTTCTTTGCCCTGGTGGCCGGCGACGCGCCGGCCTTCGAGCGCATTCAAGAGTGGACTGAAGACAATCTTGCGCGCGGCGATCTCGCCAGCAATCTTCCTTCCTGGAGTTGGGGACGCAAGGCTGACGGCGAATGGGGTGTGCTGGATCAAAACTCCGCAGCGGATGCCGATCTCTGGATCGCCTATAGCCTGATGCAGGCGGGCCGGCTGTGGCAGAATCCGGCTTACACCCGATCCGGAGAAGGACTGCTGAGCCGAATCGCGGACCTGGAGGTTGCGCGGCTTCCGGATGCGGAACCGGTTCTGATGCCGGGACGCGTTGACCTGTTTTCCGCCCCTGGCCGATGGGTATTGAACGAGAGCTATTCGCCCTTGCCGCTGCTCCTTGCTGCGGCCAATGCCGCGCCGGATGGCCCATGGAAACAGATCGCCTCAGCGTTTCCCGATTGGTTGCAGCAGGCCAGCCCAGCGGGGTTTGCCATGGACTGGGTGGCGTATTCCAACCGTCAGTTTTCCGCGGTGCCCAATCCCGGCGACAGTTCCCGGCCCGCTTGCGGAAGTTATGACGCCATCCGCGTTTACCTTTGGGCAGGCATGACCGATAAAGACTCGCCGGGAGAAGAAAAAATTCTGCAGATTTTTGCGCCCATGGCGCGATTGACGGCTTCCGACGGCAGGCCGCCGGAAGTAGTGGGCCCGCAAGGCACGGTGTTGAGCAAAAATGCTCCTGTGGGCTTTTCCGCCGCAATGATTCCTTTCCTTCTCAGTTTCGGCGACCGAAAAGCCGCGGCGGTGCAGTTACGATTCGTCGATTCGCAGTTTGATCAACACACCGGACTTCTGGAGAAAGATCCCCATTATTACGACCAGAATCTGGCACTCTTTGGGTTGGGCTGGCAGGAACATCGTTTTCGGTTCGCACCCGATGGAGAATTGAGGGTTCGATGGAAAAATTAGAGAGCAAAATATGCCGCTGGCTGCTGGCAGCAGCAGTCGCCGCCCTGGCAACCGGCTGTCCCCACCGGCTGTTCGCCACATCTCCCGCGGAGCAGGCGTTGCTGGCCAAGGCGCAAACGCTGGCGGCGCACGGACAGCTCAATATTGCGGTGCAAACCTGGCAACAGGTTCTGCTCTCCGATCCCCAGAATAAGGAGGCTCTGGCCGGTATTGCCCGAGCCGAAATGCAGCTCGGCAATCGCCGGCAGGCACAGATATACCTGGTTCGTCTGCAAGCTGCCGGTGGCGACGCGGCCACCCTTCAACAGATCGAGTCGATGTCCAATGTCCAGCCGCCGGCCGCGCGTCTTGAGGAGGCGCAGCGTCTGGCCCAGAACGGCAAGTACTCCGAGGCAATGCAAATCTATCGCAACCTCTATGGCGGCGAGCCTCCCGCCGGCGATGCGGCCCTGGCGTATTACGATACCGAGGCGGCCATCCCCGCGGAGCGGCAAAACGCGGTTGATGGTCTTAGAAGCCTGGCGCAGCGCTTCCCCGCCGACTCGCGGTATGCAATTACGCTCGGTCGAGTGCTGACCTACGATCCGAAAACCCGTCCGGAAGGAATTGCGATTCTCAAGCAGTATCCTGCCGTCGCCGCGGCGCAGAAAGCGTTGCTGCAGGCCGACACCTGGAATGAGCTGGCGCAGACAGCCGCACCCGAAACCGGAAATCGCGTAGTTGCTGAAGGCAACCCGGCAATGAACGCCGCCTATCGCGCCCTCAACAGCGGCCATCTCGACGACGCACGGCAGCGGTTCCAGGACCTGCTCGCCAGAGAGCCGAATAACGCTGCGGCGCTGAGTGGAATGGGCTATGTGTTGATGAAGCAGCAGAATTTCCTGGCCGCTTCCGACTATCTGGAACGGGCGCGCAGCGCAGGCGCCAGGCACCTGGAAAGCGCGATCACGCTCTCGAATTTCTGGCAGCGGATGGCGAAAGGCGACACGGAACTGAAGAACGGCGACAGCGATGCGGCAATCGCCGACTACCAGGCGGCCATGAATATGGAGCCGTCCCGGCCCGAGGCAATGGAAGCGCTGGCCGGAGCGCTCCTGCAGAAAGGAAATGACGCAGAAGCCGCCGATCTGTTCAAGCGCGTGCTGCAAATCGCGCCAGACCGGCCCCTCTCGTGGCGCGGTTTGTTCCTTGCACAATCCGGCGCGGGGGATGCACAGGCCGCGATGACCACTGCCGGCAATATGCCCGCGGGCATCCAGGCGCAGATCGACAGCGATCCCGATGGTCTTCGCGCCCTGGCGCAAGATGATCTCGCCCTGGGCCGCACCGACGACTTTGACCGCGTCGTAAAGCTGGCTCTCGCGCTGCCCTTCCCTGACCAGGGCCGGGATATGGCTCCGGACCAGCAGATGCGGTATGCCGCTTTGCTGATGGCCGTGCAGCGCTATGAGCCCGCCATGCAGCTTTACCGGCAGGTGATCGCCGCGAATCCGGAGAATATAGGAGCCTGGCGAGCGCTCATCGGCCTGGAGCATCAGCTTCATCGCGATGACCAGGCACTGGCGACCATTGGTCGAATACCGCAGGACGTCTTTAGCCGCCTGGATGACGATTCTGGATTCCTGGTCATCATTGGATCCATTTACCAGTCGCAAGGCGACTGGTCGAGAGCGCTTGAATATCTCGGACGCGCAGCATCGAACAGCAATTCTCCCGCCCCGGCGATCGAGCTGCAAATTGCGGATGTGTATGCGGCCATGGGTGAGCCGCAGAAGGCCTTCGCCCTCTACCGGAGCGAAACGGAAGATCATCCGGAGAATCCTGCGGCGTGGCGCGGACTGATTGGCATTCTGCATCAAGCGGGACAAGATCGCGAAGCGCTGCGCGCCCTGGCGTCAATGCCAGAATCGACGCGCCTCCGGCTGCAATCTGATGCGGGTTATCTTCAGACCTTCGCCTCCATCCAGGTTGCGACCGGCCAGAACCGCGATGCCTTGCGGACCTTCGACCAGATCGCCGCTGTCTACGCGGGCCAGAACCTGGCTGTACCGGTCGATGTGAAAATTCAGTATGGGTGGGCGCTTTTGAATGCCGGCGAAGATCGCAAACTCTACACAGTGATCTCCGCGGTTGCCAATTCGCCGGAAATGACGAAGCAGCAGCAGGCGGATTTCAACCGGCTGCTTGCGGAGTGGAGCGTGCGTCGTGCCAATGCCGCATCCGCCGCAGGAAACCAGCGTAATGCGATTGTGATTCTGGAAACCGCAGCCAGAGCGGTCCCAGGCAACACCGACGTGCTCAATTCGCTGGCCGGCGCCTACTTGAAAGCCGGAGAAGCGAAACGCGCGGAGCTCATTTACGAGTCGCTGGACATGAACGGCGCGACGCTTGGGCAATATGAAGGCGCCATCGGCGCCGCCCTGGCCGCCGGCGACACCAAGCACGCCGCAACCTGGCTGGAGACCGCTCTGCAACGCTTTAAGAACAACGCAGCCATTCTGCAGATGGCCGGGCAATATGAGCAGGCCACCGGGCATTCTCAAAGAGCCATCGCTTACTATCGCGCCGCTCTGGCTGCAATGGGTCCGGAAACCCCGGCCGAACTTTTCTCAAGCCCCGGCGGAACCGGCGGACTGCAAAATCAGAACTCTCCTACGCGCGACCTGATGGACCTGCTCGCTCCGGCCGGCCGCGCCAGCCAATCGGCAAACTCCGCAGATACTGCCGGCAACCCGTGGTCAGCCGGTCTTTCCGGGCAGAATGCTCCTGCCCAGACGGTTGCGACGCTGGGCGATTTTGCGCAGTCCGGCGCATCGAATCAAGCCGGCTCGATCGAGGCGGGGAACAGCAATGACCTCGATGCGGATAATGAATCGGGAGATCCGCGGCCGGATTCGGGCAATGCATCAACGCTCGCGGATACCGAACAGGCTTCTGCGTCAGCAGGTACGACGCAATCTCTCGGCGAGCTGAAGTGCTGCAGCCAGCCGGATGCCGGCGCGATAAATCAGGCGGCGGATGATTCACAGCATTCATCCGTGAATTCGCCGGCGATCGAAACACCAGCAGCACCGCCGGCCGACGAGAATTCAGATGCTGCGATTCTGCTCTTGCAGAGCCCTGCAAACAAGCAGATGGCCATTGCCCAGGACACGGCGCCCGGGACCATTCAACTGGCGGAACAAAATCTGCCGCCCCTGACCGGCCCAGCCAAGTCAGCCCCGACGAAGACGCCACGCGAGCAGATCACGCAGCAACTTGAGACCCTTGAAGGTGCGTCCAGCGCCTGGCTGGGGGGAACATCCAGCATCGGCTACCGCAGCGGACAGCCCGGGTATGATCGCCTCTCCACGTACTCGACCCCGGTTGAAGGATCAACGGTCCTGGGGACGGATGCGCGGCTCACGGTCATCACTGAGCCGATGCTGCTCGATTCCGGAACTGCGAACGGCTCGGAGACTTTGCGTCAGGGCACTTTGCCTGCAAACTCCGTCCCCACTCAGCAATCCGCATCGGGAATTGGCGGTGAACTGCAGTTACGAACTCCGCAGTTCGCTGCTTCCTTCGGTTACACGCCGCATGGTTTTCTGGTCGGAAATGTCATTGCCGGGCTCTATATTCATCCGGCGTCCAGCCCTCTCAGCTTCACCTTCTCGCGCAGCCCGATTCTCGATACGCAACTTTCCCTCGCGGGGTTGCGTGACGAAGGCAGCGCCGGCCCCACTTATCCGGGGAATGTATGGGGCGGAGTGATTGCCAACAGCGGCGAGATTGAAGTCGCTAAAGGCAGCAGCCAATCCGGCTGGTACCTGCAGGGCGGCGGACAGTACATCACCGGCGTTCACGTACCCACAAACTCTCGTTACGATGGCGACTTTGGCGCTTACTGGGGTGTCTGGCAAAAGCCGCAATACGGCAGCGTCAACTTGGGGATGAATTTCTTCGGCATGCATTATGCCCAGAACCTGCGCTATTTCACCTATGGCCAGGGCGGCTATTTCAGCCCGGATGCCTATGTCGTAGCCGGCTTGCCGGTTACTGTCACCGGACATTACCAGGAAAAGTTTCATTACCACGTCAGCGCTTCCCTGGGAATCCAGGCGTTCAATGAAGAATCAACTCCCTATTTCCCTCTTGACCCCGCAATCCAGACCGCACAGGGAAACCTCTCCTACCCGGCGCTCACCAGTGTGGGAGGAAATTACAACTTTGACGCCGAAGGATCGTATGCCATCGCCAACCACTGGTACCTGGGCGGCTTTATGGCATTCAACAATTCGCGAGACTACGCCAGTTCGAATGTCGGCTTTTATATCCGGTATCTCTTCCGGCAACAGCCACTGAACGAGGACTCTGGCCCAACGGGCATTTTTCCAGCAAGCGGATTGCGTCCGCTCCAGGTTCCTTGAGGACGGCTGAATGAATCGAATTCCTGCTTTGACTCGTCGTGTAGCAATCCGTCTTGGAGTTTTCTGCGCACTGCCGTTGGTGCTGGGGGCGCTCAACGGTTGCACCTCCGTGGCCGGCTCCGATCCTTCCACCATGGTCCGCGTCATCGATGCATCAAGTAACGCGCAGCCGCTGGATGCCTATGTGGCTTCCGTTCCCATTGCCGACAACATTGTCGGGCCCAGCATCAGCAACTATGCATTTCTGGGGCCCGGAACCTCTACGGTGACACTCGATGCTCACGGCACGCATAGCGTTCTCGCCGAGCTGAACGGAACCTTTCTGGCAGGGACGCAGCATTCGATCTATCTCACCGACCAGGGCTCGACCTTCACTGCCGAATTGCTTGCCGACCAGAGTTCTCCCGCCCCGGCGGGATTCGTATCTTTTCGATTTGTGCAACAGGCAAACCAGGCCGGCGCAGTGGATGTCTATCTGCTTCCGAGCGGGACAGCAATCGCCGACGCCAAGCCGCTGCTGGCTTCGCTGGCTCCGGGAACCATCACTCCCTATATGAACATTCCCGTGGGAACCTATCAGTTGGCGGTCGCCACCGCCGGGACCATCAAGAACGCTTACACCGGAGTGGCAACCGCATTTATGGGCGGACAGGTCATGACCATCCTCATCGTCGACCAGCAATTACTCACTACGCCTCCAGTCAACGTGCTGATCGCCAACGACGTGAATTAAGCGCGGAAAGTTCGATTACCTATCATCGGATCGTGACCGCCCGGATTAATGAGCCTTCCCCGCGGAAGACGCAGAGCGCTCGCTTCGAGCCTGCGCAACCAGCTCAAGAGCGGCCTGGGTCACGGGATCATCCGGCTTGAGCGCCTTCGCGGCCAGCAGTTCCTTTTCTCCGTTATTCAGATCGCCGGACTGGCAGTCGATTATGCCGAGTTTCCTGTGCAGATCAGCGCTCTCCGCGCAGTTTCCACATGCGGCGACGGCTTCTTTCAACTGGCGGATCGCATCGTGCCAGTCATGAGCCGATGCCGCCTCAATTCCGTTGTTTGCCAATGTATCCGCGCGGTCCAGGATGCGCCGCTCTTTCTGGATTGCGACGTAGCGCGCCATCAACTGGTCTGCTTCAGCTTGATCCGTAGGTCGCAACGCGCGCGCCAGGCTGAACAGCGCCTGGCTGAACTTGGGATCGATGACGATCGCCTTCCGCCAAGCCGCCAGTGCCTGCGCGGTCTGGGAACTCTGCTGAAGAGTTTCGCCCAGCATGTACCAGGCCATGGCGTTATTCGGCTCCAGCTTGACAGTCGTTTGAAGCAAACTCGCCGCAAGCGCAAACTTGCCCTGATTCTTGTCGATGAGCGCAAGAAAATAACGCGGTTCAGCCATCTGTGGATCAAGCCGGCAAGCGGTTTCGAACTCCGACTGTGCGTCGCTGCTGCGCCCCAGGTCATAGAGAATCCGCCCGCGATAAAAATGCGCGATCGCGGATTGTGGAGCCAGGCGGACGGCATCGCCGGTTTGCAACAGCGCTGCGGAAAGGTCGTAACCCTGGGCCAGCGCCAGCGCCAGATCCAGATGCGCCGCAGCCAGATTGGGCGCCAGGTCCACCACCTTCCGCAGCAGCGCTGTCCCTGCGCTCAACTCGCCCATCTGTATTTTTGCTTTCCCCACCGTCGACAGCGTGGCGGGATCTTGCGGCGACATCGCAACCGCTTCGTCCAGTTCCTTATCGGCGTCCGATTTTCGGTTCTGCTGGGCTAGAACCAATCCCAGATTCAAATAACCATCCTTGTAATTGGGACTGTCTTGAAGCGCCTGTCGAAGAAGCCTTTCGGCGGAAATCAGATCGCCCTGCCTGGCATAAACCGTCGCCAGATTTCCACTCGCCTCTACCAGCTCAGGATCCAGTTGGAGTGCGGATTCAAGCCATTTCCGCGCCGATTGCAGGTCTCCCTGCGCCAGTTTCAGCCGGCCCAATTCGGCTTGGATCTCAGCCAGCTTGGGGTTCAGGTTGATTGCATTGCGGAGAGCCGCTTCTGCGCCCTTCTCATCGTTCATGGCCTCAAGCGCCAGCGCCAGGTTATAAGCCGTCCAGGCGCTATCCGGCCTCTCTTCGAGCATGTGGCGATAAATCTGCGCTGCCTCTGCCGTTTTCCCCGACTGCAGCAGGTCATTCGCCTTGGTTCCCTCCGACGCCAGCTCGCTATTCAATTGCTCTTTCTGCTGTTCTTTTTGCAATTGCTCCACAAGCTGCGAAGACTCCTGAGATTGACCCAGCGTGCGCAGTACGGCAACCAGTTGGTACTGGGCTGACCTGTCTCCCGGTTTCAGCGCGACCGCCTTCTGCAACTGGGGCAGGGCCTGATTGGGCTTTCCCATGCGCGCCAAAACAAACCCAAGCTGATATCGAGCTTCAAAACTGTCAGGCTCCCTCGCAACTCCAAGCTCGAGCTCCGGTTCTGCCTGCGCGTATTCGCCCAGTTGCTGGTATATCGTGCCCAGCATGACATGCCCCATGGCATCGCTCGGCTTTCGGCGCACATATTCGCGCGCCGGCGCAAGAGCTTCGGAGTATGCTGTTGCGTCAATGAGCGACTGCACCTCAGCGGCTAGCGCCGTCGTATCGGCCGGATTTCTCTCGATCACTTGCTTGTATTCATCCGCCGCCTCGCGATCGCGGCGCTCATTCGCATAAATATTGCCCAGCGTAAAATATGCCGCCGTCATGTCGGGATGGCTCTGGATCATCTCCGTTAAAATCCGAATCGCATCAACCACTCCGGCGCCAGCCACGGCCGGCAGCCCGTTGGCCTCTCTGGCCTTGGCAGCCTTATAGATTGCCGTTGCCAATGAAAGCTGCAAATCCAGTGCGTCCGGCTGAATCCGCACCGCCTCCCGCCAGTAATCCACGGCGGCATCGTATCGTCGCTCCTTCACCATGCTCTGCGCGACTCCGTCCAGCGCGCAAACCAATTTGGGATTCACCGCCAGCGCTCTGCGAAATTCCGCTTCCGCCTGCACCGGATCGCTCAACGACGAGCCCAGCGCGCAATGCGCCTCCACAAATGAAGGATCATATTGCAGAGCCAGGCGAAACTCGCTGATAGCCGCCGCTGTCTGCTGTTGACTTTGGCGAACCAGCCCCAGGTCGAAGTGCGCCTCGGCCAGATGCGGCTCCAGCCGCAAGGCCTGTTGGAATGCCGCCACTGCACACTTCAGGTCCCCTCCCTGTGCAAACCAGACGCCTATCGCGTCATACACCCTTGCCGGCGGCACGCCCGCCGGCGGGTGCGCAGCCGATGCCGGCGGTCTACAGGTGTCCGGCAGTTGCGCCGCGGCCCGTGCGCCGGCAAGGAGAAGAAACGCGCTATAGCAGATGAGCAATCGCTTCATGATAGATCTGCTCCGAGCATAACCCCACCGCGCCGTTTCATTGCTTACCGCCATTGCCGGGCTCGGTCACTTCGACGATTTGGTCCGCAGTCACATCATGCAAGATCTGGCGGGTTCCCGATGGCCAGCGAATTTCGATCTCCTTGATCAGGCGCGAGCTGCCCAGACCGAAATGCACGCGCGGATCGCTCGATGCGGCATAACCTGTACTGGTCGTGACCTCGTTATAAAGCATCCTGCCATCGTCGCTAGTGACGCGAATTTGAGCCCCAATCCCCATCCGGTTGCTTTTCGTTCCCACCAGCTTCAGCAAAATCCAGTGATTGCGCGTTTCCGTGACGTTGCGAAAGACGCTGACCGGGGCGCCCAGCGCAGTCACCACCAGGTCCATCTTTCCGTCGTTATCAAGATCCCCATAGGCAAGTCCCCGGTGCGGCGCCGGCCGTGTAAAATCGGGACCGGCAGTAGCGCTCACATCTTCAAAATGCCCGTTGCCCAGATTGCGAAAGACGGAGTTCGGTTCGGCGTAGCGAAAATAGCGTGAAATCTGCCCGATATTGTCCAGCACATTGCTGCGCGCCACCACCAGGTCTTTCCAGCCGTCATTGTCCAGATCCACGATCCCGTTTGACCAGCCGGACATAGGCCGGGTCAGATTCGCCAGCCCGCTCTCCTGGCTCGCATTGCGAAAGAGTCCTTTGCCCTTGTTCAGGAATAGTGGAAAGGTCTCATTTTCGATCGCCGTATGCCAGAGATCCGGCAAACCGTCATTGTTCACATCCCTGAAATCGGCGCCCATGCCGGCAAGCGCGATTCCCTCGTCGTTGTAAGCCACGCCGGCCTGAAAGCCCACCTCCTCAAATCGTTTCCCTCCGATGTTGTGAAAGAGAAGATTCGGGCTGTTGTCGTTGGCCACAAACACGTCAAGAAAGCCATCGCCGTCATAATCCGCAAACACAACTCCCATTCCCTTACCCATCAAGGATGCAATCCCGGTCTCCTTCGAGACATCGGTAAAGGTGCCATCCCCGTTGTTGCGGTAGAGCGAGTTAGGAAGCGGCGCGAAGCTGTCGGGATGGCAATAGCCACGGCCGTCCAGCCCCATGCAGACAGGCTCGTAGCGCGGGTCCCACTGGCAGTAATTGGCCACAAAAAGGTCCAGCAGCCCGTCGTTGTTGTAGTCGAACCAGCCCGCCGCGATGGACCACATCTTGCGCCCGTTGTAAATGCCGCCGCTCAAACCGGCCTTTGCCGTGACGTCGGTGAAGGTGCCATCGCCATTGTTGTGGAAGAGCTGATTGCCATTCACGTTGGCCAGAAACAGGTCGGGGTGGCCGTCATTGTCGTAGTCGCCCACCGCGGCGCCCATTCCATAACCGGCTCCGGCCACGCCGGCATGAGCGGTCACATCGGTGAAGGTTCCATCATGATTGTTGTGAAACAGGCGGTTCCAGTATTTGGGGCTCGTTTTCACCAGCGACGGCATCTCCGCGCCGTTGACCAGGTAGATGTCGAGCCAACCATCCCCGTCGTAGTCGAACAATGCCACGCCGGCCGGCATTGTCTCCGGCTGATATTTCTCCGGTGTGGGGCAGTTCTCCACAACAAAATGCACTCCGGCTTTTTGAGCGATGTCCTCGAACCGGATCGGCGGCGCGCCCGCGCTTTGCCCATGCGCGCGCAAGCGGGTTGCAGTGACAGTAAGCGCGGCAGCAGTAAGAAAGCGACGGCGATTCATCACAGTCATGGAAACAAGTTGCAGAGTCTTCTTTAAGCTATGTCAAGGATCATTCTAAACGGACCGTTTAGAGAATGAGGGCAAAGTCTTCGACAACGCCCGCCGCTTCCTGCACGAAGCAGATGCCATTGGGATGGCCGGCGAGTGAGCGCAACCATACCGAGCCCCCGGACCGAAGACAGCCACATTAAACCCTCGCCGAACCCATTGTCTCGCCACGGACCTGATCTCGCATCTTTTGGTCATCTCTCGCACAAATGGCATCACTGCCGCCATGCTGCAGGCGGCAGTGATGCCATTGAAGACGCAACCCGTGAAGCCGGTCAATAGTAGAACTTCAGAGCCATCTGCAACTCGCGTGGGCTATTTGCTTGCCCTGTGATTTGGCCATAAGTCGTGTCGGTGTTGGTCGCGTCCGGAACGCCGTAGACAACGTTGTTGAAGAGGTTGAATGAATCGGCCCGGAATTCAAAGTATCGCTCCTCCCCGAGTCCGATGTGGAAGTCGCGGAACAGCGACAGGTCCACATCGTTGACATGCTGTGAAACCATGGAGTTCACCTTTTCATTTCCGTAGGCGTACCCGGGCACCGTGAAAGCGCTCGTATTGAACCACTCCGTTTGAGTGTGGCCGCCGGAATTCGGATCTCCAGTCACGTTCATTCGTTCCTGGTTGATGCCGCCTACATTCTCCGGATCGCCCCCCGCGGTAACCGTATAAGGCTGCCCCGAGGTTTCCTGCACAATGCCGTTCAACGCCCATCCGCCGGCCACCCTGGCGACGAGCTTATTGGGAGATTTGTCATAGGGTGAGGCCGCCGTGAATCCCACGCTAAACACGTTGGCCTGGTTCAGGTCCGAGGTGCCGTAGCTGGCGGCGCGGTCATATGGATTCTGATCGTCGCAGCTTGCACCCAGATTGCAGCCGTCGGCGTTCGCATGCGACAACGTGTAAGCGGCCAGGAAGGTGACACCATGCGTGGAGTGTTCGGTGAGGGTGACCTGCAAGGCATTGTAACGGCTGTCGCCAACGCTCTGGTCAAACCATTGCGGTTGCATGTAGGGGTATGGCCGCCGGGTTTGTTGATTACCCGGCCCGGGCTGAGGAACATTAAAAGCCGGTCCCCAGTCCTCATGCCGGCCGTTTGACCCGACATAGTTCGCATCGAGGGTGATGTTGGCCGGTAATTCCCGCTCGATTCCTACATTCCACTGATCGAAGACGGGAGTTTTGAAATTCGGATCCACCATCCACTGACTGACCTGACTGAAGTCGTTGATGGGGTAAACAATCGCTCCACCGCTGCCAAATTGCAACGGATCAGCGGCTGTCACCGTGGGAAGAGCGGCGTTTAAATTGGGATTGTCGATGGTATTAACCGCCGGCCAGTTCCCGCCGAAATTCTGCGAAAGCTGAGTGATCGTAGCCCAGGCGTCGTAAAATCGGCTGTACGCAGAAC
Source organism: Acidobacteriaceae bacterium (assembly GCA_030038435.1). Taxonomy (GTDB): domain Bacteria; phylum Acidobacteriota; class Terriglobia; order Terriglobales; family Acidobacteriaceae; genus Telmatobacter. Next base: position 28,529 of record JASHOY010000099.1, on the reverse strand, counting down.
GGATAACCGTCTTATCGTTGAGGCGGTAGGCTAAGCCCAGCCGTGGCGCCCAATCGAACAGCGAGTTTTGGATCACGCGCAGATTCGGACTGACATAAGCGTGCGCAGGAAGTCCGCCCGGAGCAGGCGTGCTCGATGCGGTGTACTGGCCGGCGGGAATGCAGGGTGCCCCCTGGGTCGCCGAGCAAGCTGGCGGAAGTGCGTTGAGCTCGTACTGGCCGGTGATAGGGTTGGCATTACCCGTATAGAAGTTCCCGCCGTTGCCGGTGCCATAAATCGGCGTGAAGACCATGTCATTGCGGAAGCCGAGGTTAATAGTCAGCTTTGAAGTCGCTTTGAATTGGTCCTGAATATACATCCCATCAATCCACCCGCCGTGAACATCCTCAAAAATATTCCGGTAGCTGGCGGAGTTTGGATAACCAAGCAACAGAGACGCCCAGCTATTCCCACCAGTACTGGTTGAGCCGAGACTTGAGGTCTGTTGGGGTTCGAAATCTTCCCCTGCGTATGCGATGGGGGAGGTGAAGTTGTTGGTCTGGAAATCCGCGCCCGCCTGAATCGTGTGTCTACCCAGGATCTTGCTGAATGAGCCGCCGAACTGCCAGTCATCCGCCAACCCGGTGGCCTGCAATTGCGAGCAGCACAGCCCAATATAACTGCCCGCTGTAAACTGCGGCGAATACACCGTGTTGTTCAGGTTCATCCAGAAGCTGGACATCCCATTTTGCTGCAACTGCGACAAGAAGGACGGGGTCACGCCGTTCCACGTGGCGCCAGTCGTGGTGTATCCGTAGTTTCTCCCGAAGTACACGTCCGAGAAGGTAGTCGAACTGAATTCGTGCGTCCAGTGCCCGATGTAATTATGTCCGATAATATGCCAGACAGTATTCCCGATCGTATCCGACGGCTGTGACTCGTACAGATCGAACTGGCTGTATCGAAACATCACCTGATTGTTGCTGCCGAAGTTCTGGTCAACCCGAACCGTTCCCGAATTCTGGGTTTTGTCGTTGTTTTGGGGGTAGTAGAAGTTGGCCCCGTTGGTTATGGTGGCGCCGCCAGTGGGGATAATCCCGAGATACTGGGCCGAAATCTTATTGATCCTGCTGCTGGGGATGCAGTTGATATCGCCGTTGCAATAGTTCGGGTTCGGCTCGTTATACTCCTGGGTGAAGCTTTCGCGCGTGTATACCCCGTTGTTGAGCGTGGTTGTCTCCGGATCGTAGATGGTCGCGCCCACACCGCTGAAGTCGCCCGCGTCCATTGCCGCCGTCGGCGCAAGCGCACCAGTTTCGCTTTTCGACGCGTATTGGTAGCCTTCCCACGCTAGAAAGAAGAAGCTGCGGTTCTTGCCGTTATAGAGCTTCGGGATCGAGAGTGGCCCACCGCCCGAAGCGCCATATTGGTTCTGCCGCAGCGGCTCGCGGGCTGTCTCGAAGTAGCCGCGCGAATCCATCTGCTCGTTGCGCAGGAACTCCCAAAGATCGCCGTGGTACTGATTGGTCCCGGATTTTGTGACTACGCTTACCTGGGCCCCGACTGCTTCGCCATACTCGGCCAGATCGTTGTGCCCCTGGCTCTTGAATTCCTGAATGGCATCCACTATAGGCGCATAGTTGTACGTCCCGGAGAGCGTATTCAGGTCGTTCGCGCCGTCGAGGATGAACATATTGCTGCGGTTACGCGCGCCGTTCACTGCCGGAAAACTGGATTGCCCGATTGTCGCGCCATTCCACCCGCCGCCCCCGCCGCTGTTCTGGTCGGTATTCAGATTCACGGTGCCGGGCAAGATCGTCAGCAACTCGGTGAAGTTGCGGCCATTCAAGGGTAGGTCGTTCATTTCCTTCGGCGAGACGACTGTGCCCAGTTCCGCAGTCGCGGTTTCCAGCGTGGGTGCCAGTGCGTTTACAGTAACACTGCTGGAGGTTGAGCCAACCTTCAGTTGAAAATCGAACGTCGCGGTCTGGCCCACCTGGAGCGTTACCGGCGGCTGCGACACCGTGCTAAAACCAGTAGCCGACGCTTGCATGCTGTAGACCCCGGGTACGATGCTCGGAAAATTATAGATCCCGACGCTATTCGTGCCTGTTTTCCTCACGACTCCGGTATTCACGTTCGTGAGCTGGACCTGCGCACTCGGAATCGCGGCGCCGTTCGGGTCCTTCACCATACCGGTGACATTGGCGCTTGCCTGTTGCGCCACGGCGGAGGGGATCATCAACCCCGCCATGCTCAATAGCATTACCAGCAGCCCGAGATTCCACTGCCAGCTCCGGCGTCTTTCGGTTAGTGCTCTCATGATTGCCTCCAAAGGTTGGTTCGTGAACATCAAACTGAAGCGTGCTCGTGCGTCAGCAAATCTCAGGGAACTCATGCCCTCGCGGGGCAGGGACACCATCGTAAGAGTCGAATGTGGTAATCGTTTACCCCATTTCAGCCCATCAGCGGTAACTTAAACGCTTACGGTCGGAAATCATAGAGATCGGTTGCGTCCTTGTCAAGGTTTTTTTTAGTGCCCTGATCCAGCGGGATACGGCTACACGCAAGTCTCTGAGTAAGTGCAAGTTAGTTTTTCTCCCGTCCGGCATTCCGCCATCCAACCTCGGCCCGCGGGCTTCATCTCCGGATGGAAACGAACCGGCTCCTCGCGACGCTGCCTTTCTTGCCCTGCCGTTGTACCATCTTCGAAAGAGGTAAATCACTTTGCTATTGGGCAGGCTTCGCGCGCGCCCTCCGGCCCGGCATGGCTGGCTCGGGACGCAATTTCAGCGTTTATGGTTTCCATCCGTTCTTCTGCTTTCGGCATTTTGCGCCTTCCTCGCCCTCGCACTGCGCTCCACCCCGCCGCCGGTCGCCGCTGCCGGCCAGCAAAGCGGAGAAATGACCAACGCCGGCCCGCAGACGCCGGTATTCGACCAGCAGCACCGTCCCATCACCGCCGGCGGTTTCGTCAAAACAGGTCCCGTGGTCTTCATGGACGCGACCAAAGAATCAGGGCTTTCGAGCTGGCGAAACGTAACCGGCACGCCTGACAAACGGGTCATCATCGAGGCCAAAGGCTCCGGCGTCTGCCTTCTCGATTACGATCACGACGGCTGGCTCGACATTTATCTCGTGAATGGGTCGACGCTCGACGCGCTCGCCGGAAAAACGTCTCCTCCCCATGCCGCACTCTTCCACAACAACCATGACGGCACCTTCACCAACGTGACCGCCAGCGCCGGCGTGGCCAACGACCGATGGGGAACCGGTTGCGTGGTGGGCGACTTTGACAACGACGGCTGGCCCGATCTCTACGTGACCAATGTCGGCCCGAATCGCCTTTATCGCAACAATCACAACGGCACCTTTACCGATGTCGCCGAGAAGGCCGGCGTAGCCCTCGACGAACATTCCGCGGGCATGGTCGTTGACCACACCGGAGCCACCTTCGGCGACTACGACGGCGACGGCAATCTCGACCTGTTTGTGGCCGGCTATATTAATTTCGATTTGAAAGATGCTCTGCTCTCCGCTTCCAAGCCCCATGGTTACGACTTCTGCCAGTATCGCGGCGTGCAGGTCATGTGCGGACCGCGCGGACTGGTGGGCGCGCACGATCACCTCTTTCATAACAACGGCAACGGCACCTTTACCGATGTCAGCAAGAAAATGGGCGTAGACGATCCCAATGGCTATTATGGGCTCGATGCGCTCTTTGCCGACGTCAATAACGACGGCAAGCCGGACCTGCTGGTCGCCGACGATTCCACACCCAATTATCTCTACATCAACACGGGAAATGGCACTTTCAAAGACGAAAGCTACCAGAACGGATTCGCCCTCAACGGCGATGGCCGCGAAGCCGCCAATATGGGACTCGCCGTCGGAGACTATCAGAACAATGGACACCTCTCGGTGGTGAGCACAACTTTCTCCGACGATTACCCCATCCTTTTCGAGAATGATGGCACCGGGGCCTTCACCGACGTCAGTTACCAGGCCGGGATCGCCGATCCTTCCATTCCCTTCGTCAAATTCGGCGATGGGTTTCTCGATTACGATAATGACGGATGGAAGGACCTGTTCATCATAAACGGCAATGTCTATCCTCAGGTCGAACAACATCCGGAGTGGGGACAAAGCTACGCTCAGCGCCCGCTGCTCTTTCACAATCTGGGCAACGGCAAATTCGCGCTGGTGCCCGCCGTCGAAGGAACAGGGCTGGCCAGGCTCACCGTCGGCCGCGGCGCCGCCTTCGGCGACCTGTTCAACAACGGCAAAATCGACGTGGTCATCAACAGCATGGACGGCACACCGCTCCTGCTTCGCAACGTAAGTCCCGACCATCATCACTGGGTCGAGTTGAAGCTCATCGGCGGGCCCAAAAGTCCCCGCGACGCAGTCGGTGCCACCGTCTACTTAACTGCAAATGGCATGCGGCAAAGAGGCGATGTTCTAAGCGGAGGGAGCTATCTATCGTCCAATGACATGCGCGTCCACTTTGGCTTGGGCAACGCGAATAAAGTCGACCAGGTGGAGATTCACTGGCCCAGCGGCAACGTGGAAAAACTCGGCCTGCCCTTCGTCGATCGCATCTACACCATCACCGAAGGCAAAGGCATCACCGGCGCAATGTGCGATGGCAAGAGCTGCGACCCGTTCCACTGATTCGCAATCCCGCAGAGACTAAGTCATCGGGAGACGGCCGCGCCTTCAGCCCTTATTGCCCTCTTTTGGCTTGGCATCATAACGTCTCCGCAGCCCCGAGATCTGTACCCCCAGCCGGCGGCCTGTCTCATTCGAAAAAGAGCCACGGTCAGCTAACTCAACCTCAGGCCGCAGGGCGCATCAGCAATCAAACGTTGGCAGGAGCATGCCGGGTGGTTATTATGCCATGAGGCCAGCGCCCTTGCGTCGCAAAGCGCTGAAAGGAGAATCGGCAATGATCCGTCGTGTTGGACTCTATTTGATATTGGCAGGACTGTTGATCGCGGCAAACAGGATGTCGACCGCGCAGGAGCATGTGAAATACGAGCCGACGCTCGCGTCGCTGGATACTCATCCGCTGCCGCAATGGTATGCAAATGCAAAACTGGGGATCTTTGTTCACTGGGGATTGTACTCGGTGCCGGGATGGGCGCCGCTCTCGCATCCCAACCATGATTTCACGAGCGCGGATTACATCAAGAACAATCCCTACGCCGAGTGGTATCTGAATGTCATGCGCATTCCCGGCTCGCCGACCTGGTATTATCAGCGCCAGCACTACGGTGCCAATTTCAGTTACTACGACTTTGCTCCCATCTTCAACCGCGAATCGAAGAAATGGAATCCTGACCAGTGGGCTAAGATCTTTCGCGACGCCGGCGCGCGTTATGTGGTGCTGACCACGAAACACCATGACGGCTTCACCCTGTGGCCAAGCACCACCGTCAATCCCAATCCATCCATTCCGCAGAACGAGCGGCACGCGGAACGCGACATTGTGGGCGAGCTGACCGCCGCCGTGCGCAAAGAGGGCTTGAAGATGGGGCTCTATTACTCCGGAGGGTATGACTGGACCTTCAATTCCGGTCCCATCGAAACTGCCCAGGACTATGAGACCGCAAAGCCGGAAACACAGGCCTACGGCGACTACGCCTTCGCGCAGATTCATGAGCTCATCAATCTCTATCACCCCGCGGTTCTCTGGGACGACATCGACTGGCCGAAGACCGGCCGGCCCATGCAGGTCGAGGCGGATTACTACAACGCCGTGCCCGATGGAGTTGTCGACGACCGCTTCGGAATCAAGCATGCGGATTTCATTTCGCCGGAGTATCAGAAGCTGGACAAGATCAGCCCGAAGAAATGGGAAGAATGCCGCGGTCTGGGGCAGTCATTTGGCTATAACCGCGCCGAGGGTGAAGCGCAGACCATCGCGCCCGCAGACCTGATCGCGCTGCTCGTCGACATTGTCAGTAAGAACGGCAACCTCTTGCTCGACGTCGGTCCGGAAGACGACGGAACTATCGCTCCAGTGCAGATGGAGCGTTTGAAAGCGCTGGGAGCCTGGCTCAAACAGAACGGCGAGGCAATCTACGACACCGTGCCCTGGGAGCGCGCCGTAGGCAAAACCGCCGAGGGCGACAATCTGCGCTTCACCCGCAAAGGCAGCGATCTCTACGCAACAATTCTGGGAACGCCAAAGGCGCAGACCGCGACCATCGAAGGTGTCGCCGCGCGGCCCGGTATGCAGGTGACCATGCTGGGCGATGCCGAGGCGCTGAACACGAAATCGGTAGACGGCAATCTTCAGGTGGCTCTGCCGCAGCATCTGCCGGGAAATTATGCTTACGTGCTGAAGCTGGCCGGCTACGCGCAGTGAGCCTGACCGCTCGCCGCGCGTCAGTAAGTCACTGTACTCGCCTGGTTGACCCAGGTCTCGATTTTGAGACCTGGGAGGGCTACCATAACGACAATGAAATAACTTGAAGCCCTTTCCTTCCGCCGTAGGACTCCAGCGCAGGTGCTGCGCGCCGCGGTCGCGAGAGAGAGACTCCGCCCGTCACCCAGGCGGTCTTAGCGGAGAGCGTGCAGAATTTTCTGTCTGGCGAAGTGCAGGAATCGCAACGCCATAGTACGGAAAAGCGGCTCGCGCTCTTCGATCGGGGCCATCGCCTGCCACGAGTAAGGCAGATGGGCTCCACAATCAAGACAAACGCGATACGTTTGACGCTGAACCGTCATGAGCCGGCCGAGATGCCGGTGTCTGCAGGCAAAGACAAATTCGAAGAACCTTTTCCCAAGCGGCATGAGCTATCCTCCAGCGCAGGCTCTGAAGTTCAGCCTCAGAATTTGCGCCGCGACTACCTGAAGATGACCGCTCAACACCACGCAGAGAACCTGATCAATGAATCACGTGGAAGGTTCGCTCCCAACGCGTATCGGTAAAGAAGTGCAGCACAATATGCCCCATCCAGGCAATCCGTGTTCCCACGCCCGTCTGGTCATATTCGTCTTCGGGCGTTTTAAACGACCAATAATTAAACAGCGGCCGGCCCACGATATTGGCTCGGGGAACAAAACCCCAGTAGCGGGAATCGAGGCTGTTATGCCGGTTGTCTCCCATCATAAAATACTCGCCCGGCGGCACTACAAGATTTCCATCTTTAATGTAATTTGGTTCGGCCACCGCCCATTCTTCGGTTGCATCCGGCTGCGAGGCCGCGGGAACCGCGGGAAAATCATCGAGATACTCAACAAAGTTCTCGGGCGTGGTCCCCTGCGCGTGTCCCATGGGCTGCGCCACGCCGTTAATGTAAACGGTCCCATCCTGCAGATGAATGTGGTCGCCGGGTACGCCGATCAAACGCTTCACCAGGTAGAGGTAATGCAGCTTGCCGTTCACCTGATCCGGAACCGGCTTGATGAAAACAACCACGTCGCCCCGGTGTGGCTCGCGGTAGTAGACCAGAGGCTTGATCCATTGGGCCGGCGGCGCCAGCGTAACCCGGTCCACCACCAGATGGTCGCCGACCTTCAGCGTCGGCTCCATCGAGCCCGATGGAATCACGAAATTCTGGGCTATAAAAGTCTGGATGAAGATCAGCACCGCAAGCACTGTGCAGATGCTGGCGAGCGCCTCCCATGGCGTTTCGTCCACTCTTTCCTGAGCAGAGCCTGAAGGGGCGGGGGTCGATGTTTTTACTGCGCGCGCCGTTTTTGTAGTCATCCTCTCGCTCATGCTCAGCTAAACCGCGAAAATCCGGGACAATTGAACAGCAAACTATGAACAGTTAAGCGGCCCGCTGTAAAAATGTCGCATCTGAGAGCGATCGCCCGGCCCATGCAACGCGCATTCCGCCCTGATCCGTGCAAGTGTTTCCCAGTTCAACCGGCTTAATGCACCACGCGAAATATGCGATTCCAACGCGCAAATCCGGTGAGCCTGGCCAGAAAATCTTCCTCTTTTCCGAGTCTATCATTGCGCCTCGTCTGCACATTTCCCTGCGCCGGCCGCTTCAGAGAGAAATAGATGACAAGCGGCTTGGCAAAGATGGAGTCCCGCGCAACAAAACCCCAGAAGCGCGAGTCCTCGCTGTGATCGCGATTGTCGCCAAGAACGAAATACTCCCCGGGCGGGATCTCCAGTTCGCCATTATGGGTCAAACTTTCCATCTGCCGCCACCATTGTGGATCGACTTCGGGATCATCGTAGCTGCTGGGCGGAAAAGGGTCGTCCGCGCGGGGCGAAGGTGGACCGTAGCGCGCGTAAGGCTCTTTCAGCGCGACCCCGTTGATATAGACGCGCCCGTCAACGATGCGCAGCCGGTCACCCGGAACTGCCACCACGCGCTTGACCAGCAACGACGGGTCGGAATAATAGAAAACCACGATGTCGCCGCGGCCAACGTTGCGGTAAGGCATGATCCAGCGCCCCACCGGGCCTTCCGGGGCGAATACCTGACGGTTGGAAAGCAGAAAATCGCCGACCAGAAGAGTGCCTTCCATGCTCCCCGAGGGAATCATGCACGGGTCCATGATGAAGGTGAGGACAAATAGCGCCACAATGATGGTCCGCAACAGCGACGCCATCGCTTCGGCAATGGTCGGCAATTGTTCGAGCAGGCCCGGCCACTTGCGCTCCACCATCTCGGAAAGAACGCCGGAGGTGCTCATGTCGCCGCCTGCTCTTCCGCATCCCCGCTTGCGGAGCTCGCAGCGATCAGCTTTTCCAGGGCGCGGCGTGCGGCATCCTGCTCGGCGCGCTTCTTGGTGCTGCCGGTTCCACGAGCCAGGGCGGTGCCCGGTTCTCCGGCATTCTTGAGACGGACTTCGACCAAAAAGCGCTTGCGATGGTCCGGACCGCTTTCGCGGCGCACACGATAAACGGGAACACCGACCCGCGCAGCCTGCAAATGCTCCTGAAGCGCGGATTTGTAATTCCCCAAAGCGGCACCGGTACGCACCTCTTCGGCCAGCACCTCTGCTATCTCGCCCATCACCCGGCGGCCCACAAAGGCGCGCACCGGATCGAGACCGCCGTCGAGAAACATGGCTCCAATTACCGCTTCAATGGCGTTGGAAAGCACAGTCGCCTTGTGGCGAAGGCCGCCGCGGTCTTCGCCTCGGCTCAGCCGCAAATGGCTGCCTAACCCTACTGCGCCGGCGACCACGGCCATGTGCTCGCGGCTCACCAGTTGCGCGCGCACACGGGTCAGTTCGCCTTCGCTCCACTCCGGATGCGCCGCAAACAAAGCCTCGGCAACAACCAGGCCCAATACCGCGTCGCCCAGAAACTCGAGGCGCTCGTTGTCTCCTGTCGCGCCGTCCTTTGGCTGCACACTCTCACGAGCCAGGGAGCGATGGGTAAGCGCGCGCACCAACACCTGAGGGTTGCCAAAGCTATACCCGAGTGCGTGCTCCAGTTCAGTCGGCTCGGCTTTCACCTGCGCCTCATTGTGTTGCGGCGCCCGCGGCGCTCCGAAATTCGCCCTTCGCGCTGCTTGAGACCGCAACAACTTTGCCACTCTTTCCTGTTTAGACGCTTCAGGCTAGCCCCGCGGCACGCCCGCTCATTGCGGCTTGGCCGGCGCGTTCCGCGCTGCCGCAGCAGATGGCGAACTGCCCGAAGCAGGTTCCTGCGGCGCGCCGGAGTCGGCGTCGGCCTCGCAACTGTGCCCATTCACCGCGTAGGCCGCCTTCTCCCCTTGTTCGGCGGCCACTCGCGTGTCCAGCGCCCCGTCCCGGTCGGCCATGGCGTCTTTGTACTGCGCCACCGCATCATCGCGCTGGCACTCCAGGTCGAGCATGCGGCCAAGATAGATGTGCGACCATGCCAGAATCCGCGGGTCTTTGCTCATGGCCACAGTCTTGTGAAAATCGTCAAACGCCTGCTGCGGATGCCCGGTCATCAGCGCGGCGCGGGCCAGGATGAAATCCGCACGTCCTGCGGCAGCCACCGCGGCGGGCGTTCCGTTATTGGCAGCAACGGCCTTTTCCGCCAGTGCCGTCGCCGCGGCCGTGTCGCCCGCCGAAAGCTTCTCCTCGGCCAGATCCAGCCCGGTGAGCTGAACCGGAACCGGCCGCTGCAGAATATCCTGATCCGCCACCTTGTCGAATACAGTTTGTCGCGCCCGGCTCACCTGCTGATTGACGTCCATGCCATAGACCATCTCTCCAATGGCGCTGCCGATGCTCTGCGGTCCCTTCTCAAACGTCAGCAGTTGGCCGTAGAAATACTGCGTCAACACAAAGCCCTGGGCCATGTCGTGCTGCACCTGGGCTATGCGCGCATCCGCCACTTTCTGGTGGTACAGCTCCAACTGGCGCTCGTAACGCGGAAGTTGAGACCGATCCACATCCGCCGGAATGGTATACACCGGGATTCCCGTGTCCATGGTGCGCGCCTCGATCGCCTTGATCAGGCACTCGATGGTCAGCATGGTGGGGTTCGATCGAAAGCGAAAATCCAGCGGCGCATCCTGAATCGCCTTGAGCACCGGCTGCAATTGATCCAGGCCGTTGTAGCGGGTCAGCAGCAGTGGGTCAATCACGTAATGCAGATACGCATGCCGCACATTGCTCATGATGCTGGCGGGAATTGTGCCGTTGACCGGCGAGATCACCACCACGTAATCCAGCCCGTAAATGCGCGCATTGACCATGTGCGGCGAGAGCAATGGCTCGAGCACCACGATGAACCGCCGTCCTGTGTAGGCCTCGGCGGGCATCTTCAGGTAGGAATCCGTCTTCACGATCATGTCCGATACGGGATCGTGAAGCGCATCGATTTCATGATCGTAGTTCTGCCGCGCCGCCAGCCAGATGCCGTTCAGGTCCACCGACTGGCCAAAAGCCTTCACCAGCGGCACGATCCCCGTGACCTGCGTAGCATCGGGCGGCAACTCGTTGGGATCGGCGGTGATTTCCAGGTTGGGAGGCTGAGAAAGATAAAGCGCCAGCGAAATGTATTGCGCCCGGTCTTCGTCCGTACCCGTCAGGTTGTGCTGGGCGATAAACAGGCACATCTTGTCGCGCGCGTCGCGGGCGCTATTGTTCTTTGCCAGCGCCTCGTCCATCTGCTCGCGTACCCACTTGCGAATGGGATCGCTCTCGTTCAGGCCTTCATCGTAGCCGCAGGCATTCAGAGCCGCGGCCATATAAAACACCGGCTCGGAACTGATCAGCGAAATGGTCGGTCCCGCTGGATTGATCAGCGACGGAGTCTGCACCTGCCGGAATTCCGGGGGCCCCTCGGACTCGGAAGACGAAGAAGAGGATGACGAATACGAGGACGATGAACTCTGGTCCGCCGGCGTCTGGTTAGCAGAGGACTGGGCATGGGCCCTGGCCGCTCCCAGCCCGGTGATCAAACAAAATGTAACCGCCGTCATCGCCGCGGCTAATCGGTTTGTGCGCAGCTTCATGGTGGAACCCTGCTAGCAAGTCTAGTTAGACGTAGCGGCGGGGTCAAACGGGAGAAGGGCAAAACCAATGCGCAACCCGCGCGCATCGCGCCTCTCTCCGTTACGGAGATACCCTTTGTATGAAATTGCGCGCTGACAACAAAAAAATAAAAACCAAAGGCGGCCGAATCGACCGCCTCCGAGCCCCTGTAGTGCCTTTAGTCCCTTAGCCCCGCAGCCCCCAGCCTCGTAGTCCCTAGCCCCGCACCGAAATTCCCGAGAACGACAGCACCGCCAGTCCCCGCACCGGCTGGCCGAAATAGCGGGCGGGCTGGAAACGGCTGAGGAGGAGCAAATTCTGTACCTGGGCTCGCGTCGATGCATCGGCAGGGCCGGAGATGATGCGGTAGTCGTAGACCTGACCTTCGTCGTTGATGTAAACCTCGACCACGATGGGGTTGGTCGAGTTGTCAATATCGTCGTCCACTCCAGTGGAGAGATACATCAACCGGGGCGCCGAGGCCACACCCAGGGGTTCGTCGGCGCTGGCCTGCACCGGCTGCGGCTGAGTGAACATGGTTACCAGCAGAGTTACAGTTCCCAGCAGCAGCACCGCGCTGGCAAAACCCGCTGAAGCTTGCAGCAGGAATGGACCCACAGTGTTCCGCCACAGCAGGCTCCAGGTCTCCTGCACGCTGCAGCGGGCGCGCGCACGTTCCTGGCTCACGGCCACGCGAATCCGCAGCAGCAAATCTTCCGGCTCCGCCGCCGGGCCCAGTGCAGCCAACATACCCTGCGTTCCACGCACTTCGTTCCATTCCCGCGTGCATGCCTGGCAGCCCTCCAGATGCGCGGAAATATCCTGCATTTCGAGCCCGTTCAGCCGGCCGTCCAGATAGTCGGTAAACCTCTCCTGTACCGCACTGCAGACGATCATCGCGCCTCCTCTCCCAGGGGCAGATCCAATCCCGGCGACCTCAGTTCGCTGCTGTTGCGATCAGGCGCATGGAGCAGATTCCTGAGCATGGCCCGCCCGCGCACCAGCCGAGATTTAACCGTCCCAATGTTGACCCCCTGCATCTCCGCTACCTCTTCGTAGACGAAGCCCTCGACGTCGCGCAGGACCAGCGTGGTACGAAATGGTTCCGGGACCGCCTGCAGCGCCCGTTCCACGCGCTCGCGCTTTTCTGCCCGCTCGGCGGCATCAAATGGCGATTCCGCCTGATCCACCAGCATTTCTTTCAGATACACCGGCGCGTGGGCCCCCGGTTCGGTCAGCTCCTGCTCGATCGGGATCTCCTGCTGCTTGTGCCGCACCCACCAGCGACGCTGGTTCGATGCCTCACGCAGCGCGATCCGGTAAATCCACGTTCGTAATGACGACTCCCCGTGAAAGCTCCCGATCTTGCGAAACACCTTCACGAAGACTTCCTGGGTCAGATCTGCGGCATCGGCGCGATCCTGGACGGTACGCGCCAAAAGAGAGTAAACCGGCGAATGATAGCGTGCGATCAGCCACGCAAACGCTTCCTCCGAGCCGGCCCGGAGTTCCTCAATCAGAGCCGACTCTTCCGTGTGGACCGACAGTACGCTGGCAACATTGCCCATGGTGAGTTCCACCTACACAGTATGTGCTCCCACCTTATCGCAATCCGGGCTCTTCTCGCACCTTGAAAAACTCCTACCCGCCCGCAATGACCCGCGCCCGATGCCCGAAATGCTGAATGCGGCTATTCCCCGGGGCCCCCCACAAGCCTGGCCCAGGAAAACGCTGCTGCCATGGAGAGCGCACATGCCAGAGCACTTACCGCGCAACTTGCATTCTGCGCACCCTCTCTTCTTAGACACCGGAAAGGGTGATCGTGTTCCCGATCACGAAGAATTGTTCATGCCATCAATCTCGAATTTGCCCGGCACTGTCCAACGCGTTTGCAGCGGCAGACCTGCCTCGATCTGGAACCCTGCATGGAGGCGGCATCACGCCGTAAATACGTGACCAAGGAATGACCGCAAGTCATGTGCACAAAGTGGTACTCGAAAGTTGTCCGAGTTGTATTGAAGTGCGGTACGAACGTCATTAACTTCATGGGAAAGGGCCTTCGTGAAAGATCAGCGTTCACGCTTTGCTGAGAGAGATTGGCACAGTCGCTTTGAAGTAACGCAGGTGCGAAGGACGGGGGCACATCCTAAAAGGCAGTTAAGCCTGTTTCGGCAGCTCGACGAGCCGGGAGATGCAGCAAGCCTCGTTCCTGAGCAGATCTGAGGGCGCCAGGGGTCAGTGCATCGCGTGAACCAGCGCGAGAAAGGACACGGCAGGGAGTGGAACAGTCGATCGTGGTAGAACGGGATCGTTTATCGTGGCGGTCGGAGGCACAGCGTTCGGAAGGCCTCAAGAACAACGGCGCGGGGGGCCAATCCGGGCAGAGCCGTTACGACGGCTCAAAACAGGCCGTTTGGCAGCGGCTTCAGGATGTTCTGGCCATGCCTCCAAAGCCGGACCCGTTAGTGGAGGATCTCCCGGCGCCGGCAAATCCGGCCACCGATCCTCCGCAAAAAGATAGTCCGCGCGCAGACCTCTCTCCGCAGACGCAGACGGACCGCAGTGACGATCGCGCATCCTGGGTGAAGCCCTCGCGGACGGAGATTTTCTCCGCACCCGAGAAGCAATATACGGTGATGCGCGAAAACGATTTGTATCCGGCTCGCTCTTCATGGCTTCGTACGGGCTTTGAAGATCGCCGGGTCCTGGTAACACCGCCTCCCGCGGAGCCGGTCGTTGCCGAGTCGCAGAACGAGGCAATTCCCGAAGACAATTTTGCGCAGACGGCGCCTTCATGGAACCCGATTGAAGATATGGCTGTTGCTTCCGAGCCCCAGCCAGCAACAGCAGAGCCCGATAGTTCCACGCAGGCAAGTTCTTGGACACCCGACACGAATCTAGGGGGAGAAATGTGGCAGACAACAACTTTTGCAGATGCGGCTGAACCCACAACGTCAGCCTACAACGGAGAAACGCAGCCAGGGCACGACGTGGATTCCTCACGCTGGTTCGTGCTCAAAGGTGTGCTCGGTGGCGCCACCGCGCAACAAGAAACGCCCGGCATTGCGCCGGCCAAAAACGTCCCGGTGCTGGAAGTCTTCTCGCTGGCCGGAGGCGTGGGTAAAACCAGCCTGGTGGCTACGCTGGGCAGAGCGCTTTCCGCGCGTGGCGAGCGCGTGCTGCTGGTCGAGCCAACGCCCTTCGGCTCCCTGCCTTATTTCTTCGGCGCCTGCGACTGCCGTCCGGGCGTGCTGAGAAACTTCAGGCCGCCGGCTTCAAGCACCGACGCTCCCATTCGCCTGGCTACCGTCGATTCCGACACGCTGCAGACCGAGAACGGCATCCCGGTTACGCTCGCTTCCGATATCGAGGGATGGGCACGGGGCGTCAGCCGCGTAATCGTCGATGTCGAGACCCGCTCCACGGCAACCGCCCGCGGGCTGTCGCGGATGTCTCCGCTGGTCCTGGTGCCGCTGATTCCTGACGTCAACTCGGTGCTGACGGCCAATTCCATCGACTCGTTCTTCCAGCGCAGCGCCGCCGCGCCGGGCGGACACACCGATGTCTACTACCTGCTGAATCAGTACGATCCTTCCCTTCCCCTGCACTCCGACGTGCGCATGATGCTGCGGGAGCACCTGGGGGATCGCCTGCTGCCCTTCACCCTGCAACGCACGCCCGCCATCAGTGAAGCGCTGGCCGAAGGCATGACCATCATGGACTATGCTCCGGAATCGTCGGTGGTCGAAGATTTCACCGGCCTCGCAAAGTGGCTTGAAGATGTCCTGGCGCCCGCGGATATGAATCCCCGCGGCATCAGATGGAGCGAACGGTAGCGCTCATCGCGGAAACCCGAACCTGAGCTTTCCGCTACGGGTGCCGACGGATGCTGTCGTGGAAGGCGGCGGCATCCGTCATTTTGTTTGCCGTCGCCGCTGCTACCGGGCCCTGAGATTCGACTTGAACTCTCGCCATTGGGAGTGCTTCAGCTCGCTCTCCAGCCTCGGGAGAGTGAAGCTCGCTCGCCGGCGTCGGGCTCTCGGCTATAAGAACCGGACCTCTCTATCGCAAGAAGCGATTTCTGATCGTTCCGGTCGGCCCTAACTGAACAGATCTTTCATCTTTTCCAGCAACCCCGGCGACGCGGGCTTATTATCCACGATCATCGTCTCTGCCAGCTTGGCGATCAGCTCCCGCTGCGCACGCGACAATTTGCGGGGAATCTGCACCACCACCTTCACCACCAGATCGCCCTGCCCCTTTTCGTTCAGATAGCGCACGCCGCGGCCGCGGATGCGCAGTTCCCTGCCGCTCTGCGTGCCCTCAGGAATCTTCAGGCTTACCGGGCCGTCCAATGCGGGAATATCGATTTCCGCTCCCAAAGTCGCCTGCGGGAAGCTGATAGGAATTACGCAGTGCAGATCGTGCCCCTGGCGCTCGAAGAAGTCGTGCTGCCGGATAGATAGGACGATGTAAAGGTCCCCTCTCGGGCCGCCCACCCGGCCGGCATCGCCCTCGCCGCCATAGCGGATGCGCGTGCCTTCCTCCACTCCCGGAGGTACTTTGACGGTAAGCTTGAATTCGATTGATGCCCGGCCTTCGCCGCGGCAGGTGGCGCAGGGGTCGGTGATCACCGTACCCGTCCCGCGGCAGGCCGTGCAGGTGCGGGCGACAGAAAAGAAGCCCTGCTGGAAGCGGATTTGTCCGCGCCCGCTGCACTGGCCGCAGACGGTGGGACCGCGCCCCGACGAACTGCCGCTGCCCTTACAGGTGGCGCAGGTATCGAGACGGCGCAACTTGATCTCCGTCTCGGTACCGAAAACGGCGTCTTCAAAGTCGATGGTCAGGTCGTAACGCAGGTCGTCGCCCCGCTGCTTGCGCGAGGTGCGCTGCGAAGCACTACCCCCCATGTTGAACATCTCGCCAAACAAGTCGCCGAAAATGTCGCCCAGGTCTACGCCCACACCCCCGCCGAACGGGCTTCCTGCGAAACCCTGGCCGCCGTTGACCCCGGCATGGCCGAATCGGTCGTATGCGGCGCGCTTGTCGGCATCACTCAGCACCTGGTAAGCCTCGCTCGCCTCCTTGAATTTCTCTTCGGCGGTGTGATCGCCCGGGTTGCGGTCGGGATGGTACTTGAGCGCCTGCTTCCGGTAGGCGCTTTTAAGCTCCTGTTCGGTGGCGTCGCGTGAAACTCCCAGCACTTCGTAATAGTCGGCTTTGCTCAATTACTTCCTAACTCCTCGCTGCTGACCTGCAAGTTCCATTCGGTGGCTTCCGGCTCGCTGCGCCGGTCTTCCAGCGCTTCAGATTTCACCCGCCGATTGAACTTCATTCGAGTTCGATCTCCTGCGCCTCGCGAACCTCAAAAGCCGGAAACCAGGATCTGCCTTTTTCACTCGCTCTTTTGATTCGGGTTGTTGGCTACCCGGACCAGGGACGGGCGCAGCAGACGATCGCGCAGCCGATAGCCGGGGCGAACCTCCTCGGCCACGTAATGATCGGGAATATCGTCGCGGTCAACCGTGCCCAGAGCTTCGTGTACGCGCGGATCGAAAGGCTCGCCCGTTGCCGGCACCGGTGTGACCTGCAACTGGCGAAGCACCTCGGCCATCTGCTTCACGATCAGCTCCACGCCCGATCGCAACTGCTCCACCGAACCGGTGGCCTTGAGCGCCAGTTCAAAATGATCCAGCACGGGCAGAAAATGCTCCACCACGTTACCCGTAGCGTAATCGCGGAATTCGGCTCGCTCGCGTTCGGTGCGTTTGCGCGCGTTTTCAAACTCCGCCTGCAGCCGGGCAAGACGGTCGACCAACTGGTCGCGCTCCGCCTTCACCTTCTCGAACTCCGCGCTGGAGACCATTTCAGCGGGTTGAGGGGCGGCTTCTTCGGCCGCCGGCGAGGACAACTCGGTGGCCGGATTAATGGCGGCTTCAGTGGCCGCCCCTTTGCCATTCGCGGCGCCCGGATCGCCGGCAGTGAAGTCGGGGGCGTCTACAACCGTCAGGTCCGCGTCGTGTTTGGATGTCGGCTTATGCGTTTTGTGGTGACTCACGGGGCAAAAACTCCAAAAGGATAATTCCTACACCTCTATTGTATTTGCACCTCGCTTTCGGCGTCGCGTGCGCAAAGGTGGGGCTGCAAATCGGTCGCAGGCGGATGCCTAATCGGGACCGGCTTCAAGAAGGCGTTGCGAAAGCCCGGCGATAAAACGCACAGACTGGATCATTTCCTGATACTGCATGCGCGTGGGAGCAATTACCGCAACCGTTCCCAGATTGGCGGCCGGAGCCCCGATCAGCACCAGGTCCTGCATCGCCGGCGAGGCCGCATCAAGGCCCACCACCACTCGCACTTCCTGCTGCCGGCCATCCACGTAGGCATTGAGCAGGTCTATCAGCCGCTCCTTGGCTTCCAGCGCCAGCAGCATCTGGCGCAGATGTTCGCGGTCGACTTCCGAGTTGATCAGGTTGGCGATCCCATCCACAAAGATTGCCGGCGTGGTTTCGTCATCGGCGAGCGCGCCTTTCCGGCACAACTCCTCGACGGAGGCCAGCAACTGCCGGTAAGCCTCGCGTTCTGCCTCCATACGGCGGGCGATCTCGGCACGAATGCGCTCGATCGGCCATCCCCGGAAATTCTCGTTCAGATATCGAGCCGCGGATTCAAGTTCCACGTGCGACAGCTCGCGATCGATCACCAGGATTCGGTCCTGCACGGCTCCGGACTGCGTGACCAGCACCGCCAGAACTCGCCCCGTGGCCAGCCGCGAAAAGTGAATGTGCTCCAGAACCTGCTCCGCAGTCGAGCTCGCCAGGGCCACGCCCAGCCCCCGCGACAGCAGGGCCAGTACATGCGAGGTGCGCTCCAGGTAATCGTTGGGGCCGGATACGCCGGAAAAGCTCTCTTCGATCTGGCCGCGCCGCTCCTTGCTCAAAACCGGCGCCTGGCCTAACGCGGAAAGACCCTCCCCCGCACCTCCCGTCGCCACACGGGCCGATTGCATGATCTGCTCCACGTAAAAGCGGAAGGCCGTGGCCGTCGGAACCCGGCCCGCGGAACTATGAGTTTGCTCCAGAAAGCCCCCGTCGCCGAGCTGCGCCATCACGTTGCGCAGCGTCGCCGAGCTGAGCCCCTCACGGCTGGCAAAGAAACGCGCAACCGCCTGCGAGGCCACCGCTTCTCCGGTCGCGATGTAGATTTCGATGATGGCGTTCAACACCAGCCGCTCTCGAGGACTGATGCGAATTTCTGGCATCCTTCTTACTCCCCACCTGCTGCGCACCGCGGGTGGAATGGTGAAAATGGCCTACAAGCCTATAAGCGCTTTATCCAGAAGCAGTTAGAAAAGGTTGCAGGCTCTCTCCCCAGTGTCTATTGTAGGTATCGTCAAAAATCGATGTCAAGACACAGAAAAAATCCTGATGCGCCGGTTCACGAAAAGTGCCATAGTTAGCGGGCAGGGACTTGAGACGCGAAAATCTATCGGGATCGTTTCTACCCTCCGAAAGTGCAGCGCAAGAGGCGGGAGTTTACCCCGCACCAATGTTCGGCTTGAATGGACTTCCCCTGATCGTGCATCGACATCCGGGAGGGCTCACCATGAAAATGCGGTTGCACGTTCGCTCCTTCGTCCGTATTTCCTTACTGTGTGCGACGCTCGGCGCCATGCCTTTGAGCCAAATTCCGCTCTGCCGGGCCGAGAGCGCAAAGCACCAGCTCAAACGCGTCCACAAAGTGCAAAAGAAGCTGGCAAAATATGAGCCGGGAACCTACCTGCGACTCGTCTTTCTGGACCACTCCGAGAACGTGGGTACCGTTGGCCGGCTTGAGTCCACCTCGTTCACCTTCACTGACGCCAACAACAACGCGGCGCGAAGTTATGAGTATGCCGACGTGGCCCAGGTTGCGAAAGATGAAACGTTTGTAGGCGAAGGCTCCATCCACCGCCACTTATCCAAGCTATTGATCTTCGGGGCGGCCGGAGCCGCGGCCGCAGCCGGAGCCACAGCCGGTCTCTTGGCAGCGCGTTAGAGCATTGTCGATTTAGGCGCTAATTAGGCGCTAACACAACCCAGGGTGCCCCATCCTTGGTGCGTCTTTTGCACCAAGGGTGGGAAACCTCGAACGCCCGCATCGACGGTAAAACAACACAACCGAAAACGCTCTAGTGCCCGGATCATCGCACCCGGGCAGCAATCAGGACCGGGCTCCCCCAGAGCCCTGCCCGCCGGCTTCATTGCCCACTTTTTGCGGCGCGCCACGCCTTCGCGTATTTCCAGTGAATATATGCGGAGTGGTTAAGGTGCTGCAGCAGCCCCTCGCGCCCGTCGAGAAAGCCCAGCCGGAAAACGTAATTGTAGAGAAAGGTGGCGCCGGGATTGAAAACCGCATTCCAAACCAGGGCCGGCAGCGAACGCGGCGCGCCCCCGGCCGAGACCAGCATCGCCGCTCCCGCACTGCTATAGCGGTTCATGTGCTCGATGTAATCCTCCAGCGTCGGATAGCAATGGTGGATGAGCGCATTGCGCAAGCTTCCCACGGGCCTCGACGTTTCCAGGGTCTCGTGTACCGAACGCTCCTGAAACCGCGCCCCGCCGCGACGAAAGAGGCGCAGCTTGGGATCGGGCCAGTAGCCTCCGTGCCGCAGTGCACGGCCAAGGAAATGATTCAGTCGCGGAATCCAGTAGGCCTCGAAAGTCGGACTGCCGGCAAGCAGCGCCTGAATTTCCGCGCCAAGTCCCGAGCTGACCTCTTCGTCGGCATCGAGCGACAGGATCCAGTCGCCGGTAGCGTGAGAGATCGCCGAGTTTTTCTGTGCCCCGAAGCCGCGCCACGGCTCTTCGAAGACCCGGGCGCCGCAATCTCTGGCTATCGCGAGCGTAGCGTCCGTCGAGCCTGAATCGACGACGATGATCTCTTGCGCCCAGCGCACGCTCGCCAGCGTTCGCGGCAGGTTGGCCGCCTCATTCAGCGTGATCAGCACCACGGAAAGGCTGTTGGGCACCTGCCAAGAATACCGCAGGAGCTTAACGAGCCATGACGACGTTCTGCCTGTCGCCACGCCTCGTTCGGCAGAGTCAGATTATCTCCGCGGGGTTCAAAAGGTCAGCTATGCACCCGGTCCATACCCCATGCCATGTCAACCCCTTGCGCGCAAAGAATCCTCCAAGTAGCTGAAAACACAAGGCAATTTTCCGCCGCCTCATTGCCGATTAATTCTTGCCTTTCGCTACGCTTGATCTATGCACTCAGAAGAAAACCGGCGCACCCTGGCGCGTCTCTCCACCCGAGCCGACATACCCCCCATTCCTATACAGGGCGCCGAAAAGCAAACTTCCTGTTTTCATACAGTTGCAGCAAAGCTCTCGAATAAGTCATTTATTTTCATACATTTAAAAAATAACCCTTTTATTTTCATACACTTAAAAAACAGGCATCTCCGCGAGCCTTTTGTTTTCATACACTTGTACTTTTACCCACCCTCCAGGGGTAGGTACGATTTTCATCGCCGGCTCCCCGCCCCCCGGCAGGCCGCGAAAGCGATCGAGACCCCTTCGCCGCAGAACCAACCACCGCCCCGGAACCGGCGGCAGCCAAACGGTACCATTAGCTGTGGGCATACCTCGAAAACTTCACGCGCCTCCGGGTCGGCTGGCCATTTTGTTCGCATTTACCAGCGTATACATATGCTGGGGCGCCACATATACGGCTGTGAGCATCGGCGTGCATCTGCTGCCGCCCACCATCCTAGCCGGCACGCGGATGCTCATCGGCGCGCTGATCATGCTCACCTTCTGCGCCCTCCGCGGCAAGCGGATCTTCTACAGCCGCCGCGTAATGGGGCACTTGGCCGTGCTCGGCATTCTCATGCTCTTCGGCGGAAACATTGGCCTGGTGTGGAGCGAAAAATATCTGGCCAGCGGATTAGCCGCGCTCCTGGTCGCTGTGGTCCCGCTTTACGTCGCCGTCATCGAGTCGCTTCTGCCCCGCGGCGAGCGCCTGCGTGCGCGCGGAATTGCAGGCGTGGCGCTCGGTTTTCTGGCCCTGGCCGCTTTGCTTTGGCCTAGTTTTCATGCCGCCGTAGATGCGCATAGCCGTCCCCTGCAGATCATTGCCGCCATGGTCGTGCTTCTCGGCGCCCTCAGTTGGGCAGTCGGGTCTGTACGCTTCCGGCGCCTGGCCTTGCAGGTTGATCCGCTCGTTGCCGCCGGATGGGAAATGATGGCCGCCGGGCTTTGCAACGTGACCATTGCCACCGCCACCGGGCGATGGCCGCTGGCCATTTGGAACAAGGATAGCGAAAGCGCCATCGGATACCTCGTGCTCTTCGGCTCCCTGCTGGGGTTTTCCTGCTATATCTGGCTCATTCATCACGTGCCCGTCGCCAAAGCGGCAACCTACGCCTACGTCAACCCGGTGGTCGCCGTGATTCTGGGCGCCGTGGTGCTGCACGAGCATTTGCAGCCCACCGAGTACGTAGGCATGGTGGCCGTCATTTGCGCCGTCGCCCTGGTCACCACCTCGCGTACCAGGAGCGGCCGCTCCGTGGCCGAAGTCGGGGTGGGACCGCTGGAGCGCGAAGCTTGAAACCGACGATCCCCACGATGCCAATCGCAAATTACTTTTTGATCTTTTCAAGCGTGTAAATGATGTTGACCGTGGTGGCCACGTCAATCGGCTCGCCGTTGAGCAGGTATGGCTTGTACTTCCACCGCCTCACCGCATCGAGCGAAGACCGTTGAAGCTCCTTGGGTCCGGAATCGACTTTCAACATCCTTACGCTTCCGTCTTTGCCTATAACGGCGCTGAGCACCACTTTTCCCTGAACGCCGGCTTTCTTCGCTTCCACCGGATACAGGGGCGCCACCTTGGTGATGAGCTGCTTCTCCATCACCTTCGGCGAAACATGAATGAGAGACGGGTGCATGGTGGGCTGGTGGTTCGATGCGTCGGTGCTGTTCATTTGCATGTGCAGGGCCAGCGCGGAAGCGCAGGTTGCCGCGCCCAGCATGACGCAAGCCGCAAGGGCGGCCAAGCGGCGCAGGCCGCGGATTGGAGGTTGATTTTCGGCGAGTCTCATAAGTCTCCTTTCGAGCGTGTTGGTGTCGAGAATTCCGACCGCGTGCGCGGTTGTGGTTGGCGCCGATTCCACAACCATCGAGGCGAGTCGCAGCAGCGAGCGCGAATACTGGCTGCGCCCGGCCATATCGGCAGCCAGATTATCGCAGAGGATCTCGCGGCTCTCGGTCAGACGCTCGCGCGTAAGCCAGAGCACAGGATGAAAGCTGACGGGCAGCGAGATCAATTCATAGAGCAGGTTCTTGAGAAAATCGTTGCGCCGCATGTGCGCGAACTCGTGCCCCATCACGCTCTGCAATTCCACGTCCGACAAGCGCGTCGCAATGCCTGAGGGAAACAGCAGAAGCTTGCGGAACACGCCCATGGTGACGGGCGCAGATACGCGCGAAGAAATCGCCACGCAGGCATCGCGGACGCCGAAGCGTTGCGCGCACTCGGCCCAGATGCGCGCCGAGTCGCCGCTCAGCGCGGCAGCAACAGAAGACACGCGCATGGCACGGAGCCGGCCGCAGCGCCAAAGGAAACGTGCCGCGAACCACGCGAATATGGCCCAGTAACCGATGACGATAGCAGCAAGCACGGTAACGGAAAGAGGAAATGCGCCCGATGCCGTGCCCGCGCCCATAACCACCATCACCCGGGAATTGCCCGCAGGCTGAGCGCCGCGATTCCAGACCAGCAGCGTGTGCCACCAGGCCGAGGAAACCGCAGAACAGCCGGGGAGAATGACTTGAAGCGCAAGCACGCCCACCCAGACGCGATGTTCTGCACCCGGCCCGATCCGGCGCAGTGCCCGCGCTGCAGCCACTCCGGCAGCAAAGAGCAAAGGAAGCTGCCAAAAGGAGTTTACGAGATAGGACAGAATCCACGATTCCAGAGCATTCATGACTTGTCCTCCGCTTCGCCGCCGAAACGCCGGGAGAGCTCGGCAAGTTTTTTGGCATCGATCTGGCGGCTCTTGAGCAGGCTCATTACCAGCTCCTCGCTGGATCCGCCGAACATGCGGTCGATAAGCTCGCGCACCCCCTGGCCCACCGCCCTCGCCTCGGATACGCGCGCCGAGTAGACGTAGGCGCGGCCGCTCAGTTCGCGCTTCAGCCTGCCCTTGCGCTCCAGGATGTTGAGCATGGTCTGCACCGTGGTGTAGGCCAGCGGCGGCTTGAGCTCCGCCTGCACCGCATTCACGGTGCTGGCTCCGCGGCTCCAGATCACGCGCATGATGCGGAGCTCAAGAGCAGTGAGGGCAGAGTTTTTCCGGTTCTTCACAGGCGCCATCTCCTAACAACTTAGGAGAATAGCCCGATTCCGCCGGGCTGTCAACTAAGACCTTAGGAGTTCAGCAAGTCTGCGCGCGCCCCCGCAATCGGGCCGCGGAAGGCCGGCGCCGGATTACCCGAGATACCATAGGCTCATTCACTATTCTCATGTACCAGGAGATCTCCGGCATTGCTTCCCCACTTTCAAGTTCCCAACATCGAAGAAATCTACGCCTGGGTCGGGCACCTGATTCGCATCCTGGTGATTCTGCTCGTGGCCTGGATCGCGACGCGCATCATCCACGGGTGGCTTCCCCGATTGCGGACGCGGATTTTGCTCCACATGCTGGGGCAGCGTGGCGCCAGCGATCTGGAACTGGAAAAGCGTGCCGCCACGCTGGGCGGGATCATTCGCAAAACCTTGGCAGTTATGGTGTGGATCCTGGCCGGGATTATGGCGCTGAAGGAGGCGGGCTTCGACATCGCGCCCATCCTCGCCGGCGCCGGCGTGGTCGGCGTGGCCGTCGGCTTCGGAGCCCAGAGCCTTGTTCACGACGTGATTTCGGGCATGTTTCTGCTCCTGGAAAACCAGATCCGAGTGAATGACGTCGCGGTGCTGAATGGAACCGGCGGGCTGGTCGAAGCCATCAACCTGCGCACCACGGTACTGCGCGGGCAGGATGGCACCGTTTATGTCTTTCGCAATGGCGCCATCAACACGCTGGCGAACATGACCCACGGCTTCTCCTATTACGTCTTCGACATCGGGGTTGCCTACAAAGAGGACACCGACCACGTTATCGAAGTCTTAAAGGGCATTGCCGACGAGATGATGAAAGAAGAGGAATTCGGCAAAATGATCCTCGCCCCGCTGGATGTGCTCGGCGTGGACAAGTTTGCCGATTCGGCGGTGATTGTCAAGGCCCGCTTCAAGACCGCGCCGGTCAAGCAGTGGACCGTGGGCAGGGAGATGAACCGGAGAATCAAAAAGAAATTCGACCAGTTGGGAATTGAAATGCCCTTCCCCACCATGAGCATCTACTTCGGCGAAGCCGGCAAGCCCGTCCAGTTGCAGATGCAGGCAACAGAACGCGACGAAATGAAGAAGATTATTCGTGAAGTACTCGACGAGCGCAGGGGTGTGCGGTCCGGCCCCAAAAAGGAAAACGACCGGAAAGCCACCCCGTGAACGCCTCTCGCTCCCGAGTCTCAAAAGCGGGACCCGGCGTCTTCCCCTGGGAACCCGGACGGCGGCGACTGCGTATATTCTGCACATGAGGCAAGGAGCCCAGCGATGAACGCTTATCCGTACCCCAATCCTCAGGCGGTTTTCTACCAGCAATACGAAACCGTGCGCCGCGACGAGGTGGTGGGCATTCTCCTGGCGCTGTTTCTGGGCGGTTTCGGGGTGCATCATTTCTATTTGCGGCGCACCGCTCTGGGTGTTATTTATCTGTGTTTCTTCTGGACGCCGATTCCGTGGATTCTGGGCTTCATCGAGTGCTTCTTCATGCCCGGGCGGGTGCGCGAATTCAATGCCATTCAGGCTGCGGCCATAGCAGCTTCGCTGGGGATTCCCATGCCGGGTTGGCAGCAGCCGCCACCGCCGCTAAACGTGGCTGTGCCGCCGGCGGCAGCCGCGGCGCCGGCGCAAGCGCAGCCAGGCATGCTGTTGGCTTGTCCCAGGTGCGGGCAGGCTAACGCCGCCGGCGCGCGATTCTGCTCAGCCTGCGGGTCGGCGCTATGAAGGTTCTTCACCCTCCTGCGCGCCAAGCCGATCACATATTCGCTTTGCCGGAGCGCATGGCTTCATTAAACTGCGGCTTGGTGAAGCTGAGCGCCCGCTCCAGCGCCTGACTGTACTGATCAGCGCGGGCCAAAAGCGCCGGAGTAGGAACGGCAAACTCCCCATCAAGCTTCAGCAAGCCTTGCGCGGCCTCATCGCCGGCCATGCGCAGCAGTTCGGCTTCGGTAGTATTCAGGTATTGCGCATCGCGCGGGTCGGCAATCCAGACCGGCTGGCTCGCGCCCAGCACGCCCGAGAGCCAGTAGACTTTGCTGAGCAGAAATGCAAGACGCGCGTTGTCGTCGGTTTCGGTGAAGACGAATTTCTTTTGCCACCGGCTGTAATAGCGCGTGGTGACGGGTACGGGCTGGCGGTTGCCCGACTTGAGGAATTCCAATTGACCCATGTCGATGGTCTTGCGAACAGCGTTGTAAACAAAAGTTTCCGCGTAGGGCTGCTCCATGGCGGGAACGATCTCAGCAAAGGTAACAGTGACCGATGCCGCAATCTTGGCGTGGAGGTTGCGCATGCCGCCGTCGGCCAGGCTGATCTCGCCGTGAACAATGTAGGTGTCGGCGCCCGAAGTGGAGCGGTGGAACGGCCACTCAAAATTGCCGAAGGCCAGTGGCAGCCCTTCGAGAGTAACGTAGCACTCGGGGCGTGGATTGCGCAGGCGCTTGGCTTCTTCGGCAAGATGCGCGGCCATTTCGGCTAGCAGATGCGCTTTGTCGAAATCAAATGCCTCGCTGAGTTCGAGCTTCAGACTACGCCCCGCTGCCGCGCCAGCCAGAGAGAATTCAAAGACCGTAGTGGGGCGTCCGTCGGCGCTGCCGCCCTGTGCGACAGTCTGCATCGCTAGGCCAGCCTTGGTTGCGGCATCGTCAAAGGCGGCTATGAGAGAAGATTTCAGTTCAGTCATCGGCGGCAAATCCTGGCGGTTGATATCGTGCTTCCCCATTTTAACCAAGCCGCGCCTGGGCCACGAGTAACGGGCAAGCGCCGCATTTACAATGAGCAATGTGCAAGCTGAATCAGCTACGCGTCCCATTATTCTGGCCAAAAATCTGACCAAGGTTTACTCGTCTGGCAAGATTGAAGTAACCGCGGTGCGGGGAGTATCGCTGGCGGTGGAACCCGGAGAATTTGTGGCCATTGTAGGCCCATCGGGCTCGGGCAAGTCTACGCTGTTTTATCTGCTGGGCGGCTTGACGCGCGCCACCGGCGGCCACTTGTCGATTGATGGGGTGGATTTTGCCGCGCTCTCCGACGCCGAACGTACCCGCCTGCGCAAGCACCGTATCGGCTTTGTCTTTCAGCGTTTCAATCTGCTGCCTACGCTTTCGGCAATGGCGAACATCGAGATCGCGTATACAGTGAGCGGACGCAAACCGCCGCTGGACCACGCATACCTGGATCATTTGGCCGATATGCTGGCAATTCGTGGGCGATTGAAACATAGGCCTTCGGAGCTGAGCGGCGGCGAGCAGCAACGGGTGGCAATTGCACGGGCGATGATCGCGCGCCCCGCGATCGTTCTCGCCGACGAGCCCACAGGCAACCTGGACACCAAGAACTCGGATGCAGTGCTGCACATGTTGCTCCGCTCCAACCGCGAGCTCGGCCAGACCACGCTAATGATTACCCACAATCCCGAGGCAGCCGCGGTTGCGGGACGCATTCTGCACATGCGCGATGGCGAATTCGTGAGCGAGGAAAAAGGAACGATGCCCAATGGTGGACCATCTGCGGCGGTAAATCAGAGTGGAAAATGACGGGTTCTTTAGCTGTATTGCTGCCTCATCTTGTATGGGAAGAGACTGTGGTTTGACCTGATTTTGGCCGCCCGGTATACTCGAACTTGCGTTAAAGCGGGAGTAGCTCAGTGGTAGAGCATCGCCTTGCCAAGGCGAGGGTCGCGAGTTCAAGTCTCGTCTCCCGCTCCAACCGCACAGCGGTGGGCGCGCGCTGAAACGCTCGTGATGGTTTGGCGTGATCCGCAGATGTCCCGTCCAGGCGCGGTACCCAAGTGGTAAGGGAGAGGTCTGCAAAACCTTTATGCGCCGGTTCGATCCCGGCCCGCGCCTCCAATACTCTCAACAACTTACACTAGAGGCCGCAATCCTCTAGCTGCCGTTTAGCTGCCGGTAAGCAATCAACCGCTTATACGGCAGCATTTTGCGCAGCCTCAACCGCCCTCAGCCCGCCGCTCAACTGCCCGCTCAGCGATTCAGCCGCCGCGTCTGCCGACGCGTCGAGCACATGAGCGTAGATCTTGAGCAGAATGTCGGGCCGGGAGTGACCCAGGCGTTCCTGCGCCGCCTTGATCGGAACCCGCTCTTCCACCATCTGTGTCGCCCCCCAGTGCCGCAGGAGACGCCACGTGATATGCGGTAGGCCGAGCCGATCTGCCACCGGCTGAATTCGCCGGCCCAGAAGCGTCTCGTGCCAGATCGGACCGGGTTTCATCTTCTTGCCGGCGTTCTTGATTCGGTTAGGAAACATCCAATCCTCGTCGGTTGCCATCGTCCGTTCCTTCAACGCAAGCAAACGCGCGACGTCTGCCTCCGTCAGTCGGATCGGGCGGTTCGAGCGATGGTACTTCGGGGTGTGCAACTCACCCTGATTGACCGCGCGCACCACCCACAGATTTCTGGTTTCGGGAACCAAATCCTTCCACTTGAAAGCCAGTTCCTCCGGTCGGATCGAAGCGACAGAGACGAGATAGACCAGCGTGCTGATCGGCTCCTCGAGAGCGTTGATCAACTGAATCAGTTGATCGCCGGTCGGGAGTTTCTTCTGTTCTCTGATCTCCTCCGGAGGGAGATCGGCCCCACGTGCAGGATTGGAGGTCATGTATCCGTATTTCTGAGCGGCGCGGAAGATGGAGCTGAGCCCCCATTTCAGGTTCTTGAGGGTCTGCAGCGCCTTGCCTTCTTTTGCCTTCTGGTTGATGAAGCTCTGCACCGCCTCGACGCTGATCTCGGACA
>JASHOY010000098.1 GCA_030038435.1 Acidobacteriaceae bacterium | reverse complement strand
CAAATCCGCCGCGGCTGCTTTTACTCCACGCACGAACTGGAAAACACCATCCGCCGATTTATCGCATGCAACAACTCCCGGCCCAAACCCTTCGTCTGGACAAAATCCGCCGATGATATCCTCAATTCCCTCGCTCGTTATTGTCGGCGAATTAATGACTCAGGACAGTAGAGCGGTTCCACAGTACTTGTAGCCTTTTCTGGCGGTAGTGCAAGGTGGCTTTTACTTCCACCCCAGCGGCGAAAACCTGCCGCTGGGGACCCCGGAGAGGAAAAAGCCACTTAGCATCCTTGCTTCGGGATACAGCTACTGTGGAACCGCTGTAGTCAGTGCAAATTCGGGTATTCCCGATAAGCTTCGATGGCGGAAGAGAGCGGAGTGCCCGGCACCGAGGAAACCTTCAACAGTACCTCGAAATAGGGCAGTTGCTCCACGTGGAGCATCTTTGCAAAGCTGGATAACTGGTATTCGGAGAGCAGAAAGTCTCCGGCGGCTTCCGTAGCTTCAGCGTTTGTGCCTTCGATGAGCAGAACAATCCCGTTGTGGTCCGGATTGGGAAGATAGGCCACGACGCAGTATTCAACAGACGGAGTCTGCTGGTAGATTGGCTGCTCGTTGGGGTGCGGCGAGCGATTTGCCACGGCGATGGAGCCATCGCTGGCAAAGGTCGTCACAAAGTTCATGCGGCCTTCAAAAAGATCGTCCCAGGGATTGGAGAGGTTGCCGCCAATAAGGATCACGTTGTCGCGTGTTGCGAGATCGGGCATGTAGTCGCGAGCGCTATAGAGGTGAATGCGCTTTCCCAGCGGATCGAGGGTCATGATACGGCGCGCAAGCTTGAACTCATCCTGGCTGCCGAGATTCCAAAGCGCAATCCTGTTGACGGCGGTGAGCATTTGCGGGCTCATATTCTGGCCCTGCAACTGGGCAATATAGCTGCGGTTGAGATATTCGTCGAAGGGAAACCGTTCTTTGCGAAGGTCCTGGAGCAAACCAAAGGAAGCATCGGCCAGAACCAGGTCGGTATCGGGACCTGCGTCGAGGATTCTATTCCAGAGCTCGGCCACTGCGGGCTCGGATCGCCATGGATAGAAAGACTGGTACAGAGCCTTATAGCGGGCATGAAACCACACACACGCGCCGATCAGCAGGACAATGACCACTCCGGCAGCGATAAGAGCGCCGGCGAAGCCGCGGCGCGGAAATAGAGCATCCGCCGCAGGCACAACCTCCGGGCCGGCTGGAGCAGCGGACGATTCAGCAGCCGGACTCGCCGGCTCGCTGAGACGGCTATGGAAGACCAGGGTATAGCTCCAGCGCGGGATTTCGAGGATCAGAGCCTCGCTGCGGCCCTCCGATTCAAAGTACGCCTCAATACGCTTGCGCAGTTCGCTGACGCTGGTGCGAACGATATTATCCACGCTGGTGTCGTAGGCCTCGGGCCGGCCGAAGACATCGATGCCGATTTGCTGCTCGTGGACTTTGTCGCAACCATCCTTGAGAGAACACTTTGCAAGGTAGAGCAGGAGCTCTTGCAAGCGCGTGGCGCGCCGTAGCTGGGTGCTCCCGGCGACTCGTTCGAGCAGCGCCCAGCATGTCTCGACCGGCGGCAACTCTTTGATCGATTCAGTCTGATCTGCCATATGTTCATGCCTCACATCCTTGGCCCGGTGTCGCGCAGAATACTCCTCCTTGACTTCCTGGGACAAGTGCATCCACATATATGCTCTCTTCGCTGTACTCTTAACCGTAAGGAATCTGCGTCTCGATGGGAACCCGGTCTCTGGCCCGGAGAACGTCCGGCTCCGCTGCCGAGTAGCCAAACTATTCTAGTCTCTGCAAGGCTTATCTGGCACTCTCCTTCGGCAAAGAAGGGGGATACAAGAGCACGGCGACTGATCGGAGACACGGATCGCAACGCGGTATGGCGCCAGCCCCATCCGGGGATAAATGGTATAAATAATTGATTACAATACACTAATAGATAAGCACCGCAGGCGAAAACCAGTGAAGCCAGGCATCTGGCCGTAGTTGAAGACTGCAACGTATTCCGTTTCAGAAATGCCTTGGAACGGCCGGGTAGGGCCGAAAAGAAGCGGAGCGCCCGGAAGAAGCCGAGGCGGCTGCGTAGGTGGTTAACAAGCCGAAAAGGGAGGTTGAAGAGAACTTCCTACGGTAGAGACTACAGAGAATTGACTTGATGATCGTACCTTCTAAGCGCAACCCTTGCACGTCTTGAGAATGGCGTGCGGGTAGGACTGTTTGCGGTGATTCAAGAGTGAATTTATTTCTCAGCCGGTTCATCAGGCGGTCCGCACGGCGTTCTCCAACCGCAGGGGTATCCACATGGACTTTGACCACGACACTACAAAGAAGCAGCAGCGTGGGCGGCTTCAACCACGCACCTTATCAAGACAACCAGACACTCAGGAGGCGTTATGATCCCGATTACCAAAACCAGGCTCATCGATTCATCCATTACGGCCACGGAAATCCAGAGCGCGTCGTGTCCCCGCCGCGGAATCCGCTTCCGGGTTCGCGTACCGCATACGTGGCATAGCGCCGTTCTGCTCGTTGCAGCGGCATTGACGGCATTTCTGTTCCCTGCGGCCGTCCTGGCGCAGAGCGGCGCCGGATCGATTCAGGGCACGGTGACCGACCAGACTGGCGCCGTCATACCGGCGGCGTCCATCCAGGTGGTAAACCAGGCCACCGCGGTAACTGCCAGTACCAAATCGAACAGCGTGGGCTTTTACCAGGTGCCGGATCTCTTCGCCGCAACCTACACGGTGACCGTCTCCGCGCCGGGTATGAAGACCTACACTCGAATCCTCGATCTTCTGGCCAATCAGACCGCGGTGGTGAACGCCGTAATGACCGCAGGATCGGTGAACCAGCAAATCACCGTATCGGGAAATACCATGGAACTCACCGATACCACCAGTGGCGCCGTCACGGCCACGCTGGACAACCAGAGAATCAGCCAGATCCCCATGAATCAGCGCAACCTGCTCACCCTGGGCGCCGACACGGTGCCGGGCCTGGAGAGCGGCGAACTTGACGCCGGGTTGGAGTACCAGGGGATGGAATACGTTGCCGACGGCGTGCCCATGAACAACGACAACTTTGGCGGCGAGCAGAATACCTACGATGCCATGCTCCCCGACGTCGATTCAGTGCAGCAGGTTTCATACGAACTGGTCGACGCCCCTGCCCAATACGCCACGCCGGGCACGGCTGTGATCACCACCAAGTCGGGAACAAACGAGATCCACGGCACGGCGTTTGAGACGGCGGTCAACAGCTACTGGGGCGTTGCCAAGACCAGAAACGATCTCAGCACCTACAAAGAGCCGCAGTACATCCGCAACGAATTCGGCGCCTCCGCCGGCGGACCCATCGTCATTCCTCATCTCTACCACGGCAAAGACAAGAGCTTCTGGTTCTTCGCCTACGAGCGCCAATCAATCGCATCCGTCTCGGAAGAGACGGTGTCTGTGCCGACAGCCGCGGAAAGAGGCGGCGACTTCAGCAACCTCGTGAGCTCGGGTGTGCAGCAGGCGATCTACGATCCGTCGACGACCGCAGCCAATGCCGCCTGCCCGTTGCCGCCCAGCGTAACCGGCGCGCCCATCAGCAACAATTATTGCCGTACGCAATTTAACTACAACGGCAATCTGAACACCATCAACCCGGCCGAGGAAAGTCCGGGAGCCAAGCTGGTTTATGCCATTACGCCGTCGGCGACGAACTCCAACGATCCTTTGGTGTTGGGCAACTACACTGCGCTCGATGACAACTATAGTGTCGTTCCCAACATCACCTGGCGTCTGGACCAGACCTTCAATGACAATAACAAGGCCTATTTGCGCTATACCCAGATTGTAGCGCCAGAGAATCAGAGAAATTTGCGCAACTATCCCAGCGACCAAGCGGCGACCATCGCCGCTCCCAACTTCCCTGCGGGCGCCAGCGGCTACCAGATCATCCCGGAAAGCAACTTCGGCGCCGCTCTCGGGTATACCCACCTCTTTTCGCCCACGTTTTTTGCGGAAACCGTGCTGAGCCAGAATTGGTTCAGCCAGTACGTCGGCGGGCAGCCGTCCTCCAACTTTATCAACTTCGACAAACTCTTTGACTTCCCCAATAACTTTGGCGAACTCGGTTTCCCGGTCATCAACGGGACCACCACCATGGGTTACGGCGGCACCATGTACCAGTACCAGGAGAACCAGATCATCTCGGAGATCGACGAGAACCTGACCAAGATCGTCGGAAAGCATCAGATGCAATTCGGCGGCCGTTACCGTCATGACCGGTTCTATTACCTGAACAGCCGCAACGCGGATACAGAAAGCTTCACCACTTTCACCACGGGTCTTGAAGAACCATCGACCGGCGCCAGTTACGGTTCCTATTCCAACACCGGATTGGGCGATGCCGGCCTGTTCCTCGGGAACCTTGCCTCGGCCTCGGTGCAGTTGCAGGATCC
>JASHOY010000097.1 GCA_030038435.1 Acidobacteriaceae bacterium | reverse complement strand
GCAAATACCAGAGAATAACGCGCCGAAGCACAGTTATGATGGGAAGAGGCAACATTCAGCGTTTGTGCCATCTCCACGGCAATTCCATAGCGCGAACTCAGGGGAAACCATGGTCAGCATTCAAATCGAATATGAAGGAGACTTGCACTGCAAGGCGGTGCACGGCCCTTCGCGAGCCGAACTCAGCACCGACGCTCCCACAGACAATCAGGGACGCGGTGAAAGCTTTTCTCCTACTGACCTGGTCGCGACCGCACTCGGCACATGCATGCTGACGGTCATGGGCATACTGGCTCGAACTTTAGAGATTGACATCGCGGGAGCGACAGCGACGGTTGCAAAGGAGATGAGCAGCACACCTCCGAGGAGGATCCAGACCTTGACGGTGAAGATCCGCGTTCCCAACGCCATCAGTTCCGAGAACCGGGAAAAGCTTGAGCGGGCCGCCCACGCCTGCCCGGTACACAAGAGCCTGCACCCGGATATCCAGACGCCCATCGAATTCGTTTGGGATTGAGGGAAAAGGAGCTCCGCCGCGCCTGACGCCTCCTCCACAAAGGCGCTGCCTCGCGACGACACACTTGGTTCGTTCCCGTGACACGTTCTGTTTCTCTGCCTCGCCGGCCGCATTCTATTGCCGTTTCTGGCGCTCTGCTTAAGCGCGGAAGATGAGGCACATGCCCGTGGCGCGCGGCACCGTGACCGTGAGTCGCCCGTTACTGAGCTGCCCTGAAGGGGTTGCTGGAGTGATTTCCGCCGAACGGCTATCGAGAGCCGGAGCGTGCAGGGTCGCGGTCTCCACGGCACCGCTCCGTCGCAAGCCGCATTCCAGGTCCACAACCGCATCCCGGTTCGCGTCCTTGTTCAGAATCGTGACTCGCAATTCGCCGTCCGGCATACTGGCCGCGTACGCGGTGGCATCAAAACCGGCAGCCAGCAGGCGGCCGGATAGATCGCCTTTGAAAAACTTGCCGCCGATCATAAGTCCGGCGAATTTGAGTCCATACGCCACCGGCTCTATTACATATTCCGATCCGAAGCTGGCAATCGGCGTGTAGAACGGATGCGGATGCGTAGCGATCTGCTCATCGGTTTCGCCCTGCTCGCGGAGAAGCTTGTCTCCGGGCAGCGAGCCGCCCACCGAGTTCGCCACCGAGGGGCCGCTGCCGCCGTGGAGGTTGACCCCGCTGTAGCCGTTGGCGGCAAGAAGCAGCGCGTAGTCCGCAGCCCACAGGGCCGCGGCAAATACGTCCGAGACACCCGGCTTGCCGCCGCGGTAGCAGGTGTTCCCTTCCGTCATGCGCAGCGGGACTCCCAATTTGCCGGCCGCGGCATTCGCCACATCCGCCATGCCCTGCACCGTAGCAGCAGCGTCGGGGCTCATCAGGTTGGGAATGTTCACCCTCGGGTTGGTCGCAGGGCCGCCGAAATAGTAGTGGTGAGTGAGGCGGACGACCTTCGGTGGATTCTGGATTGTGGGCCATAGCTCCGCGATTTCCGTGAGCCAGTCCAGGCGCCCGGCAATGTCGGGCATGCCGAATTCAGCGTCCGGCACGGCAGCGGCAACCGCGCGGGCGAAGCTCAGCCACTGCTCGAGATAAGTCTGAGGATTCCAGGTTTGGGGATCGCGCAGATGCGGAGCAAACAGATCGACCTCATTGCCCACCTGGAAGTATTCGAGCCGCGGTCCCAGGGTTTTTGCTACGTACGCAGCCTCCTGGGCAGCGCGTTCCGGCGTACTGGTGCCGAGGTTGAGCCCATAGATGCAGGTCCATTGGGTGGCGCGCAGAAAGGCATCCAGGTTGTTCACGGCCTCGGCGGTGACTGGATAGTACTGCGGCTGCGGCTCACCGGTGACCACGCGCGTCTGCGGATGCTGGGGCTCGGCCGAATTGGGAGTCGGCTTCCACCAGCCGTATTCGCTGGTGTTTCCGCCCAGGCGCAGAACACCTTGACGGGAAAGCTCGCGGAACTGGCGGATGAGGCCAGTATTGGAAGCTGAAAAAAATGCGGGATCCTTGAGTTGCTGGATCTCGTAAGAAAGACCCACGAAATCCGCCGGCATTTGCGGTCCCACCGCCTGCTCTGGAAGCAGCAGAGAAACGTGGGCGGCCGTCGAGGCTTGCGCATGAAGACGGGCAGCGGCCATGGAGGCCGCCGCACTGACAAGAAAGGCGCGTCGGGTAAAGATCGGCATCGCCCCTTAGTGTACTCGCAGCCTCCCGCCGAGAGGCGCGCAAGTGCGGACAGGTTTTTCTTTGCAGCAGTGGCCATTGGCTGTCATCCTTTAAAATCAGTCGCGACGTCGTCCGTTCATCGAAGTGCGAGTTTCGTTGTGCCCCGGAGGCAACGAAAGCCGCACGCCGGGCCGATGCTTCTACAGGGTTGCCGGATTTGTTCGAGAGTCTTCAACCATTACGGCGTAAAGACACGCTGCGCGACGCGCGCGCGGGCATCGCCCTGGCCGCGATGAACATTCCCCAGGTATTGGGATACACGCGGATCGCGGGCATGCCCGTGGTGACCGGGCTTTACACGCTGCTCGCGCCCGTC
Source organism: Acidobacteriaceae bacterium (assembly GCA_030038435.1). Lineage (GTDB taxonomy): Bacteria > Acidobacteriota > Terriglobia > Terriglobales > Acidobacteriaceae > Telmatobacter. The sequence goes on along the minus strand of JASHOY010000097.1, from coordinate 16,418 downwards.
GCCGCTTTCGCCGCCTTCGGATCGTCGCGATACCTGGTGGTAGCCGCGGATTCGGCGACGGCGGCGATCTTGGCCAGCGGGCTGGCAGGTATGGCGCCCATGGCGACTCCCGCGTGGGTAACGCTGGCCGGCTATGTGGCGCTGCTGACCGGTGCATTCCTGTTGCTGGGACGGCTCTTGCGCCTGGGATTCATCGCCGATTTTCTCTCACAGACCGTACTGCTTGGCTTTCTCACCGGGGTGGGCTTTCAGGTGGGCATTGCGGTGTTGGGCGAGACGCTGGGATTGCCCGTCCAATCGCGGCGAACCATGGGACAGTTCGTCGAGATTGTGCGCGAATTGCCGGCGCTGCATCTTCCCGTTCTGCTGGTCTCGGGAGCGGTGCTGGGCCTGGTGCTGGCGCTGCGCTTTCTGTCGCCCAAGGTTCCGGGACCGCTGGTCGCGGTGGTGAGCGTTACGGGGGCAAGCGCGCTCTGGCGCTTCTCCGCGCGGGGAATTCCAACCATTGGCGCGGTTGCAGGGGGACTGCCACATCCGAGCCTGCACCTGCTGCCCTGGCGGCAGTTTCTGGCCCTGGTTCCGGTGGCCGGATCGTGCGCCATCATGATTGTGACCCAGAGCGCGGCCACGGCTCGGGTCTACGCGCTGCGCCATGAACAGAAACTCGATGAAAACCGCGACCTGGTGGGACTTGCCGCGGCAAACGTAGCCGCCGCGCTGACCGGAACGTTTATGGTGAACGGCAGCCCCACGCAAACAGCAATGGTCGAGACCGCAGGCGGCGGAAGCCAGAAAGCGCAACTGGCAACGGCCGCCGTGGTCGCCTGCGTCCTGCTGTTTTTCACGCGCCCGCTGCAGTACCTCCCCCAGTGCGTACTCGGGGTGCTGGTGCTGCTGGTTGCCATCCACCTGATTGACATCCGCGGAATGCTGGCCATGCGGCGGGAAAGTCCGGGCGAATTTGTCGTGGCCCTCATAACTGCGATCTCCGTAGTGGCCGTCAGTGTGGAAGCCGGCATCCTGCTGGCGATGGCGCTGTCTCTGGTACGAATTGTGCGTCACAGTTACCGGCCGCACACCGGTGTCATTCAACTCGACAACGGCAATGCCTGGAAGGCCGCTCCCGTTGCCCCCGGAGTGGTCACCGAGCCCGGCCTGGTGCTCTATCGCTTCGGCGCCTCGCTCTTCTATGCCAACGCCAACCGCTTTGCCGAGGAACTGCTGCGGCTGGCCGGCCCGCGCCCCTCGGCGGTTCGATGGATCATTGTGGATGCGGAAGCCATTACGCAGATCGACTACTCGGCGTCGCGCGTAATTGCACAGCTCAACGAAGAACTGCGCAAAGATGGTGTGGCGCTGGGATTCGCAAGAATGCCACCCGATACCCTGGCAGACTTTCACCGGCATCATCTGGCGGACCACATCCCGCCGTCGCGAATCTTCACCCGGCTGCACGATGCGCTAAGTGCATTTCGAAAGATCGAGGCGCCGCCGGCGCAAGCGAAGTCCACCACACCCTCAGGCGGTTAGCATCTCCAAATTTGCAGCTTGAAAGCAAAATCAACTGCTGCCGGGCGGAATTGACGAGAATCTACAGCACGCGGATGAGCTTTCCTCGCCCGCTTCGTCGCAACCTTCACGCCCATCTCTTGAGTTCCGGATAGCGGGCGTAAATGCGCCGCTGATCATCGGAAGGCAACTGTCCCAGCCGCACCGGCTTGTCCTGCGGCCGTGTTCCCTTCTGATTCAGGACGTTCATCAGGCTCCATTCCCGCTGCAGCCCCTGAGGTTCATGCGCGGGCAGATCATAACGGGTAAAGTCGATCACCATGCGAGGACTGTCGGTTACCCAGTTATGCAGCAGCGCCAGCCGGAACTCCTGGTTCATGAACCACAGAATTTCCAGATCTTTCTCCGAGCCGGGCGCGCCCGTCCCCCTGGCGTCGAAGCGGTAGTTGAGGTGCGAATTATCCGGCACGTGACTGCGCCATTCCATTCCAAATTCACCTTCGCTGATGATCCGCGTGTCAGGCCATCTGGCTTTGACCGCCTGCAGCCACCAGGTCAGATCTTCGTCGTGACCGATGGACACCTCCCAAATCGCTGTTACCCAGCCAAAGCCATTGAGCGAGTGCCCGCCGTCAAAATGCATGGCCGTGGTAGCAAGCATCTCTTTGCGCCCAGCCTCTTCGCCCAGATCGCCCACCGTTTCGATGGGTCCCACGCCCATGCGGCTGTTGAATCCTCCCTGAAAGCCGTTGCGGCGGGCGGCTAGGAAATCGCAGGTCCAGCCGTCGAGACAAACGCAATCGATGAAATCAGCCGGTCCCTGGGCGGGCTTTAGATAATCCTGCCGGCTGGGGTAGTAGGGATAACAGATTCCGCCGTCGCCATCGCCGTAGTCAATGCCGTGCTGGCTCCAGATCTCTCCCTGGCACACGTGAATTCCCTCTTCCGTGGCCAGAAGGCGCTGATTTTCCGCATCCATGAACCCCGCAATCAGACTCTGCGGCCGATAACCGTTGCCGACCATTTTCGAGACCAACTGTAGCGCTTTGTGAATCGTGGCCTGAATCTGTTCGCGCGTGTTGTACATGGGCGCGAAGTAACCGCCAGGGATAAAGGTGACCTCGTCTCCATAGCGGTCGTGATAGGCGGCGAGCAGGCGCCGCGCCTCCACGTATTCCCTGCGGGTATCGTTGAGAGCGAGCCAACTCACGGCCCAGGTCATTTTGCCTTGGGGGCAGCCGCGGGCAAATGCTTCCCGTCGCGAGCGGATATGCGCCGGGCTGTTAAGTGGGGCTTCGTCTTCTCCGATAGAACGGTTTGGCGACACTTCAATCTGGTTGACCCGCACCACCGAGATATGAGTGAGGAATCGCCCACGTAGCGGCGAGTAGAGCCCGGAGGCGTGCAGCCCATCGGCGCGCGACGCGAGCGCAAGAGCAGAGGCGGTTCCCGCACCCTGGCGCAGAAACCTTCGCCTCGTCCAGAGAGGCATCATGTCCTTCCCTTTAGCCCGTCGTAATCAGGCAGCCGTAGATTACCCATGCGGACTTTTGTACACAGGCATCTTACGAAAGCGCGGAAGAGAAGACCAGTATGGAAAACAGGCACAAGAAAAGCACACGTCGGGCGAGGCGCCAATTAATATCGAGGACTTAGATCTAACGGCGGTCGGCGACCGTCCATATTCCATTGTTCCTGGCAAACGTAAAGCGGATAACGTGCGCAAAGGCGCGTGGCTTACCCTCAGAGAGGATGGTGGCCGTCTCGGTGCAGGTCCACGTAGCTGTATTGTCGGAGATGAGCAGATCTGAATCCGGGCACTGATCGGTCACGGTGGCATGCGGATTATCTTTGAAGAATTTCTGCCACCGTTTGGCATCCGCCCGCTTCACGCCGGCAGACTCGAGCAGGTCAACGTCGTGCAAAGCCAGTGCGTTATCGAATTGGTTCAAGGCAGACCGCACTGGCATGGCCTCTTCTGTTGGTTGATAGGTGACGACGTCTGAGGCGGAAAGCAAACTTTCGCCTCGCCCTGGCGTTTGTGAAAGCGTATTCGGTACGGACATCGCAAACAGGCCAAAACCTGAAATGAAGGTAAGAATCAATCCCGCGGACTTCATGACGGATATCTCTCCATTTCGGCACACGACGCCGCCTTCCGACGGCACGGTATTCCTGCCTGGGATATATGCTCCCGGTCTCAGGAACGCCAACGCCGATCCGGTAACACTGCGGCAGGCGCTTCGATTGGAACTATTTCAAGGATCGACAACTTGCGGGCTAACTTCAAGAAATATTTAGGCCTCTCACATTACCTAGGTGGGATGGGCATGCTACTTTGGGAAACCAAGCCTCCGTAAACGTGGGCTTCGCTCACCAATTCAGGTCGCCGCAAAGCTTCCGGCAAGATGAGTTGAATGTGGATGAACCTTTCACTCTATGGCTTTGATGCTGCAGGCATCCGCCGCCGGTAACTCATTCCTCCCGCATCAACTGTGACGGGTCGACGTTCAGGGCACGTTGCGCCGGCAGCCACGTGGCCATGATTCCCAGCACCAGCATGGCGAATACCGCTCCCGTCAGGACGAATGGATCGCGTGGCGACGCCTGGTAAACGATATAGGCGAGCACGCGCGTGGCCGCCAGACCCAGCAGCAGCCCCGCCGCCGCCCCAATCGCGAAGAGGCGGAATGCGCGACCGAGCGCCGTGCGCAGCAGCTCGCCGCGGCCGGCACCGAGCGCCATGCGGATGCCCATTTCCCTGAGCCGCTTGCCTACGGAATAACTGGCGAGACCGAAGATTCCCGTCGCCGCCAAGAGCGCACCGAGCAGGCCCAGCACACCTAGCGAGATCGCCGCCATGCGCGCCGGGAACAGCGCCGCGTCCAGGTTGCTTTGCCAGGTGAGAAGCGTGAACGGCAGCCCGCTATCGAGGCCGCGCAGTGTGCGGTAAAGCTGCGGGGCAAGCTGGCGCGGATCGCCATCGGTGCGCACCACGTTATAGGTTGACATCGACGGATGTTGTGACAGCGGCCGGAAGAAGGTCGCCCATGGGTGTTCGGTAAGGGAACTGTACTTGCCATCCTGGACCACGCCGATAATCTCCAGGCGGGTTTTGGCGCCAAGCCGAAAATGCTGACCGATCGCATTCCGGACCGAACCGAAGAGCTTGCGTGCCAACTCCCGGTTGACTACAGCGACAGGAACGGCGTTTTCATCGTCTGCCCAGTTGAAGGTTCGGCCGGCCAGCAGCGCGGTGCCCGCGGCTCTGAAGTATCCCGGAGATGCTGCGTAAGCGTAGGTGCGGGACAGTGCGTTGGACGGCCGGAAGTCGCTGGCATCGGCGCCGTAGACATAAGTTGCGACGCTTCCGAATGAGAGCGGCAGGTTGTCGGCCATCCCCGCGGCGGTAACCCCGGGCAAGGCGTCGAACGCATCCAGCATTCGTCTTTGCATCGCCGGGGCGCGGGCCGCGCTGTAGCCGGCCATATTGAGATCAGTGGTCATGACCAGGGCGTGGTCAGGGTCGAATCCGAGTTGGCTGTGCAGCGAGCGGGCCAGTCCGCGGACAGCGACCAGAGATCCGGTCAGCAGCACAGCGCACACTGCAATCTGCACCACCAGTAAGCCTTCGCGCAGCGTGAACCAGCGCCGCTGCGGCAACGCATTCGCCGCGGCCTTAACGACATGCCACGGTGCGGTCGCAAAGACTTGCCGCACCGGAGCCAATCCGAACAGAAATCCGCTCACAAGGGCAAGGGCGACGGCCACCGCATAGGTGCGAGCGTCAGGATTGACCGGGACGCGAAGCGGGAACATGGAAAAAGGCTGCCAAATGCTGAGCGCACGCAGCACCAGGACGCTCGCGGCAATGCCCGCCGCTCCGCCGGCCAGTGATATCAGCAGAGCCTCGGTCAAAAGTTGCCGCAGAACCCGCCGGCGCGTCGATCCCAGAGCGACCCGCAACGCGATCTCCCGCCCGCGATCGGCGGCCCGCGCCGAAAACAACCCTCCGAGATTGGCGCACGCCGCCAGGAGAATCAGTCCCGCAAGCAGCATCAGCCCGGTCATGAAGGCGCGAATCGGCGGACCGAGAAAGTTGCCCCCGAGTCCGGGCTTGGTCAGCTTGAAAAGTATCCCGTCATCGTCTCTGGGGTAGCTCTTTCTCAGATAACCGGCCACGGCATTCAGATCGCCTTGCGCCTGGGCAAGAGTGACATTCGCTTTCAGCCGGCCGATAAGAAACAGGTCCCGCCAGTTGCGGTCCGCCAGTGTGCTCGATCCTTCGATCTCCGTTTGCTCCACCAGTGGCGTCCAAAGATCAGGCCAGAAGAACAGCTCGATGCCATGAAACCGCGGAGGAGCCACGCCAATGATCGTGAAGCTGTGCCGGTTGATCTCGACTGTTCGCCCCACCACGTTCCGATCGCCCTGAAACCGGGTCTTCCAGTACGGGTAACTGAGCACGACGTATGGAGCGCTGTCCGGCCCGTGCTCGTCGGAACGATGGAAGAATCTTCCCAGATAGGGCTTGATGCCCATGACGTCGAAGTAATCGCCGGAGCTTTCGATATCCCAAACCAGGGTTGAGCTTTCCCCCAGTTTGATTCCAGCCTCTGTGATCCCATAGGCAGCTACGCCATCGAAACCGCGGCTACGGTCGCGAAAATCGCGAAAGTCGGGATAGGAGTTGAAGAGCTGTCGCTGCTCGATGCTGTAGAGCTGCTGCGGGTTGGGCAGATTCAGCGGGCGCAGCACCAGGGCGCTGAGGGCGCTGAACACCACAGCGTTGGCGCAGACGGCCGACGCCAGCGTCAGCACCGCCGTCAGCGCAAAACTGGGCGAATGGCGCAACTGGCGCAGGGCATATCGAAAATCCGACCCGATGCCCGCCAGGCTCAGCGCAAGGTCGGCCGAGGCCACGCGCTCTTTGGCCACCGTCGGATTGCCGAAGCGCACCAGCGCATCCCGCCGTGCCTCCTCCGGAGTCATGCCTTCGGCAATGTTGTCTTCCATGCGCAGGCCGAGATGCGCTTCGATCTCGGCAGCGATCTCCCGTTCCACGCGCGAACGGAAGAACAGATTCGCAATTCTGCGGGGAAACGCCATCGCATCACCTCATGCAAACCTGAGCATCGCCCTCACACCCTTTACCAGTTGCTCGAAGCTCTCTTCGGCCACCTGCAGTTGTTTCCGCCCGACAGCCGTCAGCCGGTAGTACTTCGCCTTACGATTGGTCTCGGTGAGCGCCCACTCCGAGCTGATCCATCTGCTCTGCTCCATCCGGTGCAGCGCGGGATACAGCGAACCTTCTTCCACGCGCAGCAAATCGTCGGAAGCGCGCTGGATATGGAGCACGATCCCGTACCCGTGCAGCCTTCCCCTCTGCGCGAGCGTTTTGAGAACCAGCAGATCGAGACTTCCTTGGAAATCGTTCCTGGCCATTCCTACCCCTGTGCTTCTTGGTGTATCAGAATCTAGACCTAGAAGTAGAGGTATGTCAAGAACAAGTTGCATAAGTTACCTTTTTTGCCAAATATTTCTGCAGCCATGTCGAGAACGGATGCACCGGCTCCGACTACCGGTTGAAAACGAAAAACGGAAGGCTAAACAAATCTTCCGGCACCCCGTTCGAGACTCAACCGGACGCAACAGGTTGGGTAAACCGCAACCGCGAGAGAAAACCCGCAGAGGAGAGATGGTCATGAAATACATTCTGTTGATGTCCAGCACCTGGGCCGGCGTCGCCGGCTATCACACCTGGGCGCAGAGCGACCGCGACCACCACATGCAGGTCCTGGGATCCATTGTGAAGGAACTCGTCGATACAGGCGAGTTCGTCGCCACTCAGGGACTGACCGAACCCAGCGAAGCCAAAGTTGTGCGTGGGCTGAAAGAAGGACTGCCGGTTACCGATGGGATCTTTCCCGAATCCAAGGAATTCCTGCTCGGATACTGGATCATCGATGTGTCCGCAGCGGAACGCGCTTACGCAATTGCCGGCCGCATTTCCGCCGCGGCCGGACCCGGCGGAATTCCCACCAACATGCCAATTGAGGTGCGGCAGTTCGTGGTTGCGCAGCCAAAAGCGCAATAGCACAAGGCCGGCTTGGCGGCAGTTCGAACTCATGGAGGCGCGAAGAGCGCCTCCCGCTCTACACCTCACAACTCGAGAAAACAAAAGGCGGAGAAAATGAAATACATCCTGATGATGAGCGGCAAAAAGTCTGATTTCGAGAGCTACGCCAAATGGTCCGCACAGGAGCTTGATGCCAATGTCGCGTTCATGCGCGCATTCAGCAGGGAACTGAAAGATGCAGGCGCATTCGTATCCTCGGAGGGCTTGGGCTGGCCAAACGAAGCGAAGCTCGTGCGCGCCGGCAGCGACGGCGAACCCGTCACCGACGGCGTCTTTCCAGAATCCAAGGAATTCCTTGCCGGATACTGGATCATTGACGTGGAATCACCGCAGCAGGCCTATGCATTTGCGGCGCGGCTCTCCCGGGCGCCCGGCGGCTCAGGCGCCGCAACCATGCCGGTAGAAGTGCGGCGGGTGCTCAGCAGCCATAGCGATCTGGGATTGTGAAACCGGTCATGGGAAAAGGCATGGACGATCAGCTTCCCGAGGTTGCGATGGAGCAGTTGCTGCGTGAACTGGCGCCACAGGTGCTCGGCGTCGTGGCTCGCCGCTTTCGCGATTTTTCTTCCGCCGAAGATGCGGTGCAGGAGGCGCTGCTTGCCGCCTTCCGGCAGTGGCCGCGAGATGGCGTCCCCGAGAATCCGCGCGGCTGGCTGATCCACGTCGCATCACGGCGAATGGCGGACATAGCTCGCAGTGAATTTGCGCGCCGTCAGCGGGAAACCGCGATTGCCATGGAAGAGCCGGTGATCGAGCCGGTGGAAATCGAGGCGGAGATGGATCCGGACGACACCCTGATTCTGCTTTTCATGTGCTGCCATCCCGCTTTAAGCACTTCCTCAGCCATCGCGCTGACGCTGCGCGCCGTGGGCGGCCTTACCACGGCCGAGATCGCCAACGCCTTCCTGGTTCCCGAGGCCACCATGGCGCAACGGATCAGTCGCGCCAAGCAGAGCATTCGTGCATCCAAGCTTCCCTTTCGCGCGCCTACACCGCAGGAGCGCGCAGAACGATTGCCCGCTGTTCTTCGCGTGCTTTACCTGATCTTCAGCGAGGGATATGCAAGCAGTATCGGCGCGCGCCTGCAGCGCCTGGATCTCGCCCGGGAAGCAATCCGGCTGACACGCGGCGCACGCGTCATGCTGCCGGAAGACTCCGAGGTTGCGGGACTGCTGGCGCTGATGCTGCTTACCGACGCCCGGCGGGCGGCGCGCACCGGACCCTCCGAAGAGCTGATCCCGCTTGACAAGCAGGACCGGGCCCTCTGGGACAGGGGCGAAATTGCCGAAGGCACTGAGTTGCTGACGGTCACGCTTTCCAAAGGAGCAATAGGACTATATCAACTGCAGGCAGCCATTGCTGCCGTGCATGACGAAGCGCCGAAAGCCGAGGACACAGACTGGCCGCAGATCTTGGCGCTTTATGAGTTGCTCCAGCGTGTCGCGCCCGGCCCCATGGTCACCCTGAATCAGGCCATCGCCGTGGCCATGGTGCATGGCCCTGCGCGCGGGCTGGAGCGGCTGAAGCCTCTAGACCACGACGCGCGCCTCGCCGGACATTATCGTCTCGACGCAGTGCGCGCTCATTTCTTCGAGATGCTCGCAGATATGGAAAGCGCGGTGAAGCATTATCGCGCCGCAGCAGCGGAAACCTCGAGCCTTCCTGAACAGAATTATCTTCTGACCCAGGCCGCTCGCCTCGAGCAGTCGCGCCGGGAATCGAACCAGGAAACTGCGGGACCTGGCGAGACTCCGTCGAATTGATCGCAACTAAGTCCCCTTGGGGGCGCCGGACCGGATGATAGCCCTGAAGCATTTTCAATCGACGATGCCCGCAATTCAATAACGATGCATCGATTTTCTCCGCGCTGCCCCATCAAACCCTTCACACGCTATGCCTTGACGCAGAGAGGCTGAAAACCTAATCTCAAGGTAGTGCTTCTTTTCGCGCCGGCAGCTTTAAGCAGCGGCGGCGCGGCGTAGGTTTCTCTACCGTTTCTCTGGATTTGGCGGCCATGGTTCCTTACTATTGGCAGTATCTTGCCCTTTTAATGCAGATCGCGGTTGCATTCCTGCTCGGGGTGGGAATGATCGTTGGATCGCGCTTCATCGGGCGCCATCGCAACATCCCCGTGAAGCTTGAAGCGTACGAGTGCGGCATTGAAGCCGTGGGCGATGCCCGGCAGCGTTTCAGCGTCCGCTTTTATCTGGTCGCGGTACTGTTCATCCTCTTCGACGTTGAAGTGGTCTTCATGATGCCCTGGGCAGTGATTTACCGCCGCCTGCCCAAAATCACCGGCTCACCCATGTTTGGCTTTTGGGAGATGCTCGTTTACCTCGGCTTCGTCGCCGTCGGACTCTACTACATCGTGCGCAAAGGCATCCTCAACTGGAACCAGGACCGGGCGGACCTCTAGCTATGGCCGAAGCTCAAAAAAACACGCTGCTCGGCAAAGACGCCGTTCTTGACGGGCTGCCCGAGCATCCGGCACTGATCGCCATCCTCAATTGGAACGCCGAGGCGCTCACCGACGCCAAATACGATCGCAACGAGCTGACGCTCACCGTCGCTCCTGAACAAATCAGCGCCGCCTGCGCAACGCTCCGCTCTGCCGGATACAACTTCTTCGAAGACATGACCGCTGTCGACTGGTTCCCGCTCTCGCCGCGCTATCAGTTGAGCTATCATCTGCTCTCGCACGGACGCAAAGAACGCATCCGCCTGCGGGTAATGATCGACGATCCCGATCCCGCCATTGAAACCATTACCGGCGTCTGGCCTTCTGCCAATTACTACGAACGCGAGGTCTTCGATCTCTTCGGCGTGCACTTCGAAGGCCATCCCAACCTCCGCCGCATCATGCTGCCCGACGACTGGAAGGGCCATCCGCTGCGCAAAGACTACCCGGTGGAGGGCTACCGCTAATGAGTCTCGCCGGAATGCCCATCCTCGAAGCTGCGCACGCCGAGCCCAGCGAAGGCCAGCACATGGTCCTCAACATGGGACCGCAGCACCCCGCCACGCACGGCGTCTTGCGTCTCGTCCTCGAAATCGACGGCGAAACCGTGGTCCGGCTTTACCCGGAAATCGGCTACCTGCACACCGGCATCGAGAAGACCTGCGAAGCCAAGTTTTATCACCAGGTGGTTCCCCTCACCGACCGCATCGACTACCTGGCGCCGATGATCAACAACCTGTGTTACAGCCTGGCGGTAGAAAAGCTGCTCGACCTGGAGATTCCGCCTAAAGCACAGTGGATGCGGGTCATGCTCGCCGAGTTGACGCGCCTCAACTCCCACCTCATTTGGCTGGGCACCCACGCCATGGACATCGGCGCGCTCACTGTCTTCCTCTACACCTTCCGCGAGCGCGAAGAAATCCTCCGGCTCTTTGAAGCCGTCAGCGGTCAACGCATGATGACCAGCTACATCCGCATCGGCGGTCTGGCGCTGGAGCCGCCGCTCGATTTTCTCGACCGAGTGCAGGCATTCATCAAAACCATGCCGGAAAAGATTGATGAATACGAGAACCTGCTCACCGGCAATCCAATCTTCATCAATCGCTTGAAGGGTGTCGGCTATCTCTCTCGCGAGGATGCTATTGCGCTTGGCGTCACCGGCCCGGTGGCACGCGCCTCGGGCATCGATTTCGACACCCGCCGCGACCTTCCCTATTCCGGCTACGAGAAGTTTCATTTCAAGGTGCCGACCTCGACCGATTGCGACGTGTGGGCGCGCTATCTACTCCGCCTTGTGGAAATGCGGGAGAGCGTCAAGATTGTTCAGCAGGCGCTGGACGGCATGCCCGAAGGGCGCATCAAGGCCGAGGCGCCCAAAATCGTTCTGCCAGACCGCGAAAAGATGAAGACGCAGATGGAAGCTTTGATCCATCACTTCAAGATTGTTACGGAAGGCTTTGCAGTGCCTGCGGGTGAGGTTTATCAATCGGTCGAGTCCGGTCACGGCCTGGTGGGGTACTACATTGTTTCTGACGGCACCGCCAAACCATATCGCGTGCACATGCGCTATCCGTCATTCGCGTCCCTGCAAGCCCTGGAAACCATGTGCAAAGGGCGGCTGATCGCAGACGTGGTGGCTGTGATCGGGTCCATCGACATTGTGCTTGGGGAGATCGACCGGTAGACGCCTCGCTCCATTACGTTTTGAAAGGGCACGGCTTTAGCCGTGTTGTAACCGGAGCCGAAGTAATTTGGCCTTTAGGCCCTGAGGAAGCGCATCTGTCCGAGGCCGACTTGAAGGAGACGCAAATCTATACCGAGCTTTGGCATTCGCTCGCCGCCCTGCTCCGCAGTTACACCACGGCGCACGGACTGAACCGCAGCCAGAGTGCCGAAATCCTGGCCGACGAGGTGAGCCTGACGGCGCGCCACGGCGCCAGATGGCTTGAACTGCGGCGCGCGGGCCCATCCATCGCCTGGGCGCGCGAGAATGGAGACAGGGGCGTATTCGAAATGACCGAACACGCCAAACTACGTGGTCCGGCAGGCGAAGAAGACCTGGACATGGCCGCCGAAGCATGGGCGCGGGAGTTGATGGTATGAGTGAGAGCAACCCGAGGCAAGAGGCCCCGAAGCAGCAGAATTCCATTTTTTCGCCGCCGCTTGCGGCCCGATTCGATGCGCTGGTCGAGAAATATCCCGTTAAACGTTCGGCCCTGGTTCCCATGCTGCTCTATGCGCAAGACGAGGTCGGCTACCTTTCCGACGCCGTCATTGCCGAAGTGGCGCGCCGCATCGGCATCACCGAACTCGACGTGCGCAATGTGGCCAGCTATTATTCGCTACTGCGCTTCAAGCCCGCCGGCAAATACAACGTCCAGGTCTGCACCAACATCTGCTGCATGCTCCGCGGCGGCTACGACGTTTATGACCGCTTCCGCGAAGAGCTAGGCGTCAACAACAAGGGCGTAACGCCCGACGGCCTTTTTTCGCTCGAAGAGGTCGAATGCATTGGCGCCTGCTCCTGGGCACCCGCCATTCAGGTCAACTACGACTTCCACGACGAGCTGACTCCCGACAGCGTTCCGGAGATCCTCGATAAGTACCGGAACAAAGCAAAGGCCGACGGAGGGAAGAATGCCTAGGCTGGTTTCCCATCCCGACGAGGTGAAAATCATCTCCCGCCGCTTCGGCCAGGGCGCAGCCAACATCGACCGCTACCTCGAGCTCGGCGGCTACGACTCCGTCAGGAAATGTCTCGAACACGATTCCGAATGGATCATCAACGAGGTCAAAGCCTCCAACCTTCGCGGCCGCGGCGGCGCCGGCTTCTCCACCGGCATGAAGTGGTCCTTCGTTCCCAAGCAGTCGGCCAAGCCCAAATACGTGCTGGTCAACGGCGATGAAAGCGAACCCGGAACCTGCAAGGATCACTTGATCTTTTTGCACGATCCTCATTCGGTCATTGAAGGCACGATCATCGCCGGCCTCGCCATCGGGGCCAAGCTCGGTTTCATCTATCTGCGAGGCGAGTACCGCTATCTCCTCGAAATCGTGGAAAAAGCCGTGGCCGACGCCTACTTGCGCGGCTTCCTGGGCAAGAACATCTTCGGCTCGCAGAGTGAATTCAACATCATCACGCAAAGCGGCGCCGGCGCCTACGAAGTAGGCGAAGAGTCGGCGCTCATGGAATCGCTCGAAGGCAAACGCGGCATTCCGCGCATCAAGCCGCCCTTCCCGGCAGTGGTCGGCCTTTACGGCGGTCCCACGGTCATCAACAACGCGGAAACCATCGCCACGGTGCCGCACATCTTCGCCATGGGTTCGGCGGAATATTCAAATGTAGGCACGCCGCGCAACGGCGGCACACGCCTCTTCTGTCTCAGCGGCCATCTTGAGCGCACTGGTGTCTATGAACTGCCCATGGGTTACAACCTCAAGAAGATGATCTACGAGGTGGGCGGCGGGGTGCGCGGAGGCCGCGGCCTCAAGGCCGTGGTTCCCGGCGGATCGTCCACGCCGGTGCTGTTGCCATCGGAAATCGAAAACCTGGGCATGGACTTCGACCAGGTGGGCAAAGCCGGCTCCATGCTCGGCTCCGGCGGCGTGGTCGTAATCGATGACCAAACCTGCATGGTCGAGTTCGCACTGCGCACCATCGGTTTTTACCAGCACGAAAGCTGCGGCTGGTGCATTCCCTGCCGCGAAGGCACCGACTGGCTCAAAAAATCGCTCACCCGCTTCCACGCCGGTTTTGGGTCGGCGAAAGACATCGACAATATTCAATACCTCGCCGAAAATATGCTCGGCCGGACGTTCTGCCCGCTCGGCGACGCCGCGGCCATGCCCACCATCGCCTTCGTAAAGAAGTTTCGCAGCGAGTTTGAAGATCATCTGAACGGCAAACCGTGCCCGTTCGCAAAGGAAGGCGTGCCGCAGTTGACGGTGGTGTAATCAAACCTGAAGTTTTGAAAGCACGCACCAAACCCAAGAAGGAAAAATGCCCGACGTAACCTTCACAGTCGACGGAAAAAAACTCACCGCCCCCGCGGGGACGCTGCTCATCGAAGCCTGCCGCAAGGCCGGCATCGAGATTCCCTCTTTTTGCTACTACCCCGGCCTGAGCCTGCAGGCCGCCTGCCGCATGTGTCTGGTCCGCATGGCCAAGGTGCCCAAACTGCAAACCGCCTGCACCACCACTGTCGCCGAGGGCCAGGAATTCATCACCGATTCGCCCGAAATCACGCAGGCGCGCAAGGCCATGACCGAGCTGCTGCTTGGCAACCACCCCCTCGACTGCCCTGTTTGCGATGCCGGCGGCGAGTGCGAACTGCAGGATATGACCTTCAGCTACGGCGCCGGTGAAAGCCTCTACAGCGAAGCCAAGAACCACCGCGACGAACAGCAGTGGTCTCCCGCCGTTTTCTACGATCGCCCGCGCTGCATTCTCTGCTACCGCTGCGTTCGGGTCTGCGGCGAGGGCATGGACGTATGGGCGCTCGGTGTCGAAAACCGCGGCGTGCGTTCCGTGATCGTGCCCAACGCGACTGGAAAAGACGGGGACAACCGCCTCGACTGCGAAGAATGCGGGATGTGCATCGACATCTGCCCCGTGGGCGCGCTCACCAGCGGCACCTATCGCTACAAGACCCGCCCCTGGGAGATGAACCACGTCTCCACCGTCTGCACGCATTGCGCGGACGGCTGCAAGGTCACCCTCGGCCTGCGCCAGGTCGATGGCAGCGCCGAAATCATCCGCGCCGATAACCGCGACAAGAGCGGCATCAACAACGATTTCCTCTGCGCCAAAGGCCGCTTCGGTTTCGATTTCACCTCCAGCGCCGATCGCCTCACCACGCCGCTGGTGCGCAACTCCGCAGGCAAGCTCGAGCCCGCCACCTGGGAAGAAGCCCTCCGCGCGGCCGCAGGCAAGCTCAAAGAAATCCGCGACAACCGCGGCGGCAGCGCCATCGGCGTCATCGGATCCAATCGCACCACCAACGAAGAAAACTACCTGCTGCAGAAGTTCGCGCGCACGGTGCTCAACACCAGCAACATTGACCACGAGCGCACCACCGACTATGCAGCTTTCGCGCGCGCCCTTGCCGGCACCACCGGCAAAACCGCGGGCTTGCGCGATATCGCCTCCGCGCCGGCAATTCTCCTCATCGGCGGCAACCCCACCAACGAGCATCCCATGCTTGCCTGGGCGCTGCGCACCGACGCGCGCTTGAGCAAAGCCCGCATCTATGTCGCCCACCATGAGCGCATCAAACTCGAGCGCCAGGCCAAAGCCACGCTGAACTTGCCCGCTGGCGGTTACAACACGCTTGCAGGCATCCTCGAAAAAGCCGATTCCGATTTCGCCAAAGCGGTGCTGGCCGAAGAGTCGCTGGTCGTCATCTTCGGCGAGGAATTCCGCGGCGCTGACGTGGAAACCCTCGTCGCCTGGGGACTCAAGCGCGGCAATGTCCGATTTGCCTATCTCGGCGATCACTCCAATTCACGCGGCGCGGCCGACATGGGCCTTTTTCCCGACTTGCTTCCCGGCTATGTTCCCGTGACTTCGCCCGGCGCATTCGACGAGTACGCCAACCTTCCGCGCACGCCCGGCACATCGCTGCCGGAGATGGCCGAAGCCGCCAAATACGGCAAATTGGCTGCGCTCCTGGTCGTCGGCGCCAATCCGGTGGCAAAGTTCGGCCTCGACCCCGCCGACCTGAAGAACACCTTCGTGGTCGCACAGGAGCTTTTCCTCACGGAAACGGCCGCTCTCGCCAACGTGGTCTTCCCTGCCGCCAGCCTCTATGAAAAGAGCGGCACCGTCACCAACACCTTCGGTGATGTGCAAATGGTGCGCAAAGCCGCCGACCTACCCGGCGTCAAGCCCGATTTCGAAATTCTCGCGCGCCTCGCTGCGGAAATGGGCGCGCCCATCAAATCGCTGGTTCACTTCGGCAAATCAGCAGTCTTCGCGGATCTGGGCCAGTCGCGCGGCGCGCAATCCGGCGAAGCCGACCGCCAGGCCGTTTGGCTTGCCGCCTGCGGCCTCGAGCCGCGCCTGAGTCCCTTCGACCCCTTCGCCGCATTCGACGAAATCACCCGCCTCGTCCCCGCCTACGCGCTCGACCGCCTCAATCTTTTGAGCGGTAACGATGTACGCACGGAGATCGGCGCATCGCCCCAATCAGCCCCGTCGGCGCCAGGTCACATTGCCCCGGCTCACGACGGCCTTTTCACCTCCGGCACTCTGGGCCATTACAGCAAAGCCCTCACAGAAATTCAGGAACATCAGGAACAGGAAGCTCTGGC
>JASHOY010000096.1 GCA_030038435.1 Acidobacteriaceae bacterium | reverse complement strand
TGACGAGGTTTCACTATGTTACCCACAGCGAGTTCGGGAGTGGACTGGCTCTACCAGTTCACCAACAACCTCACGAACCTCACGACCCAGAATGGGGGTGCGCTGACGCAGCTCGGCCTCGCGGAGCTGAGCTGCATCGCGCTCTTCATGCTCGTCAGCATGGTCGTGAACTGGAGCACGACCGGCATGAACCTCCGATTCCATGTGCATCCGATCCACTTCGGAGACCTGGTTCACTTTCTGCTGCGCCTTGTCACCTGCTCGCTGCTCATCAACTACTGGGTGAATCCTCTGCCGGGTGCGAGCTTTGGTATCAATCATTTCTTTAGCTACATCGCCCAGGCGATGGTCGCCGCGTTCGATCAGAGCTCGCTCGACAATTTGCTACAGCTGCTCAAAACTGCCGGTGACAATACGGCTATGCCGTCGCTGATGGCGCCGACACAGATCCTTTGCTACTTCGTGGTGCAGGGGCTTCTCGGTGTCGCGTCCGCCATCCTCTTCCTGATCAATTGCAGCGCCTTCATCTTGTATGGTGTCACGGCATTGTTCGGTCCGATCTTTGTGCCATTACTGATGACCAATACTTTCCGGGCCAAATTCTTTCACTTCATGGATGTATTGCTCAGCTTCGCGATGATTCGCGCTGTGGCAGCGGCTTTTATCTTCGTCTGGGGTGGATTTATGAACGCTTTTCTCCAGCAGACGTTCAACGGAAATTACTCGATTGAGATGTGGCTTGCGAACCTGATTCCGTGCATCATGGTGTTCATCGCCTTCATCGTCAACATGCTCTTTATACCGAGCATGACGCAGGCGATCTTTGGCGGCGCTGCTGGGATGGCGGGAAGCATGGGCAGCGTCATCGGTCGAGTCATCTCGACGGCGGCGATCGCGTCAGGAGCGTGAGTCATGTTTTGGTTCATTGTCGACATTCTTACTCTGCGTCGTTTCGGATTGGGCCGACCCTTTCGATACCTGATTCTGGTGATCCTCTTCGGCGTAATCATCGCAGGTCTGATCTATGCATTCGCCATGTTTCAAGCGGTCAGCGAAAGGAGCCAAACTACCCATGTCCACACGATCAGCCGTCACTGAAGAACATCTTAAACCGCAGCAGGCGCTCCTCGCGGACGAGATTGGCAACGAGGTCTACACCTCGCATTACGCCGAACGGAAGGCGTATCGGCTCATCCTCGTCTGTGGAACCGTCCTGCTCATGGGTTCCATGTGGCTCAATCTGTCCCTGGCCCGTCGGCCGGTGACAGACCGCTATATCCGGATCGATGAGATGGGGCGAGCCCAGGCAATTCAGTATAGCGATCTCAACTACAGTCCGCGCGATGGAGAGGTCCGCACCTACCTCAATGACTGGGTGAACTACCGCTACACGATCGGCCCGGACACGATCGCCAAGAAGTATCCGCTTAACTACTACTTCCTATCGCAGAATCTCGCTACTCAGTTGATGGCCGAGGATAATCAGAATCACCTCGTTTCGCAGGTTGTTGGTGGACAAATCGAGCAAAGCGATGTCGAGGTGAAGAACGTCACCATCACTTCGCTCTCTAAGGAAATGATTCAGGGCGCGATCATAGCGCGTGGCACCGCTCTTGTGGCATTCGACCGCATCTACTCTCCGAGTCACTCCCACCAGCCCAGGACCGAGCACTGGATGCTGAGCGTCACCTATTACCTCAACCCAAAACAGGTGAGCGACCAGGCCAAGATTTATCCGCAGTACGAGTTCATCAATCCGCTGGGTTTGACTATCACCGAGTTCCACGAGAACAGAATCTCGGTAGACCCGATTGCCCAAGACGGAGCTCCAGCTTCGACCACGGGACCAGTGCGATGAGCTTCGAGCTGATCCTTCCATTCTTTCCCGAGGAACTGCAAGCTCTCTTGCTAGATCCCACAATCTCCGATCTCATGATCAATGGGACGACGGGAGTTTTCGTGGATCGCGGCGGCATGGTCGAGCCCATTCCGCTCTCCAAGCCTTACACCAACGACCGACTTCAGGCCGCTATCGAGCGCGTGGCGCGTATCCTCGGACAGGATCTAACCAGCCAGAATCCTATCCTCAATACTCGGTTGCCGGACGGCTCGCGTGTGGCGGTTGTCGGTTCTCCATCTTCCATCAATGGGCCAACGCTGACCGTCCGCAAATTCAATCGCTGGTTTACCAGCGATGAGCTGGTCGCAGCAGGGAGCTTTCCGTCTCTGATTCGCGATGACGTGGTGAACCTCATTCTGAGGCGGAAGAACGGCATCATCAGCGGTGGGACCGGTTCGGGCAAGTCGACCTTGATGAAGGCGCTGCTTGACCATGTTCCGCTGCATGAGCGCCTGGTGGTGATCGAGCAGCCCGCCGAGCTGAAGCTTGCTCATCCCAACGCCGTCCGCTGGGAGGCAGTCGCCGCCATTCCTGGCCAGGTTGCCGTTACGCCAAGCCAGCTTGTAGCTGCCGCGTTGCGTCACCGTCCAGACCGCATCATCATGGGCGAAATCCGTGACGAGTGTGGCTATGACTTGTTGCAGGCCATGAACTCCGGACACGGTGGAACGCTCTCGACATTGCATGCAGATTCCGCGCTTGATGCGCTGGACCGGCTGGCAGATATGGCCCTGAGTGCGAGAACCAATTTGGACCAGGCGTTTGTCCGGTCGCAGACCGGCAAAGCCGTGGACTTTGTGTTGCATTGCGAGCGCGCTTCCACGGGGCGCCGCCGCATCCGGGAACTGATTACCGTCTCCGGCTACAGTCATGCGGACCAATGCTTCCAGACGGAGGATATCTATCGTGCTTCCGACACCTGAGTGTCAGGCTTCCACCTAGAGAATCCCAACCCGAACCGAGGTCACTCCGATGGTCTTCCCAGCGGCTCTTACGGCTGCACGGCCCAACTCGTCTCTGAAAGCGCCCAGCTTGGCAATCCGAGCTTGCATGATGCAGCAATGGCACCATCCGTCCGTGGACTCAATGCCGTCCGCGTTGGCAGACATTGCGCAGAGAAACCGGGCTGCGGTTGGTGGAGCTTTTCGTCGCAGGAATCGTAGGGGCTACTTCGGTGCATTGGCGTTCCTTCCGTCCCGTATCCCGTCCTCTGCTCAGGATCACGCTTCGGGGCTTAACCGGCGCCCTGCGGCACGGCGTCGTTCTGCTTCGCTTACAGCGCCCCTACGGGGTCTCGGTTCCTCCCAGAAAAAGTTTGGGAGCCGCGGCAAAAGACGCCGCACAAACTTTTTCCGGGCCCCACCAAGAAAGCACTCCTTGACCTTAGGAGCCGGGCCCACTCGCTCGCTTCGCGAAGGGTGACCCGAGCAGGATACGGGAAATTCAACGAAACGGAGATCACCACCATGTACTCGAACAAAGTCACCCTCATCGGATTCCTCGGCAGCGACGCAGAAGTTCGCAACAACAACGACCGCAGCCTCACCATTCTCTCCCTTGCAACCAAGTCCTCCTACAAGAAGGACGGCAAGTACATCGAGCACACCGACTGGCACCGTTGCGTCGTGTTCGGCAAGCTCGGAGAGTTCGCCGCCAAGCTGACCAAGGGCGCTCACATCCTGGTCGAAGGCGAGTACCGCAGCCGCAAGTACGAGAGCACGAAGACCAACTCAGAGCAGACCGTCTGGGAGGTTCGGGTGAACTCGATTCTCAAGCTGGACCGTGCCGCCAAGGCGGCCGTGGAAGACGACGAAGAGATCACCGAGGAAGCGGCGGCATAGGCTTCTTCCTTCTGGCCGAGAGGTCCGGCATCGAGCCGGACTTCTTCGACTGCTAACCCTGTTGCATCGCACTCGCAATAAGGACGGATGGAGGGTAATTCAGATGAATGATACGGCCAAAGACTTTCTCTTCCGTTGCTTCGCTCCGGACTCGACGATTGCTCTCCTGCTTCGCATGGAGCGCCCAGTAAAAACGCAACAACGTGTCGTGACTTTAGAGCAGGCGCTTGCGGCTCGTTACCTCGGCTGGCTCGCGCATGAAAACCGTCACGGCGCGAACATCTATGTGGCTGCCAATCCGCTTCACCCCGGCAGCCGCAAGCGTACCAAAGAATGCATCGCGTCTGTTCGCCATCTATATATAGATATCGATGCGGACGGCGATGCCCAACTCGCTGCGCTGCGTGCATCGGATGGCGTGCCCATTCCATCCGCCATTCTGTCGACATCTCTCGGAAAATACCAGGCGCTTTGGCGTGTTGAGGGGTTCGATTTTGCAGCGCAGGAATCCACACTCAAGCAACTCACGATTGCCTTCGGCGGTGACCCTTCTTGCACAGATTGCAACCGGGTGCTCCGCATCCCCGGCTTCCTCAATCAGAAGTATTCTCCCGCCTACTACGTCGCGGCCGAATATCCGTCCGATGCAACCTACAGTCCTGCGGACTTCCGTTTGCCGGATGTTCCGGCGATTGCCGCCCTGCCGCTACGCGGGAAGGCGCGGCCAAGCGCTTCCCGAAAGGACAGCCATTCGGAACAGGATTGGGCGTGGGCCTGTCATGAGCTTGCCCAGGGCAAAGATGCCGGCAAGCTGACGCACGAGCTTGCTTTGCACCGATCCGACAAACCCAATCCTCTCTACTACGCGCAGCGCACCATTGACATCGCATCCGCTCGTCAATGGATTCTTGAAGGGGCGCCGATCGACGACGTAATCACGATGCTGTCAGAGCGTCGCCGCTTCGAGCTTCCCGCCGCACTTTGCTCTGCCCGTGCGCGTGAGATTGCGGCCACTGCACAGCGGATGATCGCCCGCAGAAAGATTGCCTGATTTTCACCACCAAAGGAGAACACCATGCCATTACTTGAAGTCACTCAAACCCGTCATCTTAGCGCTTCGATTCGGTTGACTGACTCGACGGCTTCGCAGGTCGATCAATACGCCGCTTTCATCCACGCATCCGCAGATGAAGTTGTGGAGCAAGCGCTCGCCTATGTCTTCACCAAAGACCGCGACTTTCAGGAGTTCCTGAAGTCGCCAGAAGCACAGCGGATTACGCCGACGCTTCGCGTTCGTCGCGGCAATGGAAATGATGCTGTCGAGCAGCCCGCAAAGAAGCCCGTTACCTCGGCATCATCACAGCCACAAACACCGGCATCTGTGGCGGGATCGAAGGCATGACCCCGCTTCTATATCAGTGGCAAAGCCACAACGGTGCTACGCACCGGAAGAGGATTGACACTCCATCCCTCGGATGGTCGTGTTTTACGCGAGCGAGAAAACAACTGTTTACGCGCTCGCTCCGCCAACAACTTAAAGGCACCCCGTAAGACAACTGTTTTCATTCCGAAAACAATTGTTTACACGCCTACTGGAGAACCTATGAACGCTTTACAGAGAACCGTCGCGCCAATAAACACACGGCTCGCCCGTGCCACCGGACGCACAGGCCGCGACCGAATGGCGAATGCACGAGTGACTGCTGCGGAGCAGCGGGAACTACAGGAAGCGGCCCGGCGTTGCGGGACCTCACTCAGTGAATGGTCCCGCGATGTCTTGTTGCGCGAAGCACGCCGAGCGGATGGAGATGCCGTCTTCACCGAACTCGTCGCGACGCGCATGTTACTTGTGAATCTTCTCAAGCCGCTCGTTCTCGGCGAAAAGGTGTCGGCGTCGTGGATCACGGAAGCGATGACGATGGTCCGCAAAGAGAAACACAAAGCCGCCCAGGAAGTCATGCAGCAGTACACGCAAACAGTAGACAAGGAGTCTTCCAATGGCGACACAGTGGGGTAGAAAAGAGACGATCATCTGGCCGCCGCACATGCCGATCATGAGCTACTGTGCGATCGCTACGGCATTCCTTCTGACGTGCTTTTTCGTCTGGCAGCGATACGCCTTTCAACTCCCTCCGCTCCAGAAGGAATACTTTGTCGAGTACGCCCGCGCCGGTGCTGGCAGCACCATGCATGTACATCAGATCTACCGCCTACTCTATCTCGGCGGGGTAAAAGCTAGGCCCCGGATCGCGTTCCCCATAGACTTTGCGCCGGGCAAAATGAAGCTCCCTGATGGAAAAGTTGTGCGCTTCACCCTCTCGGAGCTGGCCCTGCTTCAGGGTTACAGCTTTCCATTCCGCGGACCACAAGAAAAGCTCGCGGACGCCTTAATGTATCGCTGGCTTCACGATGCCATCTACGAAGGGAAAAGCCCCTGGGCAACATTCGCGATCAGCTTTATGGAAGGCGGCTTGTGCCTGATTCTGCTCCTTGCCCTGGCCATTCCAAGAGACATCCAACGGTTCAAAGAGATGAAGTACGGCCGCATCCTGCGCGGCCCTCGGATGCTCGATCCGAACGAATTCAATAAAGCGCAGAAGGGTGATGGAATTGGGTTCAAAACCACCGAGTCGGGCCGGATGATGCGGATTCCGCTCCGCAAAGAGGCCCAGCACCTTCAGCTCATGGGTGACACGGGAGTTGGTAAGACCCAATTGATTATGCAGTGCCTCCGCCAGATTCGCGGACGGGGCGATTCGGCCATCATCTACGATCCTGCCTGCGAGTATATCCAGCGATTTTATGACGCCCAGCGCGGAGACATCGTGCTTAACCCGCTTGACGCTCGCTGCCCCTATTGGGGACCAGCACAGGAAATGGAAACGAACGCGGAAGCCGATGCCATCGCGGCCTCGCTGTATCAGCCGAAGACCGACAAAGTGGACGAGTTCTTCCACGAAACGCCCGCCCAGATTTTCGCGCATCTACTCAAACTCGGGCCGACGCCGCATCAGCTCGCAGCGTGGATGGCGAGCGATGTAGAGCTGATGAAACGCGTCGAAGGAACCGAGATGGCCTTCTATATAGACAGGAAGGCGGGGCCACAACGTGCGGGCGTTCTTTCCTCACTCGGCCTGGTCGCAAAGTGTTTCCGCCTACTGCCGGAACGCGACGAGAAACGCCCCGTCTG
>JASHOY010000095.1 GCA_030038435.1 Acidobacteriaceae bacterium | reverse complement strand
CTTCGGCTATCCCACCGACGAGATCGGCAGCAGCACGACCCCCGGCGTCATCAGCTCGATCAACGGCGCCATGCGCGAAGTCCAGATCAGCGGACGCTATTCGTTCTAGGAGCAGCTCGGCGCATCCCTCAATGCGAACCTCAAATTCGATTTCTCAACCACCAAGGAGTCCGATCGTTATGCAGCCTCGTAAATCGCTTGACCTCATTCCGGTTCACATGTCCACGGCGCTGGCAGTTCTCGCTATCACGGCATTCGCGCTGGTTTCAGCAAGGCCGTCCGCGGCCCAGGAGGCCGCTTCTTCCGCCTCCACAGCGCAAACGCCGGCGCAGTGCGGCATTCCCGGCCACCACGCACTGCTTGAACGAATGAGCGCAGCGTTTGAACTGACTTGCGATCAGCAGCGGAAAATCGAGCCGCTGCTCCATGACGAGGAATCCGTCAGCAAGCCGCTCATCGCCTTCGAAGCCTTCACGCCCAGGCAGAAAAAAGCCGTGATGCAGCAGGTAAAGCTCGCGGCGCGCGAGCAGATCATGCCCCTGCTAACCCCACCCCAGAAGGTCAAGATGCAGCAGGAAATCGACACCGTTTCCCGCGGCGGCGAGGGTTTGCAGAAGGGCAGCGGGCATCGCGGCAAAAAGAATGCCGAAACCGCGTTCATCGATCCCTTCCAGGCTCAAGAGAACCTGTGCGATGCAATTTCAAAGTACTCTGCCTTCTCCCGCGCTGAGAAAACGGCCCTCATCCTCAAAGTGAAGCAAGCCGCCCTTCGCCCCGGTGCACCAGCCATGACGCCCGGGCAGGCCAAAGAAGTACAACATGAAATCAGGCAGATGTCCATGTAGCCGCACAGCCTCTACATCTGTTGCACTAGGACGGCTCCGCGCTCCGCGCCCGAGACTGCTCCGCTGACCGCTACCTTCTGTCCCAATGCCGGTCATGTCCAGCAGAAGCACGGAGGAATTGGGGGGGCGTTTGGGCGGCAGTTTGAGCGTTTGCCTTGGCGCCGCCGAAGGGCTTCATGTTCCCGCGTAAACAGGGCGTGACGCCTGGCTGCAGCCAGCTTCCCGTAAGCCTCGCAGCGAGACAAGCCCGCGGGCGCTCGCAAGGCGAGGGCTCTTACCAGCGGTACACCGTCAATTCGTCCAGGTACACATTGCCCCACGTGGTCCCGCTGCTGTCGCCGTCGATCTGAAAATTCGTCACGATCGCCGGCCCCCAGCCGAGATCGTATCCGGAAAATACCGTGAAGTTCAGATCCTGTTCCACGCCGTCGAGCCACACCGAGTGGTAGGTCACCCAGCCGTTATCGTCGTGCGAAAAGTAGATCTGTACGTGATGCCACTGGTTGGCGCCCCAGCTATGTATATCGCACGGCGAGTAAGAGTGCAGCCATGTATCGTTCGGGCTGGTTGGCGAGCCGCCGTTCACCGCGTAGTCCCATCTGTCGATCCAACTGTCGCACTGGAACCCCATGATCACTGTCTCGCCGTTGGCCATGGTCTGGTCCAGGTCGAACTCGAGGTTCGAAAATCCGTTGGCATTGTTGGAGATGTAGACCCAGCCATCATAGAAAAAATTCTCCGAAGTCGTGTTGTCGTCGAACTGCGCGGAATATCGTTCACCGCCGAAATCGTTGAACTGGTTTGCATAGAGCCGCGCGGCGCCGGACATGGAAGGAGAACTGCTCATGCTCATCGTGCCGCTTGAAGACCCCGGCGTCCCGCCGTCGTGAATGGCGGTCCAATCGCCCAGGGTCTGGATGGCGCTCACCGACACCGCATCCGACGGAATCACCGCGGTGGCGCCGCTGGAGCCGGTAACATCGATCGAGATGTCGGTGTCGCAGATGCCCCCCTGGTCGTTCCATACCTTCACGTGCAGCGTGTTCGACCCCATCGGCGCGGTGACAGGGCCGTCGATGTACTGCGCGTTCCAGCTCGATGTCTCTGTGCTGTTGTTGAGCGAGTAGCCGACCGCGGATACGGGGAGGCCTGCGCACGTAGAGGCGCTCATATCGAGAGTGAACGGGGAAGTCACCTGCTCCCCATTTTCAGGGCTGGTGACAGTCGTCTGCGCCAATGCAGGGACCGCCACAATTGCGAGCATGGAAACAGCGTAAGCTGCGTATCTTATCTGATTCATCGCGGGGGACACCTTTTCAAAAATGGAACCGCGCCGAGCGGCCGCGCACGGGTCTTATGGATGAAGCCCAATGGTCCAAGCCAGGCTTCGGCCATCTGTTCCTCACCCGGCGGACGAACTTCGACAGCAACGCATTCTCGTTCTTGCGCAGGCACGCTCTTGTTCCCGCTTTGCCGGCCATGGCAAAGGCCAGATACACGAACCGTGAAGCCTCTCTACGGGCCAGCGCGCGAACGGCAATGCGAGTTCGCCTCCGTTGCAGGGACATTCCTCAGCTCCCGCAAAGCGAGGCACAATCGCGGTGCTTCCGTCCACGAGCAAAGACAGAGCTAACCTGCGCTTTCAAAATTTTCCAGTTGGGCTGTTTTGAGTCCGGAATAACGAAGCGGCTCAGCAGACCTCTTTTTAAAGGAAGGCATCCAACAATGTGTGAGCCTGTTCAACTCGCCCTTCGCAGTACCTTCTGGTCTTTAACAATCAAATTCTAACGAGATCCTCATCCGGGATAGAGCCCGAATCCTGATCTCCGCAATCTACACTGTCTTGACCGGCAGGCAAGCCGGCGGCATCAAGCGTTAGAAGAATAGTTACACGTCCAAGCCATCTCAGGCAACCTTTTTTTAGGGCATTTTCGATTCACATATCGTCATTGTGACATCGTTCAAGGCGGCTTTTTTGCAAGGAAAGGCCGCTCGGCATCCAGGCTTCTGTATACAGCAGAATCGAAAATGCTGCAGCGTTCCGGAACAGTCATCGTAAAGCCGGCAGTAGAAGAGCTTTCAAGACCGCCATTTTCCGCGCCCACGAACGCGAAGCCCGGACGGAAATGTATTTTTCGGGCGCCGCGCAAGGGCTGCGCCGGCGGATAGAGACGAATTCAGCAACGCGCGGCCGTACAATGCCCGCATTGGTTTGGCAAAGCGCTCAGAAGCGATAACCGGGCTTGAGTGTGCATTGATAGATGGTGGAGTCCTCGCCGCCGGAACCGGTCCGTCTGGATCCGCACACGGCCCAGCTCATATAAAGACCGGTTCCAAGCGGAAAGACGATGGATGAGCCATCGATTTCGGCTTCGATACTTGGGCCTTCCGCGGTTGGCGGAAGCGTGAAATGAAGATCGCGGCCGTAAATGACGGGATAGGATTCGCGCACATTCGAGGCAATCGTCTGATGAAAGACCTCGGCCTCGACAAGAAAAGTTGCGGTGCCGGACCAGTCGGTCGCGGTGACGACAACGGATTGGGCGTCATGCGGAGAACCACCGAGATCGATCCGCGTAAACGGGCAGGGGCCGGCGATGCAGAAAGCACGTACGTTGCGAAAGAGATTGCCCGCGCCGGCGCTCAGGGCGATGGAACCGGCAGCCGCCTTCCAGAGTCCATGAGGCGAGCAGAGGGCGCTGCTGGAACAAGGCACGTTTTCATTGTTCACGACCTGAAAAGTTTTGACGGCTGTACCGATATTGGTATCGGTTTGATAGTTCACGGTATAACGGATGCGAACGTTGGAAATTGCAACTGGAGGATGGCCGGGCGCAGCCGGCCTGACGGCGATTGGCTCCAATTCAGCAATGTAGAGTTCGCGCGTATTGGAATGCAGTCCGATGTGAAGGGTCATGCCGAGAGGCTTGTAGCCGGGTGCGTTGAAACCTAGTTGCGCCGTGGCTCCCGGCCAGATTGGCTCGTGCAAAGTGATCTTGAAGTATCCGGAAGCGCCGGAGAACGTGGTGGCGCGGGCGGCGCCGTCCGATGCGGTGATAAGAGCGTCAGCAATCGGCACCTCCTTACGTACATCGGTGTCGCGACGGATGACCGCACCCTGAAAAGTGATGGAATGCGGGCGCCAGTGGCGAAGGTGCACAACGAGGACGATGGCCGCCGCCGCACCCACAATACCAGCGACGGTCCAAATGACTTTTCGATTCCACCTGACGGGCCGCATACGTCCTTTAACTATTTTGACGCCGATTCGGCGTGCTTTGAAGCATGCGGACGGGAAATCCGATGAGGAATTGCGGGCATCCAACGTGTTGACAAGCTGCGGTTCCTTAAAGGGAAGGGTTGCCGTGCGTGACCGGAATGGACGCAAAAAATCTATTCGACAGCGGGCATGGAGCGCGCTGGAAGAGGAGCTATGAGCTGAGCGGAAAAATGTGTTCCCGCCGCGAACTGCTGCGCAGGCTGGCATACACCTCTTCCGCAGCACTACTACCCGGATGGAGGGTCTTCTGGACGGCAGAGGCGAAGGCGGAACAATATCTGGATCCCGAGCAGGAGATGCATCCGGCCGTACTGCCGCCGCCAAGCACGCTCACGGAGCAGGATGAAGCGTTTTTGAACGACCTCGAGCACGCGAATTTTCTTTTCTTCTGGGAGCAGGCGAACCCGAAGACCGGGCTCATCAAAGACCGCTGCAACGTGCGCGCCAAAGACACAAGCACGGTGGCGAGCATTGCGTCGACCGGTTTTGGACTGACGGCAATCTGTATTGGGCATAAACGCGGATTTATTCCCTACGAGCAGGCGCGCGTGCGCGTGGTGGAGGCGCTTTCGTTCCTATGGCACAAGGTCCCTACGCACAGAGGCTTCTTCTTTCACTTTGCCGACATCAATACCGGAGAGCGGGTGTGGGAGTCGGAAGCGTCGTCGGTGGATACGGCAATTCTGCTGTGCGGCGTGCTGTCCTGCCGGCAGTACTTTCAGGACCGCGACATCGACGCACTGGCGCACGCAATCTTCGATCGCGTGGATTGGACCTGGCTCTCGGAGGATACGGCGCTTCTGTCGATGGGTTGGACGCCGGAGCTCGGTTTCATTCCTTCGCGTTGGACCTTTTACAGCGAGCTGATGATGATGTACCTGCTGGGAATGGGCTCGGCATCGCATCCGTTGAAAAGCGATACGTGGTTTGCATGGAAACGCACGACGTTCGAGTACGACGGGCTGCGGTACATCGGCTCATTTGCGCCGCTGTTCGTGCACCAGTATTCGCAGGCATGGTTCGATTTCAGGCACAAGCGGGATCGCTATGCGAATTACTTCGAGAATTCCATCGCGGCCACCGATGCGCACCGCATCTTCTGCCTGGAATTGCACTCTGAGTTTGCGGACTACACCGGCGCGCTGTGGGGAATTACGGCATCGGACTCCGAAAACGGCTACGTGGTGTGGGGCGGACCGCCGGCGATCGGTCCGATCGACGGCACGGTGGTTCCCTGCGCCGCGGGCGGATCGCTGCCGTTCCTGCCCGCGGAGACAATGCGTGTGCTGCGGACCATTCACGACCGCTATCCAAAGGCGCTGTGCCGGTATGGATTTGTGGATGCGTTCAATCCACTCAAGGACTGGTACGACACCGACGTAATCGGCATCGATACGGGCATCACGATCCTGATGGCGGAGAATGCGCGCACGGGATTTGTGTGGGAGACCTTTATGAAGAACCCCGAGGCGCAGCGGGGGATGGAACTGGCCGGATTCAAGGAAGAGACGCCCGGCACGGCGCAGCGCACAACGGCCTCCGGTAAGCGGGAAACAACGCCGGATAGGGCAGGTGCATCGCAGTACACAAGTAGATAGATGATTTGAAACGCTGGAAAGCGACCTTACAAGCCTTGGTTCGGAAGTCGAGTACGCCTCGCGCCTTTGCCGCACAGGCAAGCCGCAGTTGAGCCCGAAAGAGAGCCATGTCCTCAACGAATCATCGTGCAAGGGCTGCCGGCGAGCGGCCGGAGAAATCTTCGCACAGCACGGCAAGCGCGTGGGCGGAGCGTGTGAGTGCGCTCAGGAATATTCCCCCGGTTCTGCACTTCGTGTGGGAGTCGGGACCCTCGATTGTCTTCTGGAACCTCGCCATCCGCATCGTCGTGGCTTTTCTTCCCGTGGGCATCGGGATTATCGGCCGCTACATCATCGACGGTGTGAACCAGGTGTTCCTGCATAAGCCGCTGCCGGGCTACTTCTGGTGGCTGGTGCTGGGCGAGGCGGTGCTGGCCGTGCTCATCGGCATCCTGTCGCGCCTTGTGGATTACTTCGACAGCCTGCTTGCCGACCGCTACACCTACCACGTAAGCGTGGAAGTGATGCGCAAAGCCGCGGCGCTCGATGTGACCGCTTACGAAGATCCGGTGTATTACGACCGGCTGGAGCGCGCCCGCGTGCAGGCTACCGACCGGCTGGTGATGATCCAGCAGATGGGACGGCTGGTTCAGCAGACGGTGACGGCGATTGCGTTCTCCGCAGTCCTGCTCAAATACTCGCCGCTGCTGCTGCTTCTGCTGGTGGGCGGCATCCTGCCTGCGTTCCTGGGCGAGAGCCACTTCGCCTTCCTGAT
>JASHOY010000094.1 GCA_030038435.1 Acidobacteriaceae bacterium | reverse complement strand
TGCGGATGACTGCGCCTTGAATGGTGACCATCCGCGGTCTCCAATGCATGAAGCGCAGCAGAATCACGGCTGTGACTGTGGCGACCGCGGCACAGATCGCTACTCCGATGGCTATCGTCTTTGTTTTCATCAGCCTTAGTAATACCCCTCGAGGTATTTTGACGCAACAATGGCAGGATTGGCCGTCCACGTCCGGGAAGCGCAGGCATGAAAGTGCGCATCCAACGATGAGGGTGGCCGGTTATTTCGCTGAATTTATTGATGATGAGCGACGGCTGCTTTAATCCAGAAGATGAGCAAAACGGGATGCGCGAAAAGGGCATGGAACAATCGCGCAAGAGAAGAACCTCGCGTCGAGCGTTGCTGGGCCAGTTAGCATGTACCACCTTAGCGATATCGGCCCGACCGTCAAAGCTGTGGGCCGAGGCTGGGCGTGCGCTCGATCAGTATGTGGAACCGGAACAGGAGATTCACCCCGCGATCCTGCCGCCGCCGAGCACCATTTCGCCGCTGGACGATCAGTTTCTCAATCAACTGGAGCAGGCAAATTTTCTCTTTTTCCTGGAACAGACGAATCCCACGACGGGGCTGACCAAGGACCGCTGCAATGTCCGCGCCAAAGACACATCCACGGCGGCCAGCATTGCTTCCACAGGTTTCGCCCTCACTGCTATGTGCATCGCCTTGAAGCGCGGCTTCATTCGCTACCCGGAGGCGCGGTTGCGGGTGGTGCGGGCGCTTTCATTCATCTGGCACAAGCTGCCCACCCAGCATGGCTTCTTCTACCACTTTGCCGATATCAACACCGGGGAAAGGGTCTTTGAGTCAGAAGTATCAAGCGTGGATACGGCAATTTTGCTGTGCGGCATTCTCACCTGCCGGCAGTGTTTTCAAGACCGCGACATCGACGAACTGGCGCACGCCATCTTCGATCGCGTGGACTGGACATGGATTTCGGAAGGCACCTCGCTTCTGTCGATGGGTTGGACGCCGGAAGTTGGGTTTATTCACAGCCGCTGGAGCCATTACAGCGAGCTGATGATGATGTACCTGCTGGGAATGGGCTCGTCCTCGCATCCCCTCAACGCGGATGCGTGGTTTGCCTGGAAGCGCAGCATTTTTGAATATGACGGGCTGCGCTACATCGGCGCATTCGCGCCGCTATTCATCAACCAGTATTCGCAGGCGTGGTTCGATTTTCGCCTCAAGCGGGATCGCTTTGCCGACTACTTCCAGAACTCCGTGATCGCTACGGACGCGCACCGCATCTTCTGCCTGACGCTGCATTCAGAGTTTCCCGACTACAGTGAGGATCTCTGGGGCATCACGGCTTCAGACTCGCAAAAGGGATATGTGGCATGGGGCGGTCCGCCGGCGATGGGACCCATTGACGGAAGCATTGTTCCTTCAGCGGCGGGAGGCTCGATTCCCTTTCTTCCCGCCGATACCATGAAGGTTCTTCACAACATTCACGATCACTATCCCAAGGCGTGGTCCCGCTATGGTTTTGTCGACGCCTTCAATCCGCTCTCCAACTGGTACGATACGGACGTGGTGGGCATCGACACCGGCATCACCATGCTGATGGCGGAAAACGCGCGCAGTGGATACATTTGGGAAATGTTCATGAAAAATCCCGAGGCGCAACGGGGCATGAAACTGGCCGGATTCGCACCTTATACTCCACCCGTCACAATGCAGGAAAGCATTGTTGCTTCCGTTCCCCCCAAAGCCGGGAAGGCGGTGAAAGCAGGCACAGGCCGGGACGGTAAAGGGCGCTAGAAACAACGTGCGGCGCGGGCTGCGCATCGCATAACATGTAAAGAAGGAAGTCGAGTGGATCCACGCGGGAATATTTGAATCGAGAGAAGTTTAGTTAGCTGACCCCCGAAGCGTGCCTCGCGCCCTTGTCGCATCTGCAGAACGCAGTTGAGCCCAAAGGGAGTTATGTCCTCAACCATGCATCATGCGAAGCCGGCCGGCAATGGCACCGCACCCACGGAAAAAGCGCCGCAGAACACGGCCAGCGCGTGGCGCGACCGAATGCACGCGCTGAGAAATATTCCGCCGGTTCTCCACATTGTGTGGGAATCGGGGCCTGCGGTGGTGTGCTGGAACATCTCCATCCGTATCCTTGTGGCACTTCTGCCAGTAGGCATCGGGATCATCGCCGGTCCATTCATCATCAACGGCATAAACCAGATCCGGTTCCATAAGCCGCTGCCCGGGTATTTCTGGTGGCTGGTGGCGGGAGAAGCGTTCCTGGCGGTGCTGCTGGGCGTGCTTTCGCGCGCGGTGGATTACTTCGACAGCCTGCTCGCCGACCGCTACATGTATCACGTGAGTGTGGAAGTGATGCGCAAGGCGGCGTCACTGGATGTGACAGTGTATGAAGACCCGGTCTTCTACGATCGGCTGGAGCGGGCGCGCGTGCAGGCCACCGACCGGCTGGTGATGATCCAGCAGATGGGGCGCTTCATTCAGCAGACGGTGACCGCGATAGCTTTTTCCGCGGTGCTCTGCTGGTATTCGCCGCTGCTTCTACTCTTGCTGGTGGTCGGCGTCATCCCGGCATTCCTTGGCGAAAGCCATTTTGCGTTTCTACTTTACGCGAAGAATTTCCATCAGACGCCGATACGGCGGCAAATGGATTATCTGCGCCAGGTGGGGGGGAGCAAAGAAGCGGCCAAGGAACTGAAGCTGTTCAACCTGAGCGGCTATCTCACGGAGCGCTTCAAGAAGCACTCGCAGCAGATCTATGACGAGGACGTGGCCCTCAACCGGCGGCGTCTTTTCTGGACCGGGCTGCTGGCGATCCTGGCGCAACTGGGCTATTACGCGGCCTATGTGCTGAGCATTTACCGCACCATCCGCGGAGTCTACACCATTGGCGATTTCGCGCTGATCACCAGCGCCATCATGCAGGCGATGAGCAACATTCAGCAGATGTTTTCGACGGCCTCGGGAGTGGCGGACCAGGCGCTCTTCCTCACCGATCTGCTGGCCTTCTTTGAAATGAAGCCGCGAGTAGAATCCAAGGCCAACGGGCTGCGTGCGCCGCGCCCCATCACTCGCGGTTTCGAGTTCCGCAACGTTTCCTTTGTTTATCCTGGGACCACGCGGCGGGTTCTGCAGAACTTCAACTTCACCCTGACACCTGGCGAGCGGATCGCGCTGATCGGCGAGAACGGCCAGGGCAAAACCACGGTGGTGAAGCTGATCACGCGTCTTTACGACCCCACCGAGGGAGAGATCCTTTTGGATGGCGTGGATCTGCGGGAGTACGACCTGGACGACCTGCATTCGGAGATCGGGGTAATTTTTCAGGACTTCATGCGCTACGAGATGACGGCGCGCGAGAATATCGCCCTGGGCCGCGTGGAGAAAGAGCATACCCAGGAGGAGATTGCATATGCCGCCGAAAAGAGCATGGCCGGGGACGTGGTGGCCAAGCTGCGCGGAGGCTACGACCAGGTTCTGGGTCGGCGCTTCGAGGGCGGCGTGGATCTTTCCGGGGGCGAGTGGCAGAAGATCGCGCTGGCCCGCGCCTATTTGCGCGACGCGCAGATGCTGATTCTGGACGAGCCCACCGCGTCGCTCGATGCGCGCAGCGAATTTGAGGTTTTCGAGCGCTTCGCGGAGTTGACTTATGGAAAGATGGCGCTGCTCATCTCGCACCGCTTCTCGACGGTGCGCATGGCCGACCGCATCGTGGTGCTGGAGGGCGGCCGGCTGGTAGAAGAGGGAACGCATACGCAGCTCATGGCCCTGGAAGGGCGTTATGCCTCGATGTTCGAAATGCAAGCATCCAGTTATCGCTGAAACCTGATGGCTCACACCGCATTCACTCTCGAGTCGCAACCGCCGCTGGACGGTGACCTGAACGGGCGCCTGCGCGCTGCCGCGGAGACGGCGTCGTCGTGGACGGTCGAGCCGCATCCGCGCACGCCCAGCGTTTTTCTCAAACGCATTGGCGAATTCCGCACCCGGCTGAAGGCGCTGGAGAAGCTGCTGACGGGCCGCTCCGTTGCGCGCAATGAAAAGCTCCCGAACCTGGCGGAATATCAGGCATCGATGCGGGAACTGCGGGCGAATTTCAGGCTTTTGCGCTCGGCAGTGGCCGCGGTGGCCGGCAGGCAGAAGCAGATTGCGGAACTGCCGCGCGTGGTTCTGACGGGGCGCAGACACGAGCCGCGCGTGGCCGCGGTGGCGGAATTTTATCTGCGCACGGCGGGCGGGGAATTCTCGGCCGCCACCTTCAACATTTTTGTCAGCGTTCTTCAGAAGCGCGAGCAACTGACCGCGGACGAGCTCTGGGACTTCCCTGTTTTCCTGAAGTTCGCTCTGCTGGAGGAGATCGTCGATGCCGCGGAGTCCCAGATTCGCGTCCCGGAATCGCTGCCCATATCCCACTTTTCGGTGCGATTCGACAGTCTTCGATCCGTAGCCAATGCGGACTGGCCGTCGTTGATCGAGCCGCTCATCGGGTTCGATGCGCTGCTGCGCCAGGACCCGGCGGGTGTCTACGCGGAAATGGATTTCGAGACGCGGGAGCTTTATCGCAAACGCATCGTATATGCGGCGCGCCGATCGAATTGCACGGAGCCGCAGGTGGCGCAGGCGGCGCTGGAGCTGGCACGGCAAAGCGGCAAGGATCCGGAAAGCGACGAGCGCATCCGGCGGCGCAAACTGCACGTGGGCTATTACATCATCGACAAGGGCTTTCCCCTGCTTGCTCTACGCGTCGGCTTTCATCCGCCGGTGAGCTGGCGGATTCGCCAGTACGTGGTTGCCCGCGGCGAAGATTTCTACATCAACAGCGTGCTGCTGTTCACTCTTCTGGTGATTGCCGCCTGCATTTTCCCAGTTCTGCCATCGGTGTCGCGTTTCTTCGGGCTGGCGGCAGCGGTGCTGTTTCTGCTGGCGCCTGCTACCCAGGTCGCCGTCGACCTGGTCAACAAATGGGTCACGTCATTTCTCGATCCCACCCCGCTGCCCAAGCTCGATTTCAGCAAAGGCATTCCCGCCGATTGCACCACGCTGGTCGCGGTTCCTACCCTTTTGTTGAACGAAACCCAGACGCGCCTGCTGGTGAACGAGCTGGAAGTGCGCTTTCTGGCGAACCGGGATCCGCATCTGCATTACGCCCTGCTCACCGACCTGCCCGATTCCGTTACCCGGCCGCGGGAAAACGACACCAGCCCGCTGGTGGAGCTGGCGTGCCGGCTGATTGCGGATCTGAATGCAAAATACCGCTCCAGCAACCACGGGGCGTTCATGCTTCTGCATCGGCAGCGCCAGTACAACGTGCGCCAGGGGGTGTGGATGGGATGGGAGCGCAAACGGGGAAAGCTGCTGGACCTGAACAAGTTTTTGGAGAACGAATTCGACGCGTTTCCCATCAAGGCGGGCGGCGTGGAAGCGCTGCGCAACGTGCGCTATATTCTCACCCTTGACGCCGACACCCAGCTACCGCGCGGAACCGCGGCGCGGCTGGTTGGCGCCATCGCCCATCCTCTGAATCAGGCAATCATCGATCCGCATCGCCGCGTGGTCACCTCGGGGTACGGCATTCTGCAGCCGCGCATGGGGGTCACCGTGCGCTCGACGGCGCGCTCGCGGCTGGCCGCCATTTACTCGGGCCAGAGCGGTCTCGACATCTATACGCGCGCCATTTCCGACGCCTATCAGGACCTGTTCGGGGAAGGCATTTTTACGGGCAAGGGAATCTACGAAGTGAAGACCCTGCACGCCGTGCTCAATCGCAGGTTTCCGCGCAATGCCATCCTGAGCCATGACCTGATTGAAGGCGCGTATGCGCGCGCGGGACTGGTCACCGACGTGGAGCTGGTGGACGACTACCCTTCGCACTACAGCGCCTACAGCCGCCGCCAGCACCGCTGGCTGCGCGGTGACTGGCAGATCGTGCAGTGGATTTTCGCGCGTGTTCCGGAAGAGTCCGGCCGCTGGGCGCCGAATCCCATCTCCGACATCTCGCGCTGGAAGATCTTCGACAATGTTCGCCGCTCACTGGTCGATCCATTCCTGCTGATGCTTTTTGTGATTGGCTGGCTGGCGCTGCCGGGAGGCCCGCTCTACTGGACGATCGTGACTTTGTCGCTGATGATTTTTCCCGCCGTGGTGGAGCTTGGATTCGGGCTGGGGAGAGCGCTGGTGAGCCGCCAGAAGGGGATGGCGAGCGGCGCCATCGAGGGATTCTGGCATTCCGCGTTCATCACCCTGCTGCACCTGGTTTTCCTGGTGCATCAGACCTGTTTCGCCATCGACGCAATCTTGCGCGCGCTGGTGCGGCGCTTCATCACCGGCGAGCGGCTGCTGGAATGGGAGACCGCGGAGCAGGCTGAAGCGCGCACCGGAGCACGCACGCCTGTAGATCGTTATCTGGGATTCATGCCTTTGATTGCCGCGGCGCTGGCGGCGCTGGTGTGGTTCGCGGCGATTCAACATTACGCCATTTACTGCGCCGCGCCCATACTTTTGCTCTGGGCGCTGGCCCATCCGGTGACCGCGTGGCTGAACAAGCCGCCTTCAGAACGCGTGCGCATCGCCGCGCCCGATCGCGAATTGCTCCTGGATCACGCGGTGCGCATCTGGCGCTATTTTCGCGAGTTCGGGGTGGAGCGGCACAACTATCTTGTCCCCGACAACGTGCAGGGTGACGCCCTGGAGGAAGCGGCGCGCATTTCACCCACCAACATTGGCCTGCTGCTCAATGCGCGCCAGACCGCCTGCGAGCTGGGGTTCCTCACCGCTCCTGAATTCGCCGCGTTGACGCTTCACACCCTGGGCACCATCGATCGTCTGGAGAAATTCCGCGGCCATCTCTACAACTGGTACGACACCAAAACCCTGCAGCCGCTTGGCGGAGCTCCGAGCGGCGCGGCATTCATCTCCTCGGTGGACAGCGGGAACATGGTGGCTTCGCTCTATACGCTGCACTCGGGCGCACGGGAGCTGGGTAGAACGCCGCTGCTGAGGCACGCGATGTTCACCGCCCTGGGCGCGTATTACCGGCAGATGCGCAAGGAGAGCAAGCCGCAGCGTGCCGTATCGCGGCTGCGCATGCCCCGCAAGTTGGCAACCATCTCCACGTGGACGGCGTGGCTGCCCGCTGCGCGCGCGGCTTACGAAGCTGCCCTGTCGGAACCGGCACGCAAGCCGCACGATGGCTGGTGGATGTCGGAGGCCAGCCAGCGCATCGGCGCCGTGCTCGATCTTCTTCGCGATTACCTTCCCTGGGCGCAGGCGGAATTCGAACCACTGCGGGCGCTGCCGCAACTGGGGCTCAATGAGGAGACGGCCACGCTCTCCATTTCCGGAGCACTCTCTTTTGCCGAGACGCTGGATACGCGCCTGACGCGGGCGTGGGCTGAGCTTTCGCAGAACGCGTCGCTGGCCGAATTGGGCGAGCGTCTGCGCGCGGCGCTTCCGGCGGCCATGCATAACCTTCGCAACCTGGCCATCGACTTGAATGCCGTTGCCGATCATGCCGAGCATCTTGCCCAGGAGACAGACTTCAGCTTTCTCGCCGATCAGCAGCGCCAGGTTCTCTCTATCGGCTATGACATGGGAACCGGACAGATTCTTGGCTCTTGCTACGATCTGCTGGCGTCGGAAGCGCGCATCGCCACCTTTCTGGCCATCACCCGCGGCGACCTTCCCGAACAGAGCTGGTTCAAGCTCTCCCGAGACCACACTTATGCATTCGGGAACTTCGTGCTTCTTTCCTGGACGGGGACGATGTTCGAGTACCTGATGCCGGCGCTGTGGATGCGCAGTTACCCGGCCACGCTGGTCGCGCAAACCCAGGCCGCGTCTGTTGCCGCGCAGCGCGGATATGCCAAGTCGCAAAACATTCCCTGGGGGATCTCTGAATCAGGCAACGCGCAGAAAAACGATTCCGGGCACTACAAGTACTACGCCTATGGCATTCCCGAGGTGGCGCTTTCGCCGGACGCCACCGCGGGGCCGGTGGTCTCGCCCTACTCCTCTTTTCTGGCGCTCAGCGTGGACTTGCCGTCGGCGCTTGAAAATCTGCGGCTCATGGCACGAAATGGCTGGATCGGTCCGTATGGTTTTTACGAGGCAGCCGATTACAC
This sequence comes from Acidobacteriaceae bacterium, assembly GCA_030038435.1. Classification (GTDB taxonomy): domain Bacteria; phylum Acidobacteriota; class Terriglobia; order Terriglobales; family Acidobacteriaceae; genus Telmatobacter. The sequence continues at coordinate 4,129 of JASHOY010000094.1, read as the reverse complement.
GGAATCAACGCGCAAACCCGCACTGGTGCGCCAGTGGATGGCTCATCATCAGGGCATGTCGCTTTTGGCGGTGACCAACGTGCTCTGCGATAACGAGGTGCAGCGCTGGTTCCACGCCAACCCCATCGTGCAGGCGGCGGAAAGGCTTTTGCATGAAGTGCCGGTCAGCAAAGGCATCCTGAAGTCCAGGCTCTATGAACTTGCCCCCTTGCGCGCCAAGTAAGCGCGCCGCATCAATACGACCAGATCCGGCCCCAATCAAGACTGGGCACCAGATTCACTGGGCGGCCACCGTCGACGAGAGATTTGTTGGCGCAGCGGGCTGGCCACCCAGGTCCTGATCGATCTCAAACTTGTTCATTGTCAGAGCATAGGACTGGGTGGCGCTTGCTCCAGATTCCGTTCCCGGTTCGATTCCGGCCACGTATTGGTAAGAGCTGTTTCCGAAGGCGGAAACCGCAGCCTTGAGCAGGTCGAGTAAGTTCAGCTTCAATTCGCCGGAGGCCAGGCCCGGCATATTGTGTGGATAGAACAGGACATTGGTTCCACCGACGTATTCGTCGAAGCTGAAAGTCGTGGTCGTGCCGTTGATTGTAACCGGCTCATTGATTGTCTCAATAAAGGTCCCAGCGCCAAAGTCGACGAAGCTGTAATAAGGCAAGATCTCGACTTCAAGACATTGCGAACTGTCGGATGGAGAGCTCGAATTACAGACCCATTCATCGAAAAGAAGGTCTATATCTCCTCCTGTAATCGTGCCGGTGATCGCGTACTTTTTGTTCCCGCAGCCGAATAAGTAGTCGATGTGGGGCTACCGGTCGCACAAAGGACGGAGCCCCCAGAGTTTTGTTAGAGCTTAAATCGAAAATGCTCTAAAGCCCGAACCCTTCAAAAACGAAGTCAGATCGACCCACCACCCCATTTGCGCCGCGCTTTGGCGAGCTCAAGGCAAGATTGAAATGTCCCCGTCCACAAAGCACAGGCAGGATTGCCAAAGGATCACTTTCGTAACGAGATAGGCCGCTTTGGTGCTATCTTTCCGGTGGGCATGGTAATTACGATCGTAAGTATCCATCGGCAGTTTGTACGCGGGTCGGTCAATGAGCAAGCGAGAATGGGGATTTTTCCTCAATGCGGCCGAAGCCGGCAAGCAGAGAAGGCGGAAACAGACACCCAGCGCTGCCCGGCGGACATGACGAGGTCCGAGCCCCATAAAGATGGACGAATGAAACAGCAGGCCGGCGGATGAGGCCGGGAACTGTGGCAGCGCCAACGATGAAAATGTGGAAAGAGCAAAGCGGCCAGGTTTTGGTGCTGACATCGCTGAGCATGATGGTTCTGCTGGGAATGATGGCGATGGCGGTGGATGTGGGGCTGCTGTTCCGCGCCAAGCGCGAGGCCCAGATAGCCGTCGACGCCGCCGCTGTTGCCGCGGCGCTGGACTATAAATACAACGCGTCAGTGAGCTCGGCGACCACCCAGGGACAGGCGGCGGCCGCAGTCAACGGTGTGACAAACGGGAGCGGCGGCGCTGTGGTCACGATCAACATACCTCCTGTGGACGGGCCGGAGCAGGGGGAGAGCGGATTTATAGAGGCGATTGTCCAGGACCCAACGCCAACGCTTTTTATGACTATGTTTGGCTTGAAATCAGTGGACGTCGCAGCACGGGCGGTGGTTGGATCGGGATCGGGCAACGGATGCCTGTGGACGCTGGCGAGGTCGGGAGCGGATGTGTCTCTGACCGGGTCGGGCGCCTTGACTGCGAGTCATTGCGATATTTACGACGATTCGGGGGCGTCGGATGCACTGGAGCTGACAGGCAGCGGCTCGATCTCCGCCTTGTCGATCGGAGTTTCCGGAAACTACCAAAAAACGGGGTCGGGAACGATTTCGCCTACGCCGACGACGGGAATTGCGCCGGCGGCGGACCCACTTGCCAGCCTGCCCACGCCAACTATCGCCACGGGCACCTGCTCGAGTAGTTGTACGCCGAGTTTCGCGGGGAGTTCGAACAATACATTAGAGCCTGGGACATACACATCGATCTCCAACACCGGGAGCGGCACACTGACGCTTGAGGCGGGAAATTATGTGATCACGGGGAACCTGTCGAATACGGGGGCCGGAGGCCTGGTGCTTGGCGCAGGGAATTACACCATCGGCGGAAACTTCACTGATACAGGGAGCGGACCGGCAACGCTGGGAAGCGGCTTTTATGAGATTGGCGGCAACCTGCAACTCACGGGGTCGGGATCTCTGACGGCAACCGGGGTCACATTCTATACGCAGGGGAGCACGACCGTGACCGGCAGCAGCAATCTTACGCTGACGGCGCCGACCTCGGGGAGCTACAGCGGCGTGCTGTTTTTTCAATCGCGAAGCGATAATGACGCGATGTCGATCACGGGTTCGAGCGGTTCGACGATCCAGGGAATTGTCTATGCGCCTGACGCCGGCCTGACCCTGACCGGGTCGGGCTCGATGAGCGTGTCTCTGGATATCGTTGTGGACTCTCTGGACGAAACTGGCAGCGGATCGGTGACGATTACAAATTACGCGGACGTGACGAACACGGATTCGGTCCTCGGGAAGATGGTGATGGTGGAGTGAAGCATGGGAATGAGAGAATTTCACAGGCGAGTGACGCCGCGCGGCCTGATGGGCGGGTGGATGAAGAGGATGAAGTCGGAACGGGGCCAGGCGCTGGTGGAGCTGGCGCTTTCCGTGCCGCTGCTGGGGCTGCTGGTATTTGGGTCCGTGGAGATGGGCCGGGTCATCTACGCGTCTATTGAAGTTTCGGACGCGGCGATGGCTGGGGTGCAATACGGGACACGGAACTCGACAACTGCGGCGGACGCAGGGGGGATTCAGAATGCGGCGGCGGCGGACGCGCCGAACCTGACCCTGGTGACCACATCGTCCATATCCTGCATATGTTCGAACGGAGCGGCTTCGACGTGCCTGTCGACGGACTGCCCCGGAGCGAACATTGAGACGATCCTGACGGTTCAGACGCAGACCACGGTCGACCCGCTGGTCCATTTGCCGGGCCTGCCGACGAGTCTTACGCTGGACGGCCAGGCGATTCAGAAGGTTTTGCAGTGAAAGAACCCGCAATTGCGGCGGCGAACCGGGGCGAATGCGAGAAGCAAACCCTCTCCTGCGGCAGGCTCTTCATCCCCTTGAGGATGCGGGGCCGGCGGTGGTTGAGTGGGCGCCTGCGGCGTTTGGGCAGCGGCGAATCCGGATCCTCATTGGTGGAGTTCGCGTTGGCGGTGCCCATCCTTTTCTCGCTGCTGATCGGGCTGGTGGATATGAGCCTGGCGGTTTACAGTACGCACTATGTATCGGAAGCGGCGCGGGAGGCGGCGCGCTGGGCGATGGTCCGCGGGTCGTCGTCGTGCACCAACACCCCCAATTTGACGGACTGCGACGCGACGGCAGCAGAGATCCAGACGTATGTGCAGAATCTTGATTTTCCGGGGATCAATTCCAATAACTTAAGTGTTTCTACGACATGGCTGAGCCCCAGCGCGTCGACTCCCACGACCTGGACCTCATGCGGGAGCACCTGCAACGCTGCCGGAGATGCGGTGCAGGTGGTGGTGAGTTATCAATTTCCCTTGGACATCCCATTTATAAGCTCAAACTCGTTTAATTTCAGCGGCACGGCGCAGATGGTGATTTCGCAGTAGCGGCGGCTGCCTTTCCGGCGGCGGCATGGCGAATCGCAATCTGGTTGGGCGACGGCGCAAGGCGTGGTGCGGCGCGCAGGACGGGGCGAGAAGCAATGGTTCGCGGCGGCGAACGCTGCGGGACGAGGGCCCGTCTATGTTGCTGTAAAGGCTGATACCCTTGGACAAAGAGCAGGGACTGGGAGAATGAGGGACCAGGTGCGGCAGGTAATCGTATGGCAGAGTTCGTAATCAGGCTGGCCGATGAGCGGGGCCGGGTGCAGGAACAGGTGCAGACCGGCGCTACTGCGGAAGAACTGCGGGCAAGATTTGTGCATGCCGGCTACCACGTCTTCAGCGTGAAGGCACGCAGCGGCGTGGGCTGGCTGAAACGGCGCAAGGTGAAACAGGAGCCGTTCCTGATCTTCAATCAGCAGTTCCTGACGCTGATC
>JASHOY010000093.1 GCA_030038435.1 Acidobacteriaceae bacterium | reverse complement strand
TATTGCCGGTCTTGGGATCAATCCAGTAACTGGGCGCGATCATGCCGTCTGAGGTCATCGCCGTGATCACATCGTCCACTACGTTTTGCGCGGAAAGGCCAATCAGGCTGGCGCGCTCGCGGTCGATGTTCAGCTCGATGCCCGGGTATTTCATGCTTTGTGGAATGTACGCAGCGGCGACGTTGGGCATGGTGCGGATTTTTGAGGCCATTTGTTCCGCAACTGCGTACGCACGGTCCAGGTTTTCGTTCTCCACCTGAACATCGATGGGTGCGGGGAGTCCCTGATTGATGACCCCGTCAATCAGGCCTCCGGCATAAAAGTACGTCGAAAGCTCGGGCATCTCGCGCGACAGCTTAGCCTGCACCATGCGCATGTATTGATAACTGCCGATGCTGTGGTCCTTTGTCAGGCTGGTTTGCACAAAGGCCGTGTTCATGGTGGAGTTGGTAGTAAAGATGGAGGAGAGATCGGGGTACACTCCGATGTTGGAGACGATCATGCCCAGATCCTTCGGCTTGACCACGCTGCGGATTATGCCTTCCACCTGCGCAACGTAATTATTGCTTGCGCTCAGGCGCGAGCCCGCGGGCATGCGCACATCGATAACGAATTGGCCCGGGTCGGTGCGCGGAAAATAGGCGCGTCCGAGAAAAGGAGTGGTGACTAGCATGATGAGGATGAGGCCCACGATGATAACAATTGTGGTCATCCACGGCCGATTCATGCATCGTTTGGCCTGTGTCTCGTACCAGTCGAGCGTAGCCTGGAACTTCTGGTTGAAGAACTGATCGAATTTGCCGAAGATGTTCTTCTTCGCATGCTCGCCGGCTTCGCCCGAGTGATGACCCTTGATGAACATGGCGCAGTAGAGCGGCACCACCGTCATGGCAAAGAAGTAAGACGCAAAAATCGAGAAGGCTACGCCCAGCGCCAGCGGGGTGAAGATATATTTGCTGACGCCGCTAAACGAAGCCACAGGAAAGAACACGATAGCCGTGGTGAAGGTAGCCGCCAGCACCGCCATGGCAACTTCGCTGCCGCCTTCGTCAGCGGCCACCTTTGGCGACTTGCCCATCTCCATGTGGCGGAAGATGTTTTCCAGCACGATCACGCCGTTATCGATGAGTCTGGAAAACACCAGCGCCAAACCGCCCAGAAGCATGGTGTTAATCGACCCGCCCATATAGTTGATAATCAGGATGCACACCAGCGCCGACAGCGGCACCGAGATCAGCACCGCGATGGTAGCTCGAGGACTGCCCAGAAAAATGAGCACCATCAAGCCGGCCAGCAGCAGTCCGATCAGCGCTTCGCGCGAAACATTGGCAATGGCCAGTTTGACGAACTTCGACTGATCGAAAACCACCGCAGTCTTCAGATTCGAGGGGATATCCACCAGGTGGGCGACGGCGTTCTTGATGCCCTTGACGATGGTGATGGTGTTGGCCCCGCCGCCCTGCTTGAAGATGGGCACGTAAACCGATTTCTGGCCGTTGATGCGCACAATGTTGTACTGCAACGCGCCGGAGTCTACCGCCTTGCCGATATTCGCCACCACCACCGTGGAATTGCCCTCAGATTTGATGGGCAGCGCGTTCATCGCTTGCGCGCTGGGGAACTGGGCGTTGGCGTAAATGTTGTAGTCCTTCATCCCGATGCGCACATCGCCGGCGGGCAGAATCAGGTTGGAGCTGTTGACCGCCTTGACTACGTCGTTCAGGCTCAGGTCATGCGCCTCCATTTTCAGAGGATCGACGTAGATCTGAATCTGGCGGTATGTGCCACCAAAGGGCTGGGGCACCGAGGCGCCCTGCACATTGGAAATCTGGTCGCGGACTTCGTACTGCGCCAGGTCCTTGAGTTGCGTCTCGTTCAACCCCTTGCCGCTCAGGGTGACCAGGCAGACGGGCTGCGTGGACGCCGTCATGCCCAGCACCACGGGAGGAAGCGTGCCGGGCGGCAATCGGCGCAGATCGGCCATGGCCAGATTGGCAATGTTGCTCAGCGCGGCGTTGGCGTCCGTTCCCGGCTTGAAGTAGACCTTGATGATGCTGACCCCGGTCAGTGACCGCGATGTGCTGTGGTCCACATTGGCGGCCAGCGTAAAGAAGCGCTCAAAGGTGTCGGTGATGTCGGCTTCGATCTGCTGCGGGGGCATGCCGCTGTAAAAAGTGGCAACCACTACTACCGGCATATCAATGCTAGGGAACAGATCCACAGGCATATTGACCATGGTGACCGTGCCCACGATCGTCACCACCAGGCAGATCATAAGAATGAAAAAGGGATAGCGAAGAGCGAATTTTGGCATTACTGATTGGCTCCGTTAGCGTTCGCCTCAAGGTCGATGGTTCCGCCGGTTACGTCGTGCGTTTCCGATGCCTGGGTCTTGGCGATCTCCGGACTGACCTCTTCGCCCGCCAGATACTTCCCCTGCCCGCCCATGATCACGCGCGCGCCCGGCTCCAGCCCGCTCTCGATTTGGGCAAGTTGCGATCCCTCAACCCCCACCGTGACCGGCCGGATCTGCACGCGGTTGTCGCCGTCAAGCACGTATACCGTTTCCTGATTGCTGCTGTTGAGCACCAGGGCCGTAACCGGAACCGTCACCACGTTCTTCGCCTGGCCAAGCTGCAGCAACGTGTCCGCGTACATGCCGGGATCGATGGTCAGCTTGGGATTCTTGACATCGACTTCAGTCTCCATGCTCCGCGTTTCGAAGTTCACGTTGCGCGTAAAACGAACCACCTTGCCCGTGAAGGAGCGGTTGATGGCCCCCACACGCACCTCCAGCAGGTCGCCCTTATGCACATAGCGGACATCATCTTCGGGCACAGGCACGCGCAACCGAAGCAATTGGCTCTGGGCAATGCGCACGATGGGAAGGACTGTGCTGTTCGAGTTGGTGCCGCCCTGAATGAGAGCGCCCGTATCCGCATAGCGCCACACAACGACCCCGTCCAGCGGCGAGGTCACATTGGTGTACCCGTACTGCGCCGCATAGTTCTGCTGATCGGCGCGCGCGGCTTCGTAGTGCTGCTTGGCCGCGGCCAGTGCGGCCTGGGCCGCATCCACCTGCGCTGCAGAGGAAAGGTCCTTCGCCTGCGCGTCGTCCAACTCCTGTTGCGCAATCAGGCCCGGAACCGCGGCGGCCTGTTTTAAGCGCACGTATTCTGCATGCAGGGCCGCATGGGTGGCTTGAGCACGGCCTACTTCGTGCTGCGCCTGAATGATCTGCTGCTGACTCTGCTGCACCTGGTACACCGACTGTTGCAGTTGCGCTTTCAGTTCCGGCACTTCCAGCTTGGCGATGGTTTCGCCCTTGTAAACGATGTCGCCGATGTCGACATAGATGTGGATCATGTAGCCGCTGACCTTGGGGTGGACATCGACCACCTGGTACGGCTGGAACTCACCCGCAAGCGTAAGCATCTGCGAGATGTTGCCTCGTTTGGCGACAGCAACCTCTGCCGAGGGCAGGGCGGCAGCTTTGGCTACGGTGGTCCCTGCACTGCCGTGGCACGCGGAAAGGCACATTGCGGCGCACAATCCGGCTGCGCCAACTAGGATCGTAATGACTCGCTTTTGCATAGTCGACGATGCTCCTGGATTTTAAGAACCTGCAGCGGCTCGCCGCACCTCAGGCGATCAGGGCGCGTGCCGATGGAGGATTGAATCTATCTGAATGCAGCCTTGCTGCATCGCGTCTGCTGCATTCCGCTTTTCTCGGATGGTCGCGCCGGCATTCTGCAGGATCAATCGCCTCTCTGCGGCCGATGACCACGAAACGCTATCTCGTCGCATAATGTGCCGCGCGGGTTGCGTGAATGCGGAGCGGGATTATCGAGCCGGAGGAGGACGGAATGATATTTGCGGAGAGTAATACGCTGAGGCTGGAACGGGATGAACCAGCGATACAGCCGAGAGTCGAAGCACCCGGATGGCGGTCAATAGCCAAGCGTCCGCAAAAATCAGAATCAGAAGACAGGAGATTCCTGCAACAGCCGCGTCGGCCGCAACCGATTCATCGGATTTTGAATCGCGAGTCTCGGCGGGCATTGCCTTAGTCGAGCGGGCATCGATGGTAGGACCAGCGGAGGGCTCATACCACGCGATCTTGGCTTCCATGGCGCAGGAAAATGCCAGAAGACAAAGCAGGAATGCGATGGCAGTTTGCCGGTAGGGCCGAGACGCCGCTGGGAGCCCGAGCATGAAGAAATTCTATCACATGCGAAATTTACGAAATAGGTCTGCTCGGAGCGCCATCAGGCGACGCGTCCGCTGCCCGCGCACCCATGCGGCGTTCATGAACGATGAACGGTGAGGTGAATTGAGGGCGAGAGACTGCGGGGCCCAGGAAGCGGCGCATCTCACCATGCCGCTGTTGGCGGCCCTGCGGTGAGGCCCGAGGACCGAAAAAAATAACCCCAAACCTGTAACAAAGCCGCCGCTGGATGGATTTTTCCTCCTGAACGCACCCCATAAGGAATGCGCAGACCGTGAGACTGCACCGTCATCCAGCCTTGTGGCTGCTGTTCTGTCTGGCGCCTCTGGGCGCGCCGGCACAGACAGCGACCATGACGCTGCGCCAAGCCATCGACCGGGCCCTGGGCCAGAATCCGCAGGCTGCGATTGCCCGCGCCGACGCTGCGGGGGCAGAGGCCGCCGCTCGCCAGGCGCGAACTCAGCTGCTGCCGCAACTTTCATTCACTGAAGACATCTCGCGCGGCGACGACCCCGTTTATGTGTTTGGCGAGCGGCTCCGCCAGCGCCAGTTCACGCAGGCTGACTTCGCACTGAACTCGCTCAACCGGCCCCAGCCCATAGGTAACTTTGCATCGCGATTCTCGGGGTCGTGGACGGTTTTCGACTCCTTCAGGAGGGAGCGCGAGATTCGCGGCGCCGACGATTTCAGGCAGAGCGCAGCGGCCTCCGCATTAGCGGTAAACCAGGGAATCGTTTTGCGCGTAGTGGCTGCGTATCAGTCGGTTCTCTACGCCCGGCGCCAGGTCGATGTCGCCGAACACGAGCAAGAGACTGCCCGGGCGCTGCTGGTGCAGGTGGACCAGCATGTGCAGGCGGGACTGTCCGTCGAGTCAGACCGCATGGCCGCGCAGGTGAATGAAGCCGCGCGCAAAGAGGACCTGATTGCGGCGCGGGGCGCGCTCGAATTGGCGTGGGCTGACCTTGGCAACGCGATGGGCGCCCCGCAATTGCAGCCCTCCCCGCTCGAGCCCATTGAGCCCCATGCATTTCCGCAGAGCTCACTGCCGGAGGAGCTGGCTCAAGCTGTAAAGACCCGGCCGGACCTGGCGGCGCTGCACCATGCCCAGCAGGCGCAGGCGGAATCAGCGGGTGCGGCGCGGTCGGATTTTGGGCCGCGCATCAACGCTTACGGCGACTGGGAAGAAGATCGCGGATCGATCTCCAGCTCCGGCGGCAACAACTGGGTGGCCGGGGTCCAGGTCAGCATCGACATTCTCCCCTTTGCCAAGCGCGACCAGCTTGCCCGCGAGACCGCAGCCCGGCAGCGTGCTGAGGCACAACAGGAGCTGGAGCGCAACCAGATACAGCTCGATGTCAGCCGGGCTCACATCCAGCGTGAAACCGCCGATCAGTCTTTGCAGACGGCGCAAGCTGCGATGAACCAGGCGGCGGAGAATCTGCGCATCCTGAGAAATCGTTACGGCGCGGGGCTCGCCACGATTACCGATTTGCTGCGCGCGGGCGATGCCGAGCGCCAAAGCCAGAACAACTACTGGCGTGCTGTCTATGGCAGCGCCATGGCCTATGCACAACTACTTTACGCCGAAGGGACTCTGACTCCTGATGCGGCGGAGGGACTGCAATGAAAATGCTTTTGCTGGGTTGTTTGCTTGCCGCTTCCGCGGTGCTGATTGCCGGATGCCGCAGTAACGAAGTGCCTCAACAAGCGACGGTGGAGACCGTGGCCGCGCGTGTGGTCGAGAGCAGCCGGCAGCAAGTGCCGATTGAGCTGCGCGCCACGGGCACGGTGCATGCGCGGGAAACGGCGACGATTTCCGCGCAGGTAATGGAGCGGGTCGAGCAGGTGCCGGTGCGGGCTGGCGACACGGTACGCACCGGACAGCCGCTGGTTGTGCTGGACAGCGCTGCACTGCAGGCGTCCTCCGCGCAGGCGCAGGCATCCGAGGTGGCAGCGCAGAGTCAACAGGCAGCGGCACAGAGCAACGCCAGTCTTGCTGAGAGCACACTTCGGCGCTACAGACAGCTCCAAGCCGAGAAGAGCGTCAGTCCGCAGGAGATGGATGAAGTGACGCAGCGCGCACAGGCGGCAGAAGCGCAGCTTGATGCGGCAAAGGCGCAGACGCGTGCTGCAGAAGACCAGATCGCGGTGGCGCGCACCATGCTCGGTTACACACGCATCACCGCCCCTTTCGCAGGCATTATAACCGCGCGCATGGCCGACCCCGGCGCCATGGCCGCGCCTGGCGTGCCGTTGTTGCAAATGGATCGCTCGGGCCCGCTGCAGTTGCAGGCCACAGTGGACGAGTCGGCGATTGCCGCGGTGCGTATGGGCATGAAAACGCCCGTGGCCGTCGATGGCGTAGCGCAGACGCTGCAGGGAACAGTGGTGGAAATTGTTCCCGCCGCCGATCCTTCCAGCCACAGCTTCCTGGTCAAGATCGATCTGCCTTCCTCCAGCCAGCTTCGCGCCGGCATGTACGGCTCGGCGAGTTTTCCAACTGGCACGCACGCGGCCATTGTGGTTCCGCGCTCCGCGGTCGTGGCGCGGGGTTCGCTGCAGTGCGCCTATGTTCTCGATGGCCATGGCATCGCACAACTGCGCTACCTGGCTCTAGGCGCCACGCGCCGCGACATGGTTGAGGTTCTCTCCGGCATGGCCGCCGGCGAGCAACTTGTCGACACGCCGGAAGACCGCGATTTCGCAGGCAAACACATCGATGTTCGTAATGGGGTTCAGCCATGAATCAGAACCTGGGACTGGCCGGACGCCTGGCAAAGGCGTTTCTCAATTCGAAGCTGACGCCGCTGTTCATTGTCACCTCGCTGGCCATCGGCATTTTCGCGATTGCCGTGATTCCGCGCGAGGAAGACCCGCAGATTCTCGTGCCCATGCTCGACATCACCACCGCGCTGCCTGGCGCGTCGCCGGCAGAAGTGGAGAAGCGCGTTACCTCGCCCATCGAGAACCTGGTGCACCAGATTTCAGGCGTCGAGTACGTATACTCCACGTCCAGCCCCGGACAGAGCCTGGTCATCGTGCGCTTCCTTGTCGGCACCCCGCAGGAAGATGCGCTGATCAAGGTCTACAGCAAGCTCTATTCGAATTTCGATATGCTCCCGCCCGGCGCCTCGCGGCCCATGATCAAGGCGAGGTCCATCGATGACGTACCCATTCTGGCCATGACGTTGTGGGGCTCGAACTATAACGGCTATCAGCTCCGCGCCATGGCCGATGAAGTCCAGCACAACATCGAGCAGATCCCCAACGTTTCAGAAACCAGCGTGATCGGCGGCCTGCCGCGCACCATGCGCGTGATGCTGAGCACGGCCAGGCAGAACGGGTACAGCCTCTCGCCCTTGGCCATCGTGGGCAGCCTAGAAGCCGCGAATGCGCGGCTGCATACCGGCGACATTGC
>JASHOY010000092.1 GCA_030038435.1 Acidobacteriaceae bacterium | reverse complement strand
ATCTGGTTTGGGTCATACGCCAGAGAACACCCGCGGAGGAGATATGACCTCATTTCGACAGCGCGTCATTCGCGCAGATGGACGGGCCTTCAACATAGTGCAACACCGCGCTCATCTAACCTACTGCGTCACTGGCTGTTGCTGCGGCATTACAGAGCGCGGGTATGCCGCCGTGCCCGTGGATGTTTATAAGGAAGAGTGGCTGCGTCGAAAAATCCGGCAAGACGTTCACCTCACGAAAGGGGGGTGTCTCGGCCCATGTGCCCTGGCCAATGTCGCCAGCCTGGTCTTCGATGGGAAGAGCATCTGGTTCCATTCCGTCAACAGCGAATGGCAGGTACGCCAGATTTTCGAATATATCGATTCAATGCTGAAGGCAGACCGATTTGTAGAGCCGCCAGCAGAGCTCAGCGAATATGTTTTCAACTACTATGACTGGGATGTTCGGCTCCCCAGTTCGCCCGAGGGACTGACGATTCTGGAACCTGTGCGGCCGAACGGCGCCGTCATGCTGCTCTCGCACGCCGACACGGATCTCCTCACCCTGATCAAGACCGCGGAATCGCTTCCCGAAGGCCTTCATGTGAGCGGCTATTCGCTTAACGCGCTCCGCAGTGAAGACCAGATGAATGTGCTAATTGCTGGAGAGCTGAGCAAGGCGAAAGTCATCGTCGTTCGTTGCCACGGGCCGCTCAGTTGCATTCCCGGTTTCGACCTGCTCAAGGCCGCTTGTATTGCTCGCGGACAGTCGCTTGTGATGATAAGCGGCACTGGCGAAATTACCTCGGAGTTCTCCGAAACCATCAACACGCCGGCCGATGTGATGCAGACCGCGGCAGGCTATCTGGACCTCGGTGGCGTAACCAATTTTGGAGAGCTCTTTCGCTTTCTCTCCGACCGCCTCATGCTTACGGGCTATGGATACGCGGTGGCCAGCCCAATGCCAGAGCATGGCATCTACCTGCCCGACATGGACTCTGCAACCTGGGAGGACTGGCTGCGCCAGGCTGATCCATCGAAGCCCACAGTCACCGTCCTCTTCTATCGCGCTCATCGCATGAGTGGGAATACCGGCTTTATCGATACCCTCTCCCAAGCGCTCCAGAAGAAGGGCGTCAACGCTCTCTGCATCTTTACCTCAAGCCTCAAATCAATGGAGGACGGTAGACCTGCTGTATTTCGCCTCATCGAGGCGAGAGCAGACGTGCTTATTTCGACGCTTTCCTTCGCTCTCGCGGAAGTAAATACTGGCTCCGTGACAATGCCGGGCGAAGCGGTCGGTTCGCTCGAACATCTCGGCATCCCTGTCGTACAGGCTATCGCAAGTGGAATGCCTCGCGGGGCGTGGGAAGGATCGCGCCGTGGGCTCAATGCCCTCGATACCGCAGTGAACGTGGCTATCCCGGAATTCGACGGACGCATTATTTCAGTTCCTTTGTCGTTCAAGGAGCGCAATGCAAGTGTCGAAAATCTTTATGTTGGACACGAGGAGAGAGCGGGGCGCATTGCAGGTATCGCCGTCCGGCTCGCAACGTTGCGGCGAACGCCGAATCGTGAGAAGCGTATCGCATTCGTGCTCACCAACTCTGCGGCAAAGGCTTCGCAGATCGGCGGCGCGGTGGGTCTCGACTCTCCAGCGAGCCTTCTCACTACACTTCATGCGATGCGAACGAGACGCTATGGTATCTCTGCCCTGCCCGAAACCTCGGATGATCTCATGCAGGACCTCATCTCTCGCGGAACATACGATGATCGTTACCCGCTGGACCCTGCACAGGCCAGGCGTTTCTCTCGCTCTGCCTATCGCACAATGTTTGTCAACTTCCCGGAACGCCCCGCACGCAGAATGCGAGATTTCTGGGGTGAGCCGCAGGAACATGGCCCGAGCATCTTGCCCGCGAAGAAGACTGACAAGAAATTATTGCCGACCATCGGCGGGAAGATCGTTTCCATCGACCAGGAAGAGCCCTGGGGAGACGACCGGGATTATCTGTTCGCCGCGATGGATTTCGGCAATGCGCTTATTGCGCTACAGCCCCCACGCGGCTACGGTCTCGATCCGAACGCCATCTATCACACGCCCGACCTGCCTCCAACGCATCACTACGTTGCCTTCTACCGCTGGCTGTCTACGCCTCAGTCTGAGGGAGGCTGGGGAGCTGATGCCGTTGTTCACATGGGTAAGCATGGCACGCTCGAATGGCTTCCCGGCAAAGGCATAGGACTCTCTGGAGAGTGCTATCCAGACCTATTGCTCGGCGATCTGCCGCTCGTTTACCCGTTCATTCTCAACGATCCTGGAGAAGGCAGCCAATCCAAGCGGCGCACTCACGCCGTCATCATCGATCATCTGACGCCGCCGATGACCACGGCTCAGACATATGGTGCGCTCGCGGAGCTGAACCAGCTGGTCAACGAATACTATTCCGTGGAGAAACTAGACCCGGTAAAGCTCCCTTATCTGCAGCAGCAGATTTGGGACTTGATACAACGGACAAACCTGAAAGCCGATCTCGACATGAAAACCATGCTTACTCGCGAGCGCGGCGATCACACACACGAGTGGGACGATGCTCTTACACCCGAAGGCGTCCCGACAACTTTGGCTTCGATGACTGGAAATGAAGTTGCCCATCTCATCGAGGATCTGGACGGTTATCTTTGCGAACTGGGTATGGCACAGATTCGAGACGGGCTGCATTCGCTTGGCCAGATGCCGCCCCTTCCGGAGATGCTGCGCTCGCTCACACGCCTGGCAAACGTGAGTGTGCCCAGCTTACAGGCGAGCCTTGCGACAGCGTTTGGCTTCGAACTTCCCGTTGTACTCGACCGGCCCGGAGAGCGCCTTGGCGAAACCCGACAGTTTCTCGGCGCCACCTGCTATACGCATGCGGATGTTCTCGAAACCATTGATCGGGCTAGTCTCGATCTCTTCACAATGCTTGAAGCACTCGGCTTCCGTGCCGAGAAAATCGGAGATGTTCAGCACGCCATCCTCGGCATCGAAACGCAGGAGATTACGGGAACCCTGGACTTTGCCTGCACGCAACTCATCCCCAGACTTGAACAAACCGGAGACGAAATCGAGCATCTGCTCGACGCACTGGAAGGCAAATACATCCCCGCTGGACCAGCCGGTGCGCCGACACGGGGTATGGCGCACGTATTGCCGACTGGACGTAATTTCTATGCTGTCGACCCGCGTGCTTTGCCTTCGCAAGCCGCTTGGCGGGTAGGCCAACAGCTGGCCCGCGAAGCAATTGAGCGTTTCCACGCCGAAGAAGGAAAATACCCGGAAATGATGGGCCTCAGCGTCTGGGGCACTTCACAGATGCGGACGCAAGGTGACGATATCGCGGAGGCCTTCGCTCTCCTCGGGGTGCAGCCGCTTTGGAACCCTCAGTCTCGGAGGCTGGAGGGTGTTACCGTCATCCCCCTTGAACAACTGGGGCGCCCGCGAATTGACGTCACGCTTCGCATCAGTGGGTTTTTCCGCGATGCCTTTCCGAACCTGATCGAGCTTTTCGATCAAGCCGTCTCGCTCATAGTCGGAGCGGATGAGCCTCTCGATCAAAACTTCCCACGCAAGCACTATCTCGCCGATCTCGAAGGGCGCAAAGATATTCCGGAACACGAGGCGGAAGCCCAGGCCCGCTACCGCATTTTCGGATCGAAGCCTGGTTCTTACGGCGCCGGCATCCTGCCGTTGATCGAAACCGGAAATTGGCAAAATGATCAGGACTTCGCCCGCGCCTTCCTGGCCTGGGGAGGATATGCCTACGGCAAAGGCGCGGCTGGTGTGGAGGCGCAACCAGTCTTCGCCGAGCGGCTGAAGTCCATCGAAGTAGCACTCCACAATCAGGACAACCGCGAACACGACATCTTCGACTCCGACGACTACTTCCAGTTCCATGGCGGTATGGTCGCCTCTATTCGCGCGCTGACTGGGAACCAACCCAAGGCATACTTCGGAGACAGTTCGCGTCCGGAAGCAGCTCAGGTACGCGATCTAAGGGAAGAGGCTCTTCGCGTTTATCGCTCTCGCGTCGTCAATCCGAAATGGATTGAGAGCATCAAGCGCCACGGTTATAAGGGCGGCCTCGAGCTCGCTGCAACCGTCGATTACATCTTTGGGTTTGACGCCACGGCGCAGATCGCGCCGGACTTCGTCTATGAGGGGCTTGCCGAACACTACGCTCTCTCTCAGGAGATGCGGGACTTTCTCTCGAAATCGAATCCCTGGGCACTGAATGCCATTGCGGAACGCCTTCTCGAAGCGGCCAAGCGCGAGCTCTGGGAGAATCCGAATCCGGAAACGCTGGAGTCTCTCCGTAACGTACTGCTGGAAAGCGACGCGGTTCTCGAGGCACAGGGAGAGCGGAAACGGGAGATGGTCAAATGAAACCGATCGCCTATCCATTCTCCGCAATCGTCGGTCAGGAGCAGATGAAGCTGGCGCTTCTTCTGGCTGCGATTGACTGGCGACTCGGCGTATTGCTGCGGGGAGACAAGGGATCTGGCAAAACCACCGCTGCTCGCGCTCTCGCGATACTCCTTCCTGAGCGTGCGCCCTTCGTGAATTTGCCCATCGGAGTAACAGAGGATCGGCTTCTCGGAGGGCTGCACCTCGAAAGTACGCTCAAGGGAAACCCTCAGCTGAAACCTGGTCTGCTCTCTGAAGCTCACAGTGGCATTCTCTATATAGATGAGGTGAATCTCTTGTCAGCCCATCTCGGTGACGCCCTGCTTGATGCTGCATCAAGCGGTGTTAATGTCGTCGAGCGGGAAGGGTTCAGCGCTTCCCACCCCGCGGAGTTCGTGCTGCTCGGCAGTATGAATCCCGAAGAAGGATTGCTTCGTCCGCAACTTCTCGATCGGTTCGCTCTCTCCGTGGACATTGCGGCGCCACTCGGTGTGGAGGAGCGGCAGAAGATTGTCGAGCGCAGGATTGCGTTCGAGCGCGAACCCACAAAGTTTGCTGAGGAATGGTCAGGCGAGCAGGAATCGTTGCGCGATAAGATCGGCCGGAACCGGGACCGGGTCAGTTCTATTCAGTGTTCCAGCGAAATCCTGGGGCAAATTGGCGCCGCAATCTGTTCGGCGGGCGTACGCTCGCTGCGCGCGGATCTTGCCGCGGTGCGCGCCTGCACCGCGTGCGCAGCGCTGATGGGCGATGCCGTCGTGGAGTCGCATCATGTCGATGCTGTGCTTCCCTTGGTCCTCAACCACCGCGCCAAAGCTGGCGGTCGTTCCAATCCGCCTCCCCCACCGCCCTCGTCGCGCCAGCAGCCAGACCCGCCTGCCGCCGGTCAAAGCACGAGAGAAGCGATTGAGCGCATTTTTGCGCCGCAGGAAATCATGACGCCGGCAGTCCATGTCTCGGTTGATGATGCTCTGCAACGCGGCAACAGCCAAGAAGTGGTTCTGGATCATCCCGGACCGGTCGTGGGCACGCGCCGGACCGAAAGCCCTCAGGAGATCGACATTCGAACAACTCTGAATCATGCGGCGCTTGAAACCGGAACCCTTCAACCGCGCCTCTCGGATTTGCACGAGAAAGTGCGCGCGCCCCGGTCCGGCATCCGATATTTGTTTCTTATCGATTCGAGTGGTTCGCACGCTGCACAGCAGAAGATGCGTCTCGTCAAAGGCGCCGCCCTTGGCCTGCTTCATCGTTCCTTCAGCAAAGATGACGAGGTGGCCATCATTGCTTTTCGTGGGACCGGTGCCCAGGTATTACTGGAGCCTTCGCATCAGGTTGAGGATGCAGCCACAGCGTTGGAATACCTGCCGACCGGTGGGCGAACACCGCTGGCTCATGCTCTCGAACTGGCAAAAATATATTTGACTCCTTCGACGCTTCTGATCCTGCTAAGTGATGGTCGGGCAAATGTTGCCCTCCGCGGAGGAGATCCATGGCAGGATGCGCTGGAAATTGCAGGGCAGTTGCATTGCTGCGCTCTTGTAGTCGACACCGAGAATGTGACACAACCAACCGGTCGCGCACACGAACTAGCATGTGCTCTGAGGGCTTCCTCGATCACTTTGGCAGGTATCGAAGATTTCGACAAATTGGAGATTCAACTTCAACAAGCGATTATTGCGCGGCAAGCCTGAGGCTGTGCTCATGGCAGAGGTGGGAGGGCAGGACATCGATTAGGATCGTGCAGATTGAATAGCCCGTACGTGGTCCGCGGGGGCTAATATAGCTGAACGGCTCGGAACAAATCACATCAGGTGAACAGATGCGCCGGCCAAAAGTGAAGCTCGATAACCTCATTGTGTTTATGACTGTCGCGGAAAAATGTGACATGGACGATGCAGCGAAGGAGCTTGGGCTTTCCGCCTCCGGAGTTCGCAAGCAACTCGATGCAATTGAGAACGCCTTTGGCATTGGTCTATTTGAGAAAATCGGCGGTAGGCTAATTCTTACCGAGGATGGCGGATTATTTTACGAAGATGCTGTGAAAGCGGTCAATCAAGCACTTCTCGCCGAGGAACAGCTCTATGCGCGACAAGCCATCAGGAACCATCATCTTGTGATTGGACACTCAACCAATCTCCCACCCAGACTAATCACGGCGATTACGCAAATCCATATTGATGACGGCCATCCGGTCCATATCGAGCACCGAAGTGGCCTGACATCGACTACTGTGCGAAGAGTGACCGATGGGTTACTTCATGCCGGTTTCGGCATTTTGCCGATTCGTATGCCCGAACTATTGGTTCGCACCATCTACGAGGAGCCGTTAGTTGCCTGTTTCCCGATTGGGCACAGATTGGCTATGAAATCTGTCGTTTCTCCGCAGGATTTTGATGGGGAACCTTTCATTGCTGTGTCCAGAGAACCTTGGCCGGAACGCCACCAGGAAATCGTGGACCACTGCGCCGATTTTGGACTTCTGCTAAATATCGTAGCGGACGCGTATTCTGCACCCGAGGCCTTAACCTATGTAGAACAGAAGATGGGTATTTGCCTTTTGCCTAGCACTTCGGTTGCGGGTAGACCAGGAATCGTAGCAAGGCCCCTTTCTACGCATGTTCTGATGCGGCGGTGCGGCGTATTCATTCGTGAAGACAATCGTTCCCCCTTGTTGCAGAAGCTGATTGACGCTTCGCTTCGACTGACTGAAGACGTACGCCTGAAGCGAGGGCCATCCTCGGCTATGCTGCCCACCACAGCCAGGGAGGAATCCCGGACAGTGAAGGGAGGATATTAGTCCTCACCGAGAAAATAGCTGATCGTTTTCCCGTAAATCCTTGCGATATGCTGCAACTCGATGATGTCCAGCCGACGCTCGCCGAGTTCACATTTAGAAATGAACGAATGCGGCTTCCCGAGCCGCTCGGCCACCTCTCCTTGGAGGTAGCCAGCATCGTGTCGGGCTTTTATCAGTCGCTTGAGGAACGCCTGATAAGCTCGTTGGTATGCCGCATCGCCTTTGTTCACGATTTGAGATTGAGGGACCGTCCTTCCATTCCCCAAAATCGGGAATGGAGTTCAGAAAGCCGCACAGTCCACGAGCGGGAACAACGAATCTGAATCCAGAGGAGACGATATGAATCATTGCTGTTTGGAGTTCCCGGAAACGGCGGGCAAGACTATTGAGTATATCCGTTACATCTATGACCCGTCGGGAGCACCAGAAGTAGACATCCGATTTACGGATGGCGTGTCACTCTCGATCAAGCTCCAGGTCGGGATGAGGGCAGAAGGGGAACTCTACCGAACTTGCGAAGGCGACGTGCAGGTGCTGCATCGCTACCCTGTGGTTTAGGGGATCGCTGATTCCTGAGTATGCCGTTTGACTCCGGGAGCTTTCGGAGCAAAGCTGTTTATGACAAACCTGAGATCGGATGCCACGCCGGATGAAGACCAGTGGCTTCCGGGAGAGGATAGCTCGGATGCGTCAATGGACAGTGTTTATCGCTTCCAGTCTAATTTTTGTTTCCGGCTGCAACAGTTCAAAGAAGCCGAACGAAGCAAACCTGCGAAACGCTATCGATCAATATCTCCCCATGCAGGACCGGGCATGCGTGACCGTGGACGGGCAGTTTCCGCACGATGTGCCTGTAGGCGACAAATCAGGCGAGGCGGCTGAACTGGCCGCTCTGGAACATGCCGGGCTGGTGCAGTCCGTGAATACGACTGCGGTGGTACGGAGCCTGGCAAATTCGCTCTCGCTGAGTCCGCAGAAACCGGAGCCTGTAAAACGGTACACGGTCAGCGCGGAGGGACAGAAATACTTTCAGAAGGTTCTGGACGTATCTGGCCGGTCGGACGGGTTCTGCTACGGGCACGAAAAGGTGACCACGATTGTGAACTGGACCGAGCCGGAGACGCAGGGCAGCTATACCGAAACGACCGTGACCTATACCGGCAAAATCCCTGATGTTGCTGCCTGGGCAAAATTGCCCGAAGTCCAGCAGGCACTCCCGTCGATCCAAGCGACCCTGAGGGATGTGGGGCAAAACCAGACGGTCGCGCTCCATCTCACGAATAAAGGATGGGTAGTGAATAGTTTCTGATTGAAGGATCGCGCTGACGCTGATCCAGATGTTTAGACATGGCTGCCCTCCCGCACTATTTCGTGGATTTTCCGGACGAGCCGCTTTCCCGCGATCCGTGCGACATAAACAACCAGATTCAGGCAGCGTTCGACCTCTTCCTGAATCCGGTGAGCGTCCGCATGAGAGTCTCCGCGCAACGCCAGGGTTCCCATGCGGTGGAGTGCTTCGGTGGCACTGCTGGCATGGATGGTTGCCAGTGTCCCACGGTGGCCGGTATTCATCGCGTCGAGCAGAGTGCGTGCCTCCGGGCCGCGAACTTCACCGACAATGATGCGGTCGGGGCGATGTCGGAGGACGGCCCTGAGCAAAGTGTCGAAGGTGATCTGGCTGTGATGCGTGTCGGTCTGCGACTCGGCGGAAACAACATGCGGTTTGCGGATGTGCAGCTCGGCGGTATCCTCGATGAGCAGGATGCGTTCGTGTTCGGGGATCGCGTCGGCCAGCACTCCAAGCAGTGTCGATTTTCCCGAGCCAGTGGAACCGGCGATGAGGATGTTCCGCCCCTCGCGTACCGCATCCGTGAGCATTACGGCTTGTTCTCCGGTCAGCATCCCGCCCCGGATCAGGTCGGCCAGGGTGAAGTCCCTTGCCGTGAACTTACGGATCGTCATCAAGGGCCGGGGATTGACGACGGGCGGAATCATGGCAGCCAGTCGGCTGCCGTCCGGCAGGCGCAGATTGAGGATGGGCGAATCCGCATCCAGCTTTTTGCCGAAGCGGTTGGCGATCACTTCGAGACCGGTCTCAAGCGCTCCGTCGTCAAACTGAATATCCGATAGTTGCCGGATGTCGTTTCCTTCCTCGATCCAGACAGTACCGTCCGGGTTCACCATGATTTCGGAGATGGTTGCGGATTCAAGCAGGGGCTGAATCGGTTGCAGGAACGGGATGATGACTTCGAAGCTCACTCGTGAATCCTTTCCGGCTCGAAGTCGATCTTTTCCTGCTCGAACCAGCTCATAGTGACGGGCAGGAAGTCCGGCTTGAGATAGCAGTAGGTCGGCGGCAAAGGGCGAATGCCGTTGAAGGCGACGACGATGGCCTGGGCGTTGTTGAGGCGGTAGAAGGCGTTCTCGTCGAACAGTGGCTCCCGGCGCTTCTGGTATTGCTTCGATGCGGACACCGTTCCCCGATTCGATGAGGTGCGGCCACTGAGCCAGCCGACATTGGCGTTAGTGGAAGATTCGGAGACGGTATAGCTGATATGCGTGCGATCCATCGTGCCGCACAGCTCGGAGGCATACCGGGCCGTGTCCGGGTCCGAGGTGGTGAGGAAGATCTTCGAGCGAAATGCCTGCAGCAGCGTCTTCACGCCTTCGTTGGGCAATGCTTCTTTCAGACTGGAGATGCTCTGCGTAGCGACCAGCGGGATGCACTTCGGTTGCCGGGAGAGGGACCAGAATCTTTCATCCCCTGTCGGATTATCACCGCCGACCGTGGCAAAGCTCTGGTACTCATCGCAGAGAAAGACGGTAGGCCGGAAGTGCCGCTCCGGGTGCGCGTCCATGACAGGGATACGGAGCATCACGGCCCGCTGGTAATCGACTTTCATCAGCGTGCCGATGACTTTGGCGAGCGCCGGATTCAGGGCTTCAGGAAAGTTCAGGCCCACAACGTTACCGGACTCGATCAGTTCTTGAAACGGCGGCAGCACCTTCGCTCCCGGATCGGAGGCGATGGCTTCGCCGTCGTAGAGTTCCTTCGGCGGGCAGAAGATGCGGCGGACGGTGCGGTTGGTATCGAACAGCGAAAGAAAGATGGTGACGCCCTGGATGATCGCCGTCTTGGTCTCGTCGCGGAAGAATTTCCAATGTTCCCAGTACCAATAGAAGACGCTCTCCCAGCTGGCGGCAGCATCCTCGTCGCCCTGCTTGCGTATATATAAGGACGCGGCGATGGATGTTTGCCGAACGATGACGGATTCCAGATCGTCCGACCGGCGGGCTATATATTGATTCGCATGATCGTTCCACTCGAAGCCAAACGGGGCCAGCGTGGGTTCATATTTGAGATAATCGGTCTTACCAACGCCGATGAATGACGCTGCCGTGAAACGCCGCCCGGTCTGCGTCAGCATGGTTTCCAATGCCCCGGCGCTGATGACGGTGCGGAAGATGTTGACCATCGTGACGTACTCATCGCGGACCCGGTGGAGCATGATGACGTACCGCACCAAATCTGTGTAGCTCTGCTGCCAGAAGGGTTCCTTGCCTTTGCCCCAGATGGCGATGATGACCGAGGCGATGCTGAATGCCTGTGCGTAAGGGTCGGCATCGTTGTTGAGCGGGTTGTAGCGAAGGTTGCCGGTGAGCGAGACTTCGACATAATCCTCGCCCCGCCCGCATCCTTGCAGCAGCTTGTGAACATGACCGCAGAGATCGCCCTTGACTTCGAGCACCACCCCAGAGAGCCGCCGTTTCGGATCGCTGGCCTTATACGCGAAGAGTTGCCGCATGGCCGGCAACAGAATGGCTCGGGTCTTTCCTGAGCCAGTTGCGCCGACGATGCAGATGCCGGTGTAGAGGCCGCGCGCCGGGATCGAGAGCCATTGCGGAGTTGGAGAGGGCTTCGGCTTTGTCGGATGGTGAAGCTCACCGACGACCAGAAACAGGTCCTCGCGGGTAAGCGGATCGGGATACAGCGGCAGCGGCCCGGAGAGTTCCTTCAGTCTGGGCGCGTAGAAGTGAACATACGCCAACGAAAACAGGATGGAGAAAACCAGGAATGGGGTGCTATAGAGGAACAGGTTGTAGCTCCAGACCAGGCCGTGAAAGATCGCGGGCCGCTGCAGTTCGATCAGGCGCAGGATTGGGTCGCCGGTGTGGATGGGATAGAGACTCTGAAGCGCGATGCCGCACGCCGCGCTGAAGCCGAGCGACAGCAGTAAGCGATATTCGATCAGCGGCTGCACGGCATTCTGAATATGAGGAGTCAGGCGCATAATTGGTCCTCCTTCCTATGCGTGCGCCGCTACAGCCGGATCGGATTTTAGACTGGCATCCTGCGCTGTTCTGACCGGCGAGGAGGTTGACTTGATGCTGCCGGGGGTCTTCGCCGGAGATACGGCAAGGCTGGCCTTGTACTTCAGGAAGTCTTCTTCCTGGGTCAGTGCAAAGCGCAGGAGTTGATTGATGACATACTGCGGCTCATTGTTCGACCAATCGGCCAGCACCTGAATGTCATCCGCGATGGACTGGTCGATGGATGCCTGAAGTTTCGCCCGGCGTACCCGGCTGACTCCGTGTTCGATTTTCAGCTTGTTCATGGTGTCTCCCTTCGGTGATGTGAAATGAATCTCTGATGGATCATTCGCAGATACTTCACTGATTCGCCGATCATCCGTGACTGATCCCGTCCGCATCCGACGCAGATCAGTGAAATATCTACGTCGGATACATTCAGGGCACATGGGCGGGAGCGATCAGCGCGGCGTGAGCCCGCGCGGCAGGCCGGAGGCCGGGATCGCTCCCGCCCATGTGCTACCCGGAATCCTTGTAGCTGTTGCGCTATCTGCTTGTAGCAGCATCAGTTATCACCTCCTTTCATCTTCAATTGCGAACCCTCGCGGAACCCCTGACCTCACTTCGCTGGAGAATGGGGTAACTGTAGCCAAGCAGCAGCGTTGTGAAACGTGGCTGCAGAGGGACGTGAGGTTGCACGGCAACCGAGCGTAAGCCCTCATCAAAGAGCCTGGGACTGCGGCGCCGGTCACCGGCAAACCGCTTCCAGAAAGCTGCTTTGGCCTCGTCGAAATGGGAGTCCGAAACCGCTGCATAGACCATCTCGAAGTTGCCGACAGCGCGCAGCAGCGGATCGGCAACGGAGAGAAACCGAAGAAACTTCTCTACAGTCACCAGCCCTTCGTCGATGAAGGCAAAGCGTACCAGCGAGTGCGTGGGCCGTGCGCTGTCCGCCAGCGAGATGGGAAATGACGCGAGCAGCGGGTGCAGCGTGCCATCCTTGGCGGTGAAAAGCCCCGGCGAAATATGGCGAACTTCCGCGAAAAAGCGGAGCCGTTCTTCCCCGGACAGAAGGCAGCGGTCGCCTTCGTTTTCAAGGACGTAATCAAGCGCCATGAGCCGGGCGCGCACCTGGGCATCCCCCTTCCTGCGCCGGAGCTGCGATTCGGGATCGCCGAGCAAACGGTAGATCGTCCGTGAAGCAATGTGATAAACATGCCAGCCTTGCTTATAGTCCAGAGACTCGATGTGACCAGCGAGGCTGGCCTTTTCGAGAAACCGCATGACGATGGAGCCCTTGTTGCGGTCGGTGAAGTAGTCGAACTGGCGGCGCAGGAAATAGCCGGAGTGAGAGGCGACCAGATACAGGAACGCGGCCTCGCGGTCGGTATAGCCGAGCGATTCGAGAGCCGGGATGGGATCGGCGGTCATGGCTACAACTCCAGAATCCGTTCCATGAGGTGGTGCTCGTCCTCGACCTTCGCGGTGAGCGTGGCCCGGTCGGAGGCCGAGGCATAGACATGGAAACCCGCCTGGGCCTTGTTGCGGAGATGGCCGGGTCGATAAGCCGCGGTCAGGACTTCAATATCCTCGTGGCTGGTGCGCGATCCCTGATCGATCTCCTGATCGTCTTTCCGGGGAAGGTCGTACTCAATCCGTGCATCGGGAATCTGGATACCGCCATCCACATAGGGCAGATCGAACTGCCCGGCGACCTGCTCTTTAATTTCCGCCATGTCGCGTTCGGGGTTTGCCTTGCGCTCGGCATAAATAGCCTTCTGAATCTGCGACTTCAACTCGAAATCGAGCTGGACGCGGAGGTTCGTGCCGCCTTTTTGCTCGATGCGCTCGGCCTCTTTGAGATAGGCGCGGTAAATCTGCGCGTCATGCTCGACCTCGCGCGGCTTGACCATGCCGGCGTAGAGTTTCTGGTCACGCGGCAAATCGCCGGTAACGCGGGCCAGCGACTGGCCACCTTTGGTCAACGTGACAACTTCAATGCGCTCAACCCTGCCGCCGCGCCCGTCCCGGCGGGCATTCACTGTATCGACATGGACGAGTCCCTTTTCGCGCAGAAAGGCCAGGTCGCGCTCCATGCGCAACTGCCGGTTGTCATAGATCGTTTCGGCAAGGTCGCGGGTGGCAACGACGCGGAAGCGACCCACCTCGGTCAGTACCTTGCGCTCTTCCTCCCGCAATGAAAGGCCGATGGTTTGCGGGGCTATGGCCTGTCTGCGGGGGCGCTGGTCCATCGGGCGGTCCACTGAAACCGTGCGCCTTTCCGAATCTGATTCACGCTCAGGGTGGCGGGAACGATACTGGGGCGCCTGGGGCATGGCGCGGCGGTCGGCGGCGCGCGCGGCCAGTGCCTCATGCCTCAACTCGACGGGCGAAGGCTCCATCGGAGCATCGGAGGGCGACGTCTGCGGCTCGCGGCGACGAGGCACATCATGAGGAAGGTCGAGCCGCATCAGTCTGCCTCCCCTGGTTCATGCGACGTATTGCTCGGAAAATCCAGAGGAGGCTGCGATGGAGCGACAGGCTCCTCTTTCAGTTGCCCCTGAAGGACGACGACATCGTATTCGGACGGATCGCCGAAGGATTCCATCTCGCGCTGCGCGGCTGCTTTGGCAGCGCGGACGCGGGCCACATGATCGCTGGAGAAATCCATGTGCTCCTTCTCTTCAGCTTCCGTGAGCGGACGATGATGGGTTCCAGGCGCACCGCTCGAATCCTGCTTACTCTTCGCCGAACTGCGCGGCGATCTCCTCTGAGAGTTCCGAATGTCCACTGTGTATCTCCTGATCGAAGTGTTTGAGCTTGCGGCCGGTGTCGCGCAGGAAGAACTTGCGCTCGATCCAGATGGCGAGGCCGAGCAGGTTGGCGAAGAGCAGAGCGCAGTAGAGCGCGATGCTTTTCAGGTAGCTATGCAGAATCAAACTGCGCCAGGGCGTAAGGAACTGTATCTCGCGCGTGAGCCAGAAGCCGAGCGCGAGAAAGATCAGCGTGGCGACAAAAACAGCGTTGGCGAGCATGATGACTCCTCATGCCGCCTGACGAACAGAAGAGAGGCTGCCGGCGGCAGGCAGCCCCTCCCAGGGAGCAACACCGCTTATGCGGCGTCGCTCTCCGTGACCGGCTCGGCGTCGAGGTTTTCGCCGGGCTCGCTGGACTTTGCGGGCGGCGCCAGTTTGCGAACGATGCTGGCTCGAATCTCCCAGCCGCGGACCTTCACCGTGACCTTCTTCTTGCCCTCGCCGGCCTCGGCATCGAACTCGGAGCTGCGCAGCTCGCCTTCGATCTCGGCGTGGTCGCCCTTTTTCAGGTGCTTCGCGTACTCGGCGGCATTGCCGAAGGCCACGATGCGATGCCAGTCGGTGTGGTTCACCCACTCGTTCGTCTGCCGGTCTTTGTAGCCGGACTTGGTAGCCAGCGACAGAACGACGAAGCTCCGCTGCTGCCTGGTGGTTTTGCTCACGGCGTCCTTGCCGATGAAGCCCCGCAAAGAGACGTTGTTTTCGTAAAGTGCCATTGCTTTTCTCCTGATTGAATTTGCCCGGAGTTCCCTCGGGACACTCTTGCGCGAAGCGACGCGAGTGTGCCCCGCTCCCAAGGCCGAAGGCGTGCTTTCTGTGGAGGCTCCGAACAAAAATCTCGCCCGCACTCTGGGCCGCAGCCGCGCGCTTGTTGCGCGGGAGATTTTTGTTTGGAAACCCAGACCCGAAGGGCGCACGAAATGCCGGGGTCCCCGGCAGGTCCGCACTTGACCTGCTGGGGTGGTAGTGCGAAGCAGAACGCCGAGTGCCGCCGGGCGCGGGATAAGCACCGAAGCGAGTGACCGAGGGAAAGCAGGGAAAATTCGGGAGAAATGGCGCTCTATGGAAACATCTGTCGGAGGGGCATCCATATATAAGGATGCCGATAGAACCCGGCAGAGAAGCGATTCGTTTGCCCCTGGCCCCAGGCTGTACGGCTCAGGCAGACAGAAGATGGACCACACGGCGGAAGCATCCGCATTTCCTTCGACTGCCTGCCGTGCGCAGCACCGGAGCGCTGGAGACTTCGACGAAGGCGAGCTGCACAACTCCGATGCAGAGACGGCGTAACATGAACGGTCACGTTTTTCGGGCCGGGAAATGGGAAAGTGCATCATCGTGAGTCAACTCCCGAATGCCTGGTCTGCGTGGACATAGCTGATAACCAGGCCGAGCGGATTGGTCAGCAGCATGTCGTTCGGCACTTCGTCACGAAAGCTGTAGATGACATTGGTGGTCCAGCGTTCCCGGCGCTGTTCGGTGCCATCGCCCGATGAGCGGAAGATTTTCTCGAACTGAATCTGCGCGCTATATGGAGATTGCCGCAGGTCGATGAGGTTCACAGCATCGATTTCTATGTCCACATCCGGCGCACCCGGATCGAGCACAAACGTCTGTAATGTTTTCTGCTGGTTCACCCGCTGGAGAGTGGCGGACTGCAACTGGTTCGAGAGGAAATCGAGGGACTGCGAAAAGTCCCGCTGCAGCGTGGCGTGGTTGCGCCCGTAGTAAAGCTCGCACCAGCGGGCAAGGTAATACTTGCTCACGCGGTCGATGGGGATCTTCGAGAAATCGTCGTAGTTCATGACCTCGCCGCGGCCAATGTCACTGATGGAAATGACAAGCGGCTTCAGCCGCGAGGCCGCGGTCTGCGCTCGATACAGGAGCGCAAGCAAGGCGAGCGCGACAACGGATAACATGAGCAGCGCAATTTTCAGCCAGGTGTTGGTGACAACCGGCTCGGCGTACAACTCAAGGAACCTGTGTCCGGCTTCAGTAGCGGTGAAGGATGTTTTTGCCATAGCGTTATTTCCCCGTTGGGTTGACCCAGGTTCCGGCGCGACCGCCGAGAATCGAGGCGGTTAGCTCCGGTATCTTGTGCAGGCCGTAAACGCAGACAAAGACAAGCGTGAGCAGCGCGGGCAGCAGGGTCACGATATTTGAGAGACTGAGCGTGCCGAGCACCTTGAAGACGCCGACGACAACCTGCGAAAAGATGAAGATGAAGGCGCTGGCTATAACCTGGTAAAAGCTGAAGCCGATGAATGCCTTCAGCCAGCCCCAGAAAAGCCAGTCCAGCTTGGGCACGATAAACCACGGAATAAAAATCGGCCCGATGAGCACACACACGGCGGAGGCAACATAGCCGTAGGCGATGACGGCGAAGACGAACGCCTGCATGATCGCCAGCGCAAGCCGGGCGATGAGCCACGTCAAATCCTCACTCGGACTGAAAAGACCGGGCGAGACACCAAGCTGCTTTTCGGCGGTGGTGATCGAATCGACGATCTGCTGCGCGTTGCTGGACTGAATCTCGGCGGAAAGCTGGATGGCCTCTTTAGTGATGAGGTCCGAGAAGCTGTAGCCGATGCCGGGCAGAGGTGTCGAGTAGTAGGTGAGCATCCCGAAGCCGAACGAGATGAGCAGGATCAGGTCGGCGAATCTGGCGAAGTGGAATCCGCCGCCATGCCCCTGCGCAGCAGACAGGGCGGACTTGATTCCGAACCAGGCAATCAGGATCACGGCGAGGCCGCGGAAGATGTCGAGGCCGGTAGCCTGAATCGGCGCGCTTTTTGTGGTCAGCAGTTGATTGATCGCCTGGGACAGAAAAGTAAGGTAGTTCTCGGACATGGGCTACCTTCCATTGGTGCTGAGAGAGATGGACTGGATGGCATCGGTGATGCCTCCGGTCACCTCCTGCATGATGTTGGGGAAGTTCTGATCGAAATAAATCGACTCGTTGATGAGCCGGTTGCGTTCGTCTAACTGTTCCTTTTCGTCGAGCGCCTGCTGCGCGGCTTCGGCAGCAAGAATCTGATTGGTGTCCTGCTGTGAGTGAATCTGTAGCAGGGTGGCCGTGTTGATCTTGCCGAGCAGGGCATTTGAGGTCTGCTGCGCGGGATCGGTCGAGTAGGTATCGGATTCAAGATTGGCGAGTTTCTGCTGGAAGGTTTGCGAATCCGAGCGGATCGTGCCGAGCGTCGATAGCGAATTCGTCAGCGTGGCCTGGCCGAGTTCGGAGGACGCATATTGATTCTTGATGGCGGCCTGGGTTGTCGCATCCTGGCTGGACAGGCTACCGCCCGGATAGCTTTGCAGCGGAATGACAGCGGCGCTATAGGCAGATGTGGCGCGAGTGGGATTGCCGAGATCGAGCGCATTGATCCATGCGGCGGTATTACCGTAGGTGTCCGGCGCCGATGCCGACGAGAAGTTGGTCCACATGGAAAAATCGGACTGATATCGCGCGGCGAGGTCCTGCGGCATTTTGGACATCTGATAGGCAAGGTTGTAAGCCGCGATGACCTGGTTCATGGTTTTGTAAGCGGTGGTGTAAATCTGCTCGGCGGTTTGAAGTCCCTGCGATCCCTGCTCGATTTGCTCGATGGCATGGGCAGACTGCGTAGGGTCATAAACGATGCCGCTGCCAAACTGCGCGTGCGCCGCAGGCGCGAGCGAGAGGATGACGGCGAAGGCCGGAAGAAGCAATTTGCGATGTGTCATAGCGATTCCTTTCTGTTGAGCTGTGCGGTGTGCGCGTAGCGGTAGGGCGATGGTTTGTTCGGCGGCGAGGGGGAGGCGCAGCCAACCACGAGCACGCTGAGAAGCGCGAGCGAAGTAAGACGCATCACATCACCCCCGGCATGTCGTGGTTTTCATAGGCGGGCACGAGCATGTCCTGGGTGAGATAAACCTTGATGCGGTGGCCCTCGCGGATGGTGATGGTGGGCGGGATATTGATGAAGCGGTCGAGCACGTCCGCGCTCGATTGCGACAGGCTGGACGCCATGCCCTGGCGGTACATATCGGAGCCGCTTTCGGTGTAGCCGCCGTAGGTGGTCGATTCTGCCGCGCCCGCAATTACCCCGAGTGCGATGCTCGCCCCGAAAATCTGTAAATAATGGTGATTGACCTTATCCTTGAGGCCCGTGTCGCCGATCTGGTCGAGGCTGCGGAACTGGTCGAGATCCACGCTGTAGCCATCGGGCATAATCATGCGGTGAAAAGTCACCGCCAACCGCCGTTGACCCATTGAACCGACCTTTTGCGTGCTGCCCAGGATGAAGGTGCCTGCCGGAATTAATACATGCTGGCGGTCCCGGCTGTAGACCGGATTCGTCACCATCACCTTGACCGGCCCGGCAAAGTCGCTGTCCAGCCGGTTGGTCAGCACCGTGTCGATGGTGGTGCCCTCGAAGATCACATACGGACGGCCATGCGCTGTGTCGATGTTGACTTCCGCTGCGTGCTTGTTGCCGGTTGCGGCCTGGGAAGTAGGAACCGGTTGCTCCAAATGCGCAGGCAATGTATTTGGCTGGCCTGAAGAGGCGGCGGAGTTGGCAGACTTCATCGCCGTGGCCGGAGCCGAAGCGCCAACCGGCGCAACCAGATTCGAGGCAAACAGCGCCTTGAAAGCCAGCGCCTTTTCCGCATCCGCAATCGGATCGCGGTGCGGCTGGACGGGTGGCTGCGTTTGCGCAGCGGGAGCAACACCGCTCGTTTGCGTGGAAGAAGCATTGCCAGCGACCGGACCAGCAGCATTCTCTTTCCGCGCCTGGGCCTGCTGTTGCTGCTGGCTCTGCTGCTGATCGGCGCTGAGATCCTGTTCCAGTTCGTGAATCCGCTGTTGATTGGCATTGTTCGAGATGGCCGCTGGCGCGGTTGTAGTCGGCTTCGGCGCGGTCCGTGCATGGTTCTTCGAGAACAGCACAGCCATGAGAATTAACAGGGCGAGGCCGGCGACGACATATCCCTGCGCCTGTTTGGGCACGACGCCTTCAGGCAGGATGCGCTTGTCCCGAACCTGCGCTGTGACCGGGGATACCGGCGCTTCCGGCTGCTGCGTTTGTTTTTCCTCTGCCATCGGCCTCACCTAACCTCTTTCCGCTCGAAGGTGAGCTTGTGCTTGCCGATCCGCAGATAGCCTTTGTCCACCACCTGCGGAATGACATAGGTGCCATCCTCGAACTGGAAGTTGATGAGATCGGGTTTGCCGTCTTTCACTTCATACACGGCAAACTTTTCAGGGGCAGTGGACTTGATGTAGGTAAATCGGTCATCGTGATAGATGGCCCTAACATCGAATGGCCGTTTGTTTTTGTAGCGGTAATCGAACTTCAATCTCTGAGTTGGGTAGTTGGCGCGGAACGTTTCAACTGCATTAGCGTCACGTTGGCGGACCGCTTTGTCCTCTGTTTCGAGCGCGGAGACTTCGGAAGCCGGAACCCATTTCGTCGCGGCATTCGCTGCTGCAATCGAGGATGGATCGCTCGGATCAATGACCACCTTGAGGTCGGGTTCCGCAGTCTCGTCATCGTCCAGCGCGAACGAATAAACGTTGCCTTTATTGGTGATCAGATCGAGGTCCGACTGGATGCCCGCCTTTGCCGGGTGCAGAAAGCAGTAGTTGCCGACCGCGTCGATGATCCAGAAGTCCTTGTCTCCGGTGGCGACTTCCATGATCTTTTCGGTCGGCGGCAATTCGATCAGCGTGGTGTAGTGCATTCGTGCGCGGATGCTCACGATGTCGTTGGCGTGGTAGTGGACGATGCGGGCGGATTGCTGGCCGTGGGCGACGGTCGCAACCAGGCCGAGCACCAATGGAAAGATGGGGATACGATTCATCGGTTCACCTCGGAGGTTGTGGGGTTGGGATAGTCGTGGGCCAGGCGCAGGAGTCCCTGCTCCGGCCCGAAGCGGGCGAAATAATCCTGCCGGCGCAGGTTGTCGCGGGCGTTGTTGGTGGCAGTCCAGTACGTGAGGGCATCCACATCGAGAACCAGTTTTTTCGTTCCGCGCGGCTGGATCAGCAACAGCTCGCGCTTGGGCACGAGCGATTCCAGCAGTTCAAGCTGCGTGTCGTTCAACTGGAAGATTTCGGAGTACAGCTTTCGGTCGATATTCGGGTTGGCGAGAAAAATCTTGGTTGGGCAGGACTCGTTCACGATGTGCAGCAGGTCCGAGGCTGCAAGCTCCACCACGGACTGCGTGGCCAGAATCATGGCGGCATTCTTTTTTCTCCACGTCTTTTCGGCGCGGACGATCCAATCCCGGATGGTCCGGTTCTTGAGGAAGATCCACGCTTCGTCGATCACGAACATCTTGAAGGTCGCGGTGTTGGTGGGCTTTTCGATCTCCGTGGACGCGCGCTGCAAAACATAAAACAGCAGCGGCTCCAGCACGTCCGGGTATTCCGACCAGCCATCGAAGTTGAAGGTCTGAAAGCGGCTGAACGAGAGCGTGTCCTCGACGTTGTCGAAGAGATGGCCGAACTGTCCGGCCCCCTGAGAACCGAATCGCGTCCAACGGTGCAGCCGCTCGCCCAGAGGTCCGAGAATCGACGCAACGTTTGTCAGCGTTCGGATTCGGGCAGGCAACTTATATGCGCGCTCGATGCTCGCGTACAGGGCTTTTTCATCGTCCGGTGTCAGCTCATAGCGCCCACCAAACTCGATCAGCACGCGCAGAAAAAGAAACAGGAAGTTCCGGTTCTCGTCGGTCGGCTCCAATGAAAACGGGTTGATGGTGAAGCCGGGATTCTTCATCCCCACGTTGAGATAGGTCCCGTCGAAGACCCGCGTGAGCGTCTCGTAGCTGCCGCCAAGATCGAAGATGAAGGTCAGCGGCTCATACTTCTGCGCTGCTTGCAAGGTAGTTGATAAACAGAAACTTTTGCCTGCGCCAGTTGCTCCGAGCAGCAGCGTATGGGCAACGTCGCCGGAGTGGAAGTTCATGTAGTACGGCGTGCCATGCGTCGATTCGAGCGCCAGCAGGTATTCCTGCTCCAGATGCGGGTTCCACTGCACTCCGCTATCGGCGGTAAACAGAAGGCTCAGGTCGGCATAGTTCGAGTTGAGCGCCCATTGCTTGCGGAGATTGAACTGCTTGTTGCCGGGGACCGTGGCAAAAAACGCATTGAGCAGGTTGTAGCGTTCCTCGTAGAGCAAGCCGTCGTGTTGCGTGAACAGCTTTTGAAACTCGGCGACCGCGTGCTCTACCTTCATGCGGTCTTCGTCATAGATCACAACCGTGAGCGTGAACTCGCCGAAGTTCTTTCCTTCCATGCCGAGCGCGGTCAGGGCCGCGCCCAGCTCTGCGATGGCCGCTTCTTTGGAATCATCGACCAACTCATCCTTTGGCCCCATGCTCTGGCGGTCCTGCAAATTCGAGACGAAGCTGGTTTTCGAGTTGTGGTGGTGCCGGCGCCGCGAGGCGATTTCTTTGCGCGCCCGCGCATTGTCTACCGGATGCCACTCGATGACGACATGGAAGTTGGCCGGCACATCGAAAAGGCCCTGCAAGATCATGGGCCGCGTTTCGGAGGGAAGCTCTTTGAGGGAAAGGACACGCAGATAGTCATCATCCATGCGCAGGTAGCCGCGATGCGCCTCCAACTCCGAATCGCAGAGCTGGTAGTCGATATGCTGCGCTCTGTACAAGCGCGCGGCATGATTTTTCGAGGGGCGGAAGTTTACGAGACGGCGCAGTATGCGAAACGCCTCCTCCGCCCCTGGCAGCGTGACCGTCATCAGGTCGTTTAGCTGCCCACTCAAGCTCTGAACTTTTTGCCGCAGGCGCAGCCGGTCGCGCTCGATCTGCTCGTAGATCAGCGTGCGTTCCTTGTTCCCTGAGAGCAGGGCGCGGATGTCGCGGAGCGACGAGCGCGTCTGCTTCGGCAGTTGCGCGAGCGCGTGCAGCAGGCCGGTTTTGGCATAGCTGCCATCGACCATCACCACCCAGACAATTTCGATGGAATAGAGCCGGTCGGCTTTTGATTCGAGAAAGGCCGCGCGCTGTTCGACAGCGGCGCGGACCAGCGGGCTGTCATACTCCGCATGTGGAATCGCGGGCCGGTTGTGCTTGAACAGGATTTGGTAGAGACGGCACCTGTCATCGAGTGAGCGCAGGGCTGCCTCCAGCCGTTTCACTGCGTAATCCCGTCCGGCATGGTCGAGGCTCTCGTAGTCGATACCGCCGATCTTCAGCACACTGCCGAGGTCGCCGGATTTGGTCAGGAATGCGTGCTCGTCCCAGAACCCGTACAGGTTGATCTGTGCGGGAAACGAGCCTGCCTCTCTCCAGTCCTTCGTGATGGCGTCAATTCTGACCAACGCGCCTCCTTATGGCGATCTCTACGGCATCAGGTTTCATGGGGTCGTAGCGGCGGCGAAACTTGCCGGAGTTGAACAACACGCGCAGGATTTCTACGTCGTGTTTCGTGGCGATGCGGGCGATGATGACGCCGACGATGAACAGCACGATCCCACCTACCAGCGAGTGCATGAGCGAAAAGACCGCGCCGCCAGCGATCAGCGCGACAAAGAACAATCGCCTCTCCGCGCCGAGAACGGTCAGCGGGCGGTTCATCGCCTTATAAACTTTGTTCTGTCGTGGACCGTCCGCTGCCATGCGCTTCTCCTTTCTGCCTATCGAGTGTTCTGTTGTGGTTGGGTCTCTCACCCCACGGACGAAGACCTGTCCGTGGGGACCCCGGCCTGCCGTCAATTACGACGGGAATAACCAGGCCATGAAGTTCACCGCGCCGACCGCCATGCCGATGCCGAAGATGATCCCGGCAAGCATCCGTTTGGACTGGCCTTCGCCATAGGCGAACATCAGTCCGCCCACAACG
>JASHOY010000091.1 GCA_030038435.1 Acidobacteriaceae bacterium | reverse complement strand
GTGCACGAGTTGCTGCCGGAGAGGGCTTTCATCGCCAAAGAGATCCTTGGGCGCCGGCGCTGGGTGTTGTTGCTCGCCAGCAGGTTTTCGAAGCACCTCGGTATACGTGAATTTGTCGCAGGCAGCAATGAATGAAGTAGGCGTGTTGCGCTCACCGAAACCGTATACGAGGAGACCTTCTTCTCTGATTCGGCTGGCAAGCCGTGTGAAGTCACTGTCGCTTGAAACGACGCAGAAGCCGTCCAACTTGCCTGAGTGCAGGAGATCCATTGCGTCGATTATGAGTGCACTGTCGCTTGCGTTCTTGTGAACAGTGTTTCTGAATTGCTGAATCGGCTGGATGGAATGCGCGAGCAAAGGTTCGCGCCAGGATGCGAGTTCTGGATTGGTAAAGTCCCCGTAAACTCGCTTCACCGCGGCAGAGCCGATTTTCGCAATCTCGGCCAGCAATTCAGGGAGAATCGCGAGTTGGGCATTCTCTGCGTCGATCAACACGGCAAGCCGACGGGCTTCCTGATCCATAGGGCAGTACCGCCACCGGTAAGGTGAACTTCGGGGGAGGAAAACAGTATCGCAGATTACCCCAAATCCTGATCCTGCAAGTGGTTGAAAATGATCTGATCGGCGAAATTGTGGCGAACATGCGGGCGCATTTCCGGCATTGATACACAAAATCTATAAGTCGATCAATTAAAGCTATTGGACAGTTTGCTCACCTCGCCGCAGGCTGGGGGCAGGTCGGCGTGTGAGGTGAGCCATGTCCCCCGTTCCTCTCAAAGGTCACGATACCCACGAACTCTTTCCAGAAATGTTTGAACCACCCGAAGAGTGCAACCAGCCCAAGCCGCCGCAGAAGGAAATCGATGCAGCGCGCAAGCCGGTGCGAAAGAGAAACGCTAGTCAGTCTCAGGAGCGCTCACGCCTCCAAATCGTGCCTGCGGGCGTTCAAAATGAAGCCGAGACCATTCCATTCGAAGGAGTCCCCTCTCCAGGACAGGATCGCGGCGACGGTCGCCTGATGGACGCGCGGCAAGTTCCCGAGCCGTTCGTGTCTGCTCAGGAAGCCGCCAAATTCATCGGAATTCGCCGACGATTCCTTTTGGATCTAGCCCGTCACGGGATCACCGGCGCCTATCCGCTTGGAACCGGCGAGTTGCGCAAAACCTGGGTCTTTCGTCTTTCCGAACTTGCTGCCGCGATCGATCATAGGAATGCCGGCGGGTCGCGCCGGCCTGCGGAGAGCGAGTCGGCGTATCATCCAAACATTAGGCGTTCCCTACTGAAATGAGGCGTTATGGCATATCAGCGGGGATCTCTCAGACTTGTGTCCCGCAAAGGCGGGGATGTTTGGATGCTTCGGTACAGGCTCAACACGGCGGACGGCAGTCGCAAGGAAAACGTCCTGCCAGTCGGCCTTCTCAGGGATTTCCCAACAGAAAAGGCGGCGTGGCGTGAGGTGGACAGACTCGGGCTGCTCGTTCGCATAAACAGTGAAGACTCTGAAACTCGCATCCGCTTCGATGCTCTCGCGGAATACTATTTGAAGGCCGATTTTGGCGAAGATGCAGTGCGTCCGAAGTCGGTCAACACCATCCCGATAGTGGAACACTACGTTCGGGATTACCTCATTGCCCGCTGGGGCAATGAGCTTGCGAGCGACATCGCACCGCTGGAAGTCCAGCGCTGGCTGAAGTCGCTTCACACCGTCAATGGACTGGCTTGGACTACCGTCTCGAAGATCCGTGGAATCATGCATCGGATTTACAAGGTAGGCATTCTGCATGGGCGCGTCGAAAAGAATCCTGTCGAGCATGTCGAGACGCGGTCGAAGTCCCTTTACAAGGCAGTCGTCATCACGCCGCAACAAACCCTTGCCATTCTCAATAAGCTGACGAACCCGCTGCATTACACGCTGGTTCTGACCTGCGCCGCCACGGCGCTTCGTGCATCCGAGATCATCTCGCTGCGCTGGTCGGACATCCTGTGGAGCGACGGGCAAATCCGCATATCGAAGCGATGGGCCAAGGGCGAGGACGGCGAGACCAAGACGGCCGCCTCGAACGGCTATGTGCCGATGCATCCGGTACTGGCACAATACCTGAACGAATGGCGCGCGCTGAGTCCATACTCGAAGGTCAACGATTTCGTTTTTCCATCTTTGCACAAAGATGGCAAGGTGCCGATCTGGGCATCGACGTTCGTGCAGGACCATCTGCGGCCGGCGGCAATTGGCGCCGGCGTCGTGCTTGCGAAAGGGCAACGATTCGGTCTTCACAACCTGCGGCACAGCCTGAGTACCTGGCTCGTGAACAAGGGGAAGGTCGAACCGAAGACGGTGCAGGGCATGTTGCGGCATAGCGATATCCGCACGACCATGAACCTTTACACGCAGGATGATCGCGACGAGAAGCAGGCGGCACAAGGCGCGTTCCTAAGGGCGGTAGGACTTGGAAGCCGCCTAGTGCAGTGAATTTGTGGATCGGATTGTGGATTGTCACTTCGGGTCGCCATAGCTTCTAAGTTCTTTAGAATCTATGGCGGGGACGACGGGGCTCGAACCCGCGACCTCTGCC
>JASHOY010000012.1 GCA_030038435.1 Acidobacteriaceae bacterium | reverse complement strand
TCGAGCCGCGGCACCCGACTGGAGCAATTGATTGCGGAGTGGAACAACACTGGGAGGCTGAGTGCGGCCGACGTTGCAATCGGAGGAAAAAGAATCGCAGTTTTGACGACCAGCGGAGACTCCCGGGTCAAGGTGTCGATTGGCGACCTCACGGACCGGATTGCGATGCTTCAGGACGTGCGCGGACGGGTTTCCCTGATGAAGCGCGACCTCGAAGCCCTGATGATTTACGTCCACGGCTCTCCGCAGTGATCGTGCGATTCCACAGTTCCCATCCGAGATAAATCTCTACCGGGAGCGGTGTGCCGTGATGAATGAATGCGGACTGAGCGCCGAAGGCCGTGGTGTAGGTATTGAGGGCATCGATGGCGCAGCGCAGATCGAGTTCGACCAGGCCCAGACCGATAAAGCCGGCGTCCCAGGTGTAGAAACCTCCGCCAGCGACTGCGGAGAGGCTGCGTAGCTAGGGGTTTGTTGGTCCGCAGGCAGCACCGGCGAATGCCAGGTGTTCACGCCCGCGGCACACCCCTTACAGCGCACAATCAGGCACATATTCAGGGCACATAGCCGGGGCCACGGAGGACTTTGCCGGGCAGCGCGCCGGTCATTTTGCCATCGGCGATCACGGGGATGCCGTTGACCAGCACCCAGGCCATCCCCTCCGAGAACTGCTGCGAGTCATCATATGTGGCGCGGTCGCGGATCGTGGCGGGATCGAAGACGACAATATCCGCCCACATGCCCCGTTTGACCACGCCGCGGTCGGTGAAGCGCATCTGTGCCGCTGGCAGTGCCGTCATTTTCCGGATGGCGTCAGGGAGGGTGAGCAGGTGCTCTTCGCGCACGTATTTGCGCAGGATGCGCGGGAACGTCGCATAGGCGCGCGGGTGCGGGTGCTCCGCGGGCGAGGGCGAAGCGCCCGTTGAGTCCGTGCAGATCGACACCCAGGGCTGCTTCAGCGCCAGCTCCACATCCGGCTCGCTCATGCCAAACACGGCCACCGAAGTGGCGCCGTTGTCCTTGATGAGGAGATCGAAAAGCGCATCCATCGGGTCTTCATGCCAGGCCGCTGCTACATCCGAGAGACGCTCGCCTTGGAGCGGGCGCAGCTCCGGATTTCGGACTCCGACGATTTCGACCGCCTCAGGGCCGGGGATTTCCTGCCAGTCGTTGTTGCCCCAGCTTGCGGGGTTGAGCAGATCGGCACGGATACGGGCGCGCGTCGCCGGGTCCTGCAGGCGGCTGGCGAGCGCTGCCACGCCGCCGACGTGCGCCCAGGGTGGGATGAACGACGACAAGCCGTTTGACCAGGCCGTATAGGCGTACGTGCTGGCGAAGATATCGACGCCCGCGGCGCGTGCCGCCTCGATCTGGGCGATGAGCTGTGGCATCTTGCCCCAGTTGGCGTGCCCCGCCTCCTTGATGTGCCAGATTTCGACGGGGATGTGCGCTTCGCGCCCGATGCGGATCGCTTCGTTCACCGCCTCCGGCTCAGCGGCGCCTTCGCTGCGCAGGTGGGTGGCGTAAATGCCGCCATAGGCGGACGCGACACGGGCGAGGGCGATGAGTTCGTCCGTTTTGGCGAACGGAGCCGGCGGGTATTGCAGCGCGGTCGACAGGCCCACCGCGCCCTCCCGCATAGCCTGACGCACGAGCGCCTCCATCTGGTCAAGCTGTGCCGGAGTGGGCTGCACGTCGCCATCGCCGAGCACCAGCCTGCGCGCGGTGGTCGCGCCCATGAAACTAGCAAAGTTGACGCCGATGCCCTGGCGCTCAAGCCGCGCAAAATACTGGGCGAACGTCTCCCAGTCGGGCCTGACCCCGCCTCGGTCGCTGTCGCCGTCGGCGCCCGCCTTCCGCGGCGCCATCGAGCTGCCCTCGCCGGTGACGACGGTGGTGATGCCCTGGTAGATTTTTGAGGGCAGCCGCGAATCTCGGAGAATACTCATCCCCGACTGGTCGAGCATGTCAATGAAGCCCGGCGCGACGGCCATGCCGCGAGCATCAATGGTCTCGCGCCGCGGCGCGCCGCTCAGATCGCCGATAGTGGCAATGCGACCGTCGCGAATTCCGATGTCGCCGGAGTACCAGGGCGAGCCGGTGCCGTCGATGATGTGGCCGTGGGCGATGACGATGTCGAAGGGCTCGGATTGCGGTGCGGGCGCGGCATTTTGGGCGGGCAGCCATCCCGTGAATGCGAAAAGGAGAAGAGCGGCGGCAACCTTGAACATGGAATTCCTCGCCACAGACGGAATGGGGAGAATACCCGCTACGCTATCACCCGGCATTCGACGCCTGGGCCGGAGTTGGAACCGGGTGGTGGGAACACGCCGGCATTGGGTCCGATTGTGCGACTATTGCAACGAATCTTCTGCATTCTTACTTATTCTCCCCTT
This sequence comes from Acidobacteriaceae bacterium, assembly GCA_030038435.1. Taxonomy (GTDB): domain Bacteria; phylum Acidobacteriota; class Terriglobia; order Terriglobales; family Acidobacteriaceae; genus Telmatobacter. Next base: position 900 of record JASHOY010000012.1, on the reverse strand, counting down.
TTCCCCGCTACCAGCTTCGAGAGCCTGCGATTGTGCGTAGCCTGCTCGTAGGCATAGGCATAGCCGAATAGATCTCCGTCTTTCCATTTCACGCCAGAGATTTCCAACCCAAATGGTAGGCCATCTGCATAAAATCCCCCAGGCACCGAGACTGCCGGCACTCCTATGCGATTGACCCATGCCGTTTCGCTGTACGGGCCTGCTTTTGAGGCGCCTGGAGCTGTCTCGTCATAAGTTGGAACCTGCAGTGCCGGATACACAAAACCATCCAGCCGCCATTTCCTTCTGGTTGCCTCGTATTCTTCCAGAGCTTCCCGTTGCGGCCCGTAGAAGTTGGCTTCACTCGCCGGATCCGTCTCAATCAGCTTCTGTGGTGTGGTTCCGCCTAAGACGAAAGCGGGGAATGATTTGCCTGTCGCAGCTTCATACTCCGCGACAGAGTGATACTGCGGAGGCCCGAACTTCTGGAGAAAACGATCGATTCCCTCCTTGCGAAAAGGCTGCGTTTTCACCCTCATTGCAGCGACTAAGAAACTCTCCGGCAAAATATCTTTGTTGATGATTACCGTCGCCCCTGCGGCCCGCATCCGTTCTACTGCCTTCATAAATGCGGCCCGAGTCTTGGGAGAAACAGCCCCCTGATTCGGTCGAGCATGCAGCAGCTTTCCATATACATCCGGCGATCCAGCGAGCACAAACCACGGCACTCCAAACCGCTTTCCCTTGAGCGCGTCTTTCTTCAGGTACCGGGTATATGGACCTGCCTCCGCCATTTCTGCGCTTCCCTTCGTTCGCGGATCCAGCGGATCCTCCCCTTTCATCACATCGAGCGCGATTGCGGCGCTGGTTACGTCCCGTGCCAACGGTCCGACATTGCCGCGCATCCAGTCCAGCGGTTGA
>JASHOY010000090.1 GCA_030038435.1 Acidobacteriaceae bacterium | reverse complement strand
CAAGGCGATTGTCGGAACGGTCGAAACACTGGCGAATGCAGCCTCAGCCCTCAAAGCCGCCCAGGCGTTGCGCATCGACGCCAACCAACAAACCCCGCAGGCAGATGCCGGGCCGAATACGATTGCCAATCTCATTGCTCATTACAGGCTGAAAGAGCTTGCCAATGATCGCAATAGGAGAAAAGCATTCTCGACACGAGCTGCCTATGAATACAACCTGACGAACTGGATTCTTCCCAGATGGGGAGATTACAAACTCGATCAGGTCAAGTCCGTCGCAGTAGAAGAGTGGCTGGACGGCATCAAGCGGGCGAAGGGCACACGAGCCAAGATTCGGAACCTCATGAGCGCACTTTTCACGCACGCAATGCGATACGAATGGGCTGATCGAAACCCGATCAAACTCGTTCGCCAAAGCGCGAAGCGGGAGCGCATCCCTGATGTTCTCGAATTAGCCGAGATTCAACTTCTGCTGAGCAAGCTGGAAATCCGTGAACGGACCCTGGTTTTGCTCGACGCTGGCACGGGACTTCGCATCAGCGAGCTTCTGGCGCTGCGCTGGCGGGATGTAGACTTCGACAACCTTGAACTCAACGTGACCCGTTCCATCTGGCACCAGATTGTGGGCGACTGCAAAACGGAGGCATCCGCCAAGCCTGTTCCGCTCGACAGCTACATGGCTGACGACTTGCGGCGCTGGCAGCGGCAGAGCGCCTATCCGATGAAAGACGACTACATCTTCGCCAGCGACATCATGCGGGGCAAGCAACCCTATTGGCCCGACAACCTCATGAAGCGCCATATCAGGCCGGTTGCACGAGCAAACGGCATTCATAAACGCATCGGCTGGCACACCTTCCGTCACACCTTCGGCACGCTGCTGAAGGCGAATGGGGAAGATGTGAAGACGGTCCAGGAGCTTTTACGGCACGCCAACAGCAGGATCACGCTTGAGGTCTACACGCAGGCTGTGACCTCGAACAAGCGGGCCGCACAAAGCAAGGTTGTCAGGATGATGGTTCCGAATCTGGGTGAAACACAGGATGAAAAACACCCACAAATCGCAGGGTAGGGTGCTCATTGCACCCATATCAAACCCAGGACCTCTGTCTTTTTGGGGTCACCCATGAACCTAAGTCCTTTAGATTCATGGCGGGGACGACGGGGCTCGAACCCGCGACCTCTGCCGTGACAGGGCAGCGCTCTAACCAAACTGAGCTACGTCCCCAGCTGTTTTCTTCGACATACGCTAAGTCTAAGAAAATGCTGTCTTCCGCTGCTGTCTATTCTCTCTTCCGCTTCCACCTTTTCCAGGGAATCTGACCGAATTCCAGAATTAATGGACAGCATGGACAGCATAAAAGCCCGCTATCAATGCCGTAGCGGACGATACGCAACACGGGAACATCTGTCCATGTCCCCCTAATGCAAATTGTACCAAACAAACGCCGCACGGTCGGCTGGATTTGCCACAACCAATCACACATTCTTTTGACATTTCGTGACAAACTCGGCAGCAGACCAGGTCGTCGGCTCGCCGTCTCATATTTCATCGACTTTGGGAAAGAACGCATAAAACGTCATTTCGGAATCGAGATTCGCGACACGAGATGTGGCTCCCTAAAGGAAAGGACCCGTGTCTTCCCTTCTCGGTGTCACGTTCTTCGACACTGCGGAGGTTTATGGGCCCCTCCTTAATGAAGAACTGGTCGGTGAGGCCCTCGCTCCATTTCGCGGGAAAGTCGTCATCGCCACGAAGTTCGGCTGGGAAGCAAATCCGAACGACGGCGGTAAGTGGAACGCTCTGAATAGCCGTCCGGAACACATCAGGCAGGTCGCCGAAGCATCGCTCAAACGGCTCAAGGTCGATGCTATCGATTTGCTTTACCAGCACCGCGTCGACCTCAACGTTCCCATTGAAGATGTGGCCGGAGCCGTCAAGGAACTGATTCAGAAAGGCAAGGTGAAGCATTTCGGCCTCTCTGAACCGAGTGCGCAGACGATCCGCCGCGCCCACGCGGTACAGCCCGTTACGGCGCTGCAGAGCGAGTACTCGCTGTTCTGGCGAGAGCCGGAAACAACCGTAATTCCCGCTCTTGAAGAGCTCGGAATCGGCTTCGTCCCGTTCAATCCACTCGGCAAAGGGTTCCTGACTGGAAAGATCGACGCGAACACGAAGTTTGACAGTTCAGACTTCCGGAGCAGCCTGCCGCGGTTAACTCCCGCATCTACCAATTCACCAAAGACGGCCGCTTGATCATCCGCTCCGCTAATCCGAGTGAGCGATTGTCAAGCAATAATCATCATTGATGATGATGACTTTACCGCCCGTCAACTATTTAGTTATTTATAACAAACAAGTTAAGCAGGATAGCCAGCGAGGCAGTAAGTTAAGCAGGAGGCGCGCGAGGAGCGCTGAAAAACTGCGCCTCAGAAGCAAGGTGTTTTTCTGCGTTTTCGACCACCTTAAGAGACCGCTCCCATGATGAGGCCGGAGTGATGAGGCCGGAGTGATGAGGTCGGAGTGATGAGGTCGGAGGGCGATCTGCCACCTGAAATCCTGCACCGTGAACCGGCTCAAGCGTCTCCGATGCCTGCACGAACCACTTGCACGGCGTTTTACAGGGCGGACTTTGAGAATGGGGATTTGGGAAAGGAAATTCGCGAGCGCTACAGCGTTTTCGGTTCAGGTCTCTTCATGGCCGATGCGCCGGGCAACTCGTTTCTCAAGAGATAGTCTGCTCACAGAATTTCGTGCTGCCAACGTAAGAGATGAAAAGCGCAAGAGGGCATCGATTCGGCCCGCGCAATGTTTATGCTGTTACGAGAGAGTTGGTCATTTTGAATCTGATGAAGCGAATCGTTCTGGCATTGTTTGCCGCACTTTTTGCGATCGTTGCACGGCCCGCCCTAGCGGCAAATTCGAGCGGTCAATCCCGCGGAACCCCTGCCGGCAGGGAGAAATATCTGGCGCTGCCGCTGGCCTCAGGAGGGGGCGGGAAGGTTCTGAACCTGTATGGCGTGCCGTTTGTAGACCGGGTGCTGCCGCTGGTCCAGGGCGGCTCAGCCGAGGTAAAGGTTGGCACGCGGGCGCAACGGATTTTCCTGCTGGGCATGACGGACGCGGTGAAAGCTGCCGATGACGCTGACAAACCGCCATATCCGCTGGATGGAGGATCGGCGTCGCTTCCCGGCTACGGATGGCACGATCCGCGCGACCTATCGTATTTGTTCATCGTCGGCGACAATCTGGGGCGGATTCGCGTGAATTACGCCGACGGGTCGGCGCAGGTGTTCCCGCTGCTGCTGGGCGAAGGCGTGTGGTGGGGGCGCGCCTTTTACGACTTTCAACAGCCGTTTCCGAGCGACGCGCGGCTGCGGGCAGCTTTTGCCGGGGCGCTGCGGCTTTACCCGGCCAAGCCGCTCGCGGATGGCAACTACGTGGCGGTGATCGACCCGAAGCCGGTCCCGATCCTCAGCATCACGATCGAGAACTCGCGGGCCAAGAAGGGAACGCTGGTGATCAAGGGCATCACCCTTGAAACGCGGGATGTGGGGTCGGCGGAGGCAAACGGTCTCGCCGCGGCTCGGACGCTCACGCCAGGCACCTTTCCGCAGGAGTTTGAGCAATTCATCAGAACAAAGGCGTTACGGGCGACGGGAACCGGCGAAGCTCAAGAGCAAGAGCGGCTGACGCGGCTGAAGCATGCGTTGTACTCGAGCGATGATCTATACCGCGGACTCCGCGTTGCGCCCTCGGCGCCGGCAGGTTACGCGGGCCCTGATGTGACGTTCAGGGGAGACGTTTATGCCAGCATTCTGGCCAACGTGTTCCGCTACAACGTCCAGGACATCCTGGCAAAGATCGGCGCCGATGGGATGTACCACACTTCGACCCGAGGCGCGGTTTCCTGGGGCAACTACAGCGGTTTCGGGACCTTCCGCTTGGGCGTAGGCCGCTACTACGGCGTATCGTACACGCGCGACATGGGCCGCAGCATGGGCGAGATCGCCACGCTGGGATACACGAAGGACGCCGAACGCAACGCCGATTACGACCTGAAGATGGCGCAGCGGTACGCGACCGATCCCGCGCTCAAATTCAAGGGAATGCAGTTGCCGCCGCACTGGGGCATGCTGGTGAACTCCCCCCGCTCGCCTGGCTTCGAGAACGATGGGCAGGGTTTGACCATCCTGTTTCTCTTCAAGCTCTGGCAGCAGCTACCTGACCGCGACGCGTGGCTGCGCGCGCGCTGGCCGGATGTGATGGCCGCGGGCGATTGGATTCTCTGGCAATTGAATCATCCGGAGATTTCGGGCGCGAAGGACGGGATTCTGCACACGACCGGCGAGAGCGCCAATGGAGATGGGTTCTCGGTGTATCCCGACGCGGCGGGCATGCATGCGCTGCGGGCGCTGGCAGTGATGGCCGATTCGATAGGCAAAAAGGCCGATGCGGCGCAATGGCGCGCGGGCGCAGACAGGCTGCAAGCGGGGATTACGGCTCATTACATTGTCGACGATCCGGAATATGGGCGGGTATGGACGCTCGCTTACTCGAATTGGACGGAAAAGAGTACGGTGCTCGGGCCGCTGATTTTTCAGGCCGACAACGAGGGCTTCGCGCCGGAGGACAGCTACCCCGAGTGGCGCACCGTTAACGAAGCGGCCTACCAGAGGATTCTTGACACATATAAGCCCTTCGGGTTCTATGGGCAGTCGATGGGCTACGGCCAGGGGTTCGTCACCCAGTCGGCGCTGCTGCTGGACCGGATGCGCGACGCGACGACGATGCTGGACTGGGCGGCGAAGGAGATTTACGATCCACGGCTTGCGCAGTGGGGCATCCCGTCCTACATCGTGCCCGAGGGCGTGCGCATCGATCCCACCGGCCAATACTGGTTCCGGATCGGCGACCTGGGCAACGGCGTTCAGGAAGCGGAGATCGTAAAGACGCTGCGCCTGGTGATGGGCGTGGACGATACGCATCCCCAGCGGCTGCAGTTCTTCCCGCGGATGCCATATGACTGGAAAGAGATTGCGGTGAGCAAGTATCCGGTAGTGTTTGAGACGTCGGGAAAGCTCGAGACCGCCGATTTGCAGTACACGCTGAAGCGCGTCGGCGACCGGATGGGCCTGCGCATCGTCGCGGATAAGGAGCTGGGCCGTGTCACCGTGCGGCTGGGGCCTTTTGCGCGGGAAGCGAAGGCGGCCCCTGTGCTTGTGAATGGGAAAATGCCGGCCGGTGCGACGATGGAGCGGAGCGGAGATTCCTGGTGGGTGCGGTTTGTAACCGAGGTTGGGACCGGGGCGTAGCTAGTCAGCGGGTCGGCTATTCAGCATTTGCTTATCTGGTTGCTTCAGCAGAACCCAACATGTTGCGGTTGAGGTCCTTCCCGCCGCGGATTTGCTTGTATCCGGTTGATGCGCGAGCGGTCCCGAGGCTGAGGAGTGTTTGAATGCCGCCGCGGGATTCTTGCGGCGGTTATGTCGAAAGACAAATTCGTCGAGGTACGCCTGGAGTTGGGTTTTGCTTCCTGGCTCATTTTCTGGCGCAACCGATGCTTCTGTCAGCGCCGGTTTAAAACGGAGCCATTTTGGCCGGGTTAGGCCGGAGCCAGGGAGCCAGAGAGAACCCCTGTTGGCGGGGAGGCGGTAAGGACTCTACATGAGTTTCTACATTGGCTCAGCTTCTACATCGAGTCAGCTTCTAAATCGGATCAATTTCTACATCGGCTCAGTTACTAAATTGGGTCAGCCTCT
>JASHOY010000089.1 GCA_030038435.1 Acidobacteriaceae bacterium | reverse complement strand
CGCGCATGAATCCGGCGGCAACTCATTTACCGTGGAGACGCTGGACGCGCCGGTGGTGGCGCTGGGCGAGCGGACGCCGCTGCTGTTCTCCAATGTCCAGCCCGATCTGAATCAGGGTATTCATTCTTGCCTCTTCAACAATGCCTGGGGAACCAATTACATCATGTGGTACGGCGAAAATGGCCGGTCGCGCTTTGTAGTGAAAGCCTGAAAAAGGCAACTCGCGGCAAGCGGCGATTGGCGCACGCCGCGGCGGCGCAGGATCTTTAGCTCTGCGGGCCAAAATCGGCACAAACGGGTCAGAGCGCGGCAGCGGCGTCAATCTTCCGCAATGCCTGGCTCAAGGTGCTGTGGCCAGCTTTCCGCGAGATGCGGCCGCAAAGCCAGATAGCCAGAAACGCCGTTGCGATTCCTCCGACCATGCCGATGACGTAATGCCACTCCAGAAGAAGTATGGCTGGGGCCAGCAACGCCGCGTCCCAGACAAGAACCATGCGGCAGATCCGCCTCCATCTGCGAAGAAACCAGATGGAAATGATCGCCAGCGCGATGTGCATGCATGGAAAGCTGATGAAATAAGCAATGCCGGTGGTTGCTCCGGGGGGCAGGTGATGTGTCCAGAGCATGCGCACATCACTTCCGAGCTCCCGCTGCACGGCATAGGAGAGCAGGGTTCGAGGGTAGTGCAACTGGTGATCCGGACAGATGAAATATGGGCCCTTGGCCGGCAACAGGCAAAAGACGGCGAGCGCAATCGTATAGCCGATCAGGAGCGTGCGCACGTACTGTGCGGCATAGCGCTGACCGCGAAGAAGAGCGGTCAGAAAGAGCACCGCGCCAAGCTGCGCATAGAGGCCGAAATATGCGAATTCGAGCAACTGCGGGAACCACCGCGGCGAATGATTCAGAGTCCAATGGGCGATGTTCGATACGTTTACATGGAAGAGCACCCAATCCAGGTGCTTGAACATCTGGTCATAAGTGCCCGCCCATCTGATTCCCACGACGGCGGAGTTCAATGCGAAGATCACCACGATGCCGCAGAACAGATATAGCCCCGGCCAGAAGAGATCGAGCAGGGTGCGCTCAAATGCTTCTCTTCTTCTCTCCATGAGTTCTGCCAGGGCCAGGGCGTCGACCGTTATCGTCAAGCCCAGCCGGAATCCCAGCAGCCAGCAAAGCCAGACTGTAACTGCCAGGGCGATGCCAATCCGCAGCTTCTGTTGTCTGTAGCGGCGCAATGCTGGTTGCAAAGTTCGCTCCAAAGGGAATCCAGCCATGAAGAGCAGGACCGCGACCAATCCGCTGCGGGCCGAAGTGGCAATCCAGTAAGCGTCAATAAATCCGGCAAAGTCTACCCGGAAAGGAAGGTGGGCAAGGATATATGCGGGAATCAGGAGCAGGGAAAGAATGGCAATGAATTTGTAATCGATCGGAGAAAGCGCAGGAAGAAAGGGGTCGTGGCGCGGCGCTTTGTCGCTCTCAAGTTGCGCAAGAGCGCCATGCAATGGAATTTGAACGACCTCACCGGGCATGAGTCTCTCCCCATCTGACCGGGCCCTGGTTCCCTTTGATTACTTGATTTGCCGATTACTTGTACATGCAACTATTGCGTTACGCGCCGAAGGGGAGAGTGTGTGCGGTGCGGACTTAGCTTTCCGGTGGTATTCCTTTGGGAATCAGTTGCGACGAGCGGTCTTGCTGCCAGAAGCTCATTATCGCTCTGGGATTACTCGGGACCTATGATTCTTTGTCTGCTGCGAGGCGGATGGAACCACGCTTGTAACATGGAATCAAGGACCGGAAAAAGGAGTAATTCGCGATGAAGATGCGGCCGGGAACGCAGACCGGTTTCTTGCTTTGCGGCAAGGAATGGGTGGAAGGCGATGCGCTGGAAGTGCGCTCGCCGTGGGACCAGGGACTGGTAGGGCGGGTGACCGTGGCCACGCGGGCCGATGCGCGCCAGGCGGTGAACCACGCCTGGGCGAGCCTGCGGCGGACGCGGGCGCTGCCCCGGTGGAAGCGCCGCGAGATCCTGGAAGATGTGGCGGCGGCGCTGATCGAGCAGAAGGAGCGGTTTGCTCAGCTCATCGTGGCCGAAGCAGGTAAACCGGTGCGCCTGGCGCGTGTGGAAGTCGATCGCGCCGTGTTGACCTTCAAAACCGCTGCTGAAGAAGCCGTTCGCATGGGCGGTGAGACTCTGCCCCTGGACCTGACCGAGGGCAATGAAGGGCGCTGGGGGATGGTGCAGCGTTTTCCCGTGGGACCGGTTCTGGCTATCACGCCGTTTAATTTTCCGCTGAACCTCGCTGCGCATAAGGCGGCGCCGGCCATGGCTGCCGGATGCCCGCTGATTCTGAAACCGGCGCCGCAGACGCCCTTTACTTCCCTGGCGCTGGGCGAGGTGATTCTGAAAGCAGGATGGCCGGAGGAGGGCCTGGCCGTGCTGCCGCTGGACAACGCAGACGCTGCATGGCTGGCAGAGAAAGAAGACCGCATCAAGCTGGTGAGCTTTACCGGCTCGGCGAAAGTGGGCTGGGAATTGAAGATGCACTCTGGTCGCAAGCGCGTGCTGCTGGAGTTGGGCGGCAATGCCGCGCTGATTGTGCACAGCGACTGGCAGGACCTGGAGGAAGCGGCGCTGAAGACCGCACATGCGGCCTTCGGCTATGCGGGACAATCGTGCATCAGCGTGCAGAGGGTCTTTGTCGAGCGCAGCGTCTTTCACAGTTTCCTGTGGAAGATGGCCGAGCATGCCGGCAGGCTGGTGGTTGGCGACCCCGCGCTGGAAGCCACCGACGTGGGTCCGATGATTCGGCTCGGTGACGCAGAGCGCGTAGAAGCTTGGATCAAAGAAGCCACTGATGCGGGCGCCAAAGTCGTCACCGGCGGCGAACGCAAGGGATCAATGGTGCCGCCGACGATCCTTTCCGGAACCAGAACAGGCATGAAGGTGCGTGACGAAGAGGTCTTTGGGCCGGTAGCGGTGGTGGAACCGTACGACGATTTCGAGGAGGCGCTGGCGGAAGTGAATCACTCGAAATATGGATTGCAGGCGGGACTTATGACCCGTGACGCTGGACGTATCATGACCGCCTATCGCGAGTTGGAAGTGGGCGCGCTGATTGTGGGCGACACTCCCACCTGGCGCCTCGATCCAATGCCTTATGGCGGTATCAAGGATTCGGGACTCGGGCGCGAGGGAATTCGTTCCGCCATCGAAGAGATGACCGAGCCGCGAATGCTGGTGATGACGGGTGTCGGTCAGAACTGACCGGGCCACTCGATGGCCAGAATTTAGTCGTTCTATGCGCTGAATGATGGCCACAGGCTATCATCAGGCGGCCTCCCGGCAGACGGTTGCCGCCTGATGATTATCTATGGCAATACCAGAACGCAAGCGTCCCGAATCTGCAACCTTCCAATCGTCCAACCGGCGGTGAGCGGCGTTCCTGAAAGCAACGGACAACGCACGATAACTCCGGCCTTGGTTAGAAAACGACAAATCTTTTTGCAGAGCTTTTGCACGCCGGATGCCACTTACGGCGAAGAGTGAAAGCAACGATGCGCTCCAAAGATTCCGGGTCTGCGCCGGCGCCCCGCAATTCTCGATGGGCAACTGCCCGCCTGCGCGAGGGTTTCGGGCATAACCCGACCCCATGCGCGGAAAGCGATTTCCGCGTCGCAGATCTACAAATTATCGATGGGAATAAGCGCGACCTTTCTGCGCACGCCCGCGCGGTTTCGCAGGGCCGAAGCAGATTGACTCAACCTCGCGCCGCTACTTGGCCTTAGCTTTCTGCGCGGCCCAGCGCTTGCGTTGCGCCTCGGCAATGCGCTTGCGCGCTTCAGGACTCAGCACCCTCTTCCTTCTGATCGCGGCCTTGGCCGGAGATTTCTTCGCCTTGCCATTCCTTGCCGTGACAGGGGCAGAGCCGGCGCTTGCGAGCAAAGAGCGAACTTGATTAAGCCGGGCGATTTCAGCATCAATTTGTGCGATTACGGAGTCAATAGCCATAGGTCAAGGATAACTCATGAAATCGGAGGCGTACAAATGGGATTAGTGACCGAAATGGTAACTTAGGATCGCGCCAAGAGGCATACACTTTCTAGTTCTGATGCGTTGGATGCGCAATGCATCACAAAAGAAAAAGGGAGCAAGCATTACGCGCTGCTCCCTTCTCCTTTTATTTACGGCGATTTCCCGCAACTATGCGCTTTGCGTCGTCACTATGGCTCTATCCTGGTGTGAGAGACGACTTAACAAATACGCCTCGCCACAACCTGGCGGAGAACAGTCGCGACCAGTCCGCTGCATATTGGCTATGTTCCCATGAACATAACGTGAATATAGGTTCCAAGGCGGACGTTGTAAGCCAGATACCAGCCGATGTGATCGGGGTCCTGATAAATGATGATTTCGTCGGAATTCCAAAGCCAGCCGCCGCAATAACCAATGTCAGCCGGGGCCACGCTCCAATACCAGCCGTTGAACCAGAAGCGTGATGGGCCGCCGCCTGCAATGCGCCAGCGGTGCGAGGGACCGAATCCGCCGGTAAACTGGCCGTGTTCCCACGGATGGTCAAGATGATAGCGAGGATCGTTGCGCCCGGTGTCGTGACCGACCCACTTATTCCCGTCCACATGGGGAACATTGGGATGGCCGGGCTGATCGGAGAATTTACGCTCGGGGCCGACCGGCTGCGGCTTGCCGCGATATGCTGCCGGGCCACGCGAAGGAGGTTTTTGATTGTGCGCCGGCTGTTGCGCGTGGCTTGGTGGCTGGCCATGATTTTGCCGGTCGGAGCCTCCGTCGCGCTGGGCGAATGCCGGCGCAGAGATCAGCAGCAGGGACAACAGAGCAAGGTGGGGGGTGCGCATGAATACCTCCTCAAGCGCTTTCACTCAAGACAGGGGGGACGGATCGCGCTTGCCATGTATCCGCCCTCGCCGTGGCGAATAGCCGAAGTCAGCCCTCGGCCATTCGCCGCATCGATTCCGGGATGGTCCATCCTAAACACGGAAGATCAACCATGGCAATCGAAATCAAGTCGCGACGGAGCGAATTTATGAGGACGTCTTATGCGCTGACGGCTTCCGGCGTGCGGCGCCAGGCATAGAGCGGGAACTGCGCGGCGAGATCCGCTACATCGCGGCGAATGCGATCGAGTGCCGCATCGTCATTGCGCTGGGCAAGCGCCTTGGCGATCCAGGCGGCAATCTGCCGCATCTCGGCTTCCTTCATGCCGCGAGTAGTGAGCGCCGGCGTGCCCACGCGAATACCCGACGCTTTGAGCGGAGGATTGGTGTCGTAAGGGATGGTGTTCTTATTGACGGTGATGCCCGCTTTGCCCAGCGCCAGTTCGGCCTCCGAGCCAAGAATCCCTTTTTCGAAAACATCAACGAGCATGAGGTGATTGTCTGTGCCACCGGAGACGAGCCGGAATCCGGCGTGCTGCAAAGCTTCAGCCAGGGCCTTGGCGTTGGCGACGATCTGCGCGGCGTAAGCGCGAAACTCGGGACGTAAAGCTTCGCCCAGAGCCACCGCCTTGGCGGCGACAATATGCATCAGAGGACCGCCCTGCTGGCCGGGAAAGACGGACTTATCTACGGCTGCGGCAAGCTCCTGTGTGCAGAGAATGAGGCCGGCGCGCGGGCCGCGCAGCGTTTTGTGCGTGGTGGTGGTGGTGATCTGCGCGTGGGGCACGGGCGAAGGATGCACGCCGCCGGCGACCAGACCGGCGATGTGCGCCATGTCGAAGATGTAAGTGGCGCCCACCTTGTCGGCGATCTGGCGCATGCGGGCGAATTCCCAAAGGCGCGGATAGGCGCTGGCGCCGCCGATGATGACCTTGGGCTTTTCCTGTTCGGCGATGGATTCCAGCTCGTCGTAGTCGATGGTCTCCGTGTCGCGGCGCACGTGATAGAAGGTGGTGCGGTAAAGCTTGCCGCTGAAGCTGAGACGATGGCCGTGGGTGAGATGGCCGCCATGCGCAAGATCGAGGCCGAGAATGGTGTCGCCCGGCTGCAGCACCGCGGCGTAAGCCGAGGCATTGGCCTGTGAGCCGGAGTGCGGCTGCACGTTGACATGTTCGCCGCCGAAGAGCTGTCGCGCGCGCTCGCGGGCCAGGTTCTCGACCACATCAGCGTACTCGCAGCCTCCATAGTAGCGGCGCCCGGGATAACCCTCGGCATACTTGTTGGTAAAGGTGGAACCGGCCGCTTCCAGCACTGCTTCCGAGACGAAGTTCTCGCTGGCAATCATTTCAAGGCCTTCATGCTGGCGGACGGTTTCGCGGTCAAGAGCTGCGGCGACCTCGGGGTCGGCCTGGGCAAGCGGGAGTGACATGCGGTCGGTCATAAGTTGATTTTACGGCAAAGGCGGGCGGCGCGCCTCGGTTGTTGCACGTCTCTGGCGAGGTGGGGATTCAAGGGTTAGAATAGGCCATCGCCTGCGGACGGCCTTCTTCTCCGCGTCCACAGGCATAAATCCGAATGCATGACTAGTGGGCCAGTTTCCAGAGTGCTTCCATTGCATAGAAACCGCTTCTACGGGATCGAGACCGCATGAACACATCGGAGGATCCACGGCAGAAAACCAGCTTGGGAGACTACCTGGCTGCGGAGCGTACCCTCCTGGCGTGGATCAGAACCGCCCTTGCGTTAATGGGCTTCGGCTTCGTGGTGGCGCGATTTGGAATCTTCCTCGGGCAGATTCAGGCGGCGCAAAATCGCAATCCGGGAGGTTCATACGGATTATCTATCTGGTTTGGTACGGCGCTGATTGCCACGGGAGTCATCGTGAGTCTTACCGCGGGATTGCATCACTTACGTCTTGTGCGCGAATTGAATGGCGGCACTCCGGCGCGGCCTCACAGCTCGAAACTCGCCGTTTTCATGGCACTGTTCCTTGCCCTCGTAGGGATGGGTATGACGATTTATCTGATTTCGGTCCACAGTTAGAACTGCACCATCACCGCAACCGTGAAGGAGAATTTATGGCGCCCATGAATACCACCGGAATTGTCGATATTCGCAGCCGGCACTCGGTGGAAGAAACCGTGGATCGGCTGAAGAGCCTGCTCGCGTCCAAGGACGTGGCCTTGTTCGCCCTCGTCGACCACAGCGGTGAAGCAGAAAGAGTGGGCATGAAAATGCCGCCGACCAAGCTGCTCATCTTCGGCAGCCCGAAAGCCGGCACGCCGGTGATGCTCGCGGCGCCGACAACGGCCATCGACCTGCCGCTGAAGATTCTTATCCGGGAAAACGATGATGCTGAAGTCCTCGTCTCCTATAACAGCCTTGACTACCTTGAAGAGCGGCATGCCATTCCCAAGGAGCTTATGCAGAACCTCGCAGCGATCAAGCTACTGGCGGAAAAAGCCGCTGAATAATGCTGACTTTACACATCCGGATCCTGGGCCTTCGCCGAATTGCCAGCGCGGCAACGAGCCATCTTGATTCCGGGTTAGAAAGTATATTGCGCAGGCATAAGGTAACTTAGCGGTGGAAGGAAACATCAGTTGCGGACAACTTTTTGTAACTGCCGGGTTTGCATTCAGCATGGGCCGAAGACGAACTAACTTCAGGTCCCTGGAGAGAATTCCATGCAAAAGAGAGTTTTCACATTCGCGTTGAGTGTCATGCTTGCCACGGGAATGCTGCTGGTTCAGCCCGGGCAGATTTCGGCTCAGAACAACACCAACCAGCCCAAAGATGGCTCAGTCAACGACCGCCGGCAGAACCAGCAGCAGCGCATTGCCAACGGAGTGCAGAGTGGGCAGATGACCGCGGGTGAAACCAAGCGTATCGAGGGACGCGAGGCCAATGTGAATCGCGAGATCCATGCCGACCGTTCCGCCAATGGCGGCAAGCTGACTGCGCAGCAGCGTCAGCACATCAACAGGCAGCAGAACAACATCAGCAAATCAATTTACAGCGACAAGCACAACGCCGCGCAGGCACACTTCGGCAACAACGAAGTTGGCCAGCGGCGCGAGAATCAGCAGGACCGCATCGCCAACGGCATCCGCAACGGCTCCATGACCGCCGGTGAAGCCGCGCGCACCGAAGGCCGCGAGCAGAGCATCAACCGGCATATCGCTGCAGACCGGTCAGCCAACGGCGGCCGGCTTACCGGGCAGGAGCGGCAAAACATCAATCGCCGGCAGAACGGCGCCAGCCGGCAGATCTACCGGCAAAAACACAACGGCCGGAATGCGCCGCAATAATTGCGCTTTCAGGCAGATTTTTCTTCGATCGCCGCTGGCTCGGCGGATTCAGTCTGCCGGGCGGCGGCTTTTTCTACGCGCAGCGCCTTGAACGCGCGATAGACAAAGGAACCCAGGTGCCAGCCGTCAATGTATTTGAAAGGTGTTTCGCCGGTGGTGTAGTGGCCGCAGGGCAGCACGCGTGGCTCGAAGTTGACGCCGTGCTCACGGAAAGCCCTGACCACCTGCAGCGAATATTCGCGCGGGAAGGTCAGGTCGTAGTCGGCGTAAACCAGCAGCACGCGCTTTTGCGGGCCGGCGGATTCTGCGCTGGCGAATTTGTCCCAATAGCTGATGGGGCTGATGGCGGCCCAGAGCGCGCGCAGGCGCTCTGGCGTCAGGCCGGCCTGCTCCACCGCCTGGCGGATGTGCCGCGTGCTCTGGCCGTTCCAGACCACGTCGCCGAACGAGGTCGACGCATGATTGAACGCGTTCACGCGCAGGCGCGCATCATGAGCGCTGGCGAGAAAGGCGTAGCAGGAGCCGAGGCTGGTGCCGAGCACGCCGAAGTGTTCGTAGCCCTGCTCCTCAAGCCAGTCAAGGCAGCAGCGAATGTCGACGACTGCCTGGCGGCATGCGGAAAGTGTGCGGCCGATGTTCGCGCTGACCGCATAGTCGGAGCGCTCCAGTTCTTCGGGCCGGCGGATGTCGTGATAGGGCATCGACAGCCGCAATGCGGAGACGCCCATGCGGTTGAAGGCGGCGCACAGCGCGTTGTGGCTGAAGCCGTCGGCATTCCACTGCGGCAGCACCACGATAGCCTGCTTGGGGCGCAGGGGGTCGCGATGCTCCGGAGCGGGATACCAGCGCGCGTTGACCATGTCATTGCCCGGGAAAAGCGTGCGCTCCGGCGAAGTGAAGCGAAGAAACACGGCCGGCTCCAAATCGCCGTCGGCGGCCTGGCGGCGCAGCACGGCATCGCGCGCCAGCGTCTCTGGACGCACGTTCGTAGGGAAAAGCTGCGGATGGCGCTCTTCCAGGCGGAAGTCGGTGGGGCGGCGATAGCCGAAGAACTCGCGGCTGCCGGCGATAAGCAGCCGGTTGATGCGCGCCATGGCGGCTTCCGCGGCGGCATTATCGCAGAGAGATTGGGGCGATGGAATGGCGCCGGCGAGGCCGTCGGATTCAAGCAAAGCAGCGATGCAGTCGAAGCCCCATTCGAGGGGCCGAACCACGCGGTTTTCATCGCGCGTGGTGAGCCGCGTTTCCCAGCCATACATCCAGCGCGCGTACCAGTTTCGCAGCATCGATCCTGGTTCAAGTTTAACAGCGGTCAAAGATCAGAGCTAAGGGCCAAGGGGTCAGGGGCGAAGTGAAAACGTGGAAGCGTTAAGAAGAAGCTGCGGATCGCGACGCGAGCGTAGGGCGCTTCGATCAGATCAATCGGCGGCGGTTGCGCTTGAGTTCGATGTACTCAGCGCCGAGCCAGCAGAGGCTTAGCAGCAGAATCAGCGAAATGATGGTCTGGGAGATCACGCAATAGAGGCACCAGACCTCCAGGGCGTAATCCTCGATGAAGGTCAGGCGCAGCGCGAAGCAGAAGCCGGCAAACACGGCGATTGTCAGGAAAAAACGCTGCCGGAAAAAGCCCAGCAAGCCGATGATAAGGTAACCGAGGATGCCGATGAGGGCCACGGGAACGTGGCCCATCATGGCAAAGGAGCTGTGGTTGACGATGCCGCAGTCCCAGTGGGAATTGATGTCGCAAGGCTGCGTGCCGGTTACATAGTGAACGTGAAGAGCGAGGGCGGAAACGACGACTCCGGCAAGTGCCAGGAATGCAAGCAGGTATCGCATGACTGGAAACAGCATACTAGCCTGCGGCGCAGCGGCGCGAATCCATAGCGCCTCGGATTGACAATCGGAGTTCTCAGGAGCCAAGGCACGCACTTTTCAAAGCCGAGCTGCAAGTGATCCGCTTCTCGCGAGTTCCGGCGCCGCGAACGCGATAGGATGAAACCCATGAGCGAGGCAATTGGCGCCGGCGCCCGCGTGGCCTATTTCGGCGGCAGCTTCGATCCGCCCCACCTGGGGCACCTGGCGGTGGCGCGTGCGGCGCGCGTGGCTCTGCGGCTGGACGTGGTGCTCTTTGCGCCGGTGGGTGCGCAGCCGCTGAAGCCACAGGGTTCCCCGGCGAGCTTTGAAGATCGCGTGACCATGACGCGGCTGGCCATCGATGGTGAGCCGGGAATGAGCCTTTCCCTCGCCGATGCGCCCATGGCCGCGG